>NZ_JBFODF010000026.1:0-123995 GCF_040908165.1 Aeromonas sp. R6-1
TTTTGGCTGCTGCGGGAGTGGCATTCTACTCAACCGCCTTCTCGAGTCAAGCCTTATTTTACGAGGCTTTTCGAGGCTACCGACCGGCTTGTTTGCGTTGCCGCTTGCCCTGTCGATGGAGGCGCATTATAGGGAGCGAATTCGTTCTGGCAAGAGGATAATTGCAAAAAGATGGCTTTCATCGTTCAACCGATTACAAAGCGACCGCAGTGATGAATTAATGCACGAGAAGGGTCTGCAGATTGGTATTCCGGATGCTGTATTGAGGCCGGCAGGTTGACAGATCAAGCTTGTATCAGTTTGGCTTTCCCTTGCAGCACAACCATGATGATCGGCTTTCCGCCTTCGGGTAACATAGCGCCCCTTTGCGATTCTCACACTCTTGGGCTTTGGAGAGTTTAATGCCTTTTGCACTTGGCCAGCGTTGGATTAGTGATACAGAGACGGATCTGGGTTTGGGGACTGTCGTTGCTGTTGAAGGACGCATGGTTACCCTGTTGTTTCCGGCTACCGGTGAAAACCGCATGTATGCCAAAGAAGAGGCACCGGTCACCCGGGTCAGCTTCAATGTGGGCGATCAGATAGCCAGCCACGAAGACTGGACCATGACGGTCGACGAAGTGCAGGAGAAAGATGGCCTGCTTATATATGTAGGTGTTCGCACCGACAATGGTGAGCCCGTTGCCCTCAAGGAAGTGTTTCTCAACAACTTCATCAAGTTCAACAAGCCGCAGGATCGCCTGTTCGCCGGCCAGATTGACCGGATGTCCCGCTTTACCCTGCGCTACGAAGCGCTGGTCAACCAGCACCAGCGTCGCCGCAACCCGACTCGCGGCCTGGCTGGCGGGAAAGTCAGTCTGATCCCGCACCAGCTCTACATCGCCCATGAAGTGGGTCACCGCTACGCCCCGCGCGTATTGCTGGCGGACGAGGTTGGTCTGGGCAAGACCATCGAAGCAGGCATGATCATTCACCAGCAGTTGCTCTCCGGCCGCGCCCATCGGGTGCTGATCCTGCTGCCCGAAACGCTCCAGCACCAGTGGCTGGTCGAGATGCTGCGCCGTTTCAACCTGCACTTCTCCCTGTTTGACGAGGAGCGCTGCATCGAGGCGTTCGCCGATGCGGAGAACCCCTTCGAGACCGAACAGCTGGTGATCTGCAGCCTCGACTTCCTGCGCAAGAAGCGTCGTCGCTTCGAACAAGTGCTGGAAGCCGAGTGGGATCTGCTGGTTGTCGACGAAGCGCACCATCTGGAATGGAGTGAGGAGGCACCGAGCCGCGCCTACGAAATGGTGGAAGCGCTGGCCGAACAAGTACCGGGCGTGCTGCTGCTGACCGCGACCCCGGATCAGCTGGGCCACCAGAGCCACTTCGCTCGTCTGCGCCTGCTCGACCCGGAGCGTTTCTACGACTACGACGCCTTCCTCGCCGAGGAGCAGGCCTACGGTCAGGTCGCGAGCGCAGCCCAGGAGCTGCTGGATGGCGAACCCCTGAGCAATGAAGCCAAGCAAATCCTCGCCAGCCAGCTGGAAGGGCTGGACTTAAACGATGCAGCCGCCCGTCAGCAGGCGGTCGCCAAGCTGCTGGATCAGCATGGCACCGGCCGGGTGCTGTTCCGTAACAGCCGCGCCAATATTCAGGGCTTCCCGGAGCGCCACCTCAACGTCTACCCCATGCCGCTGCCGGAGCAGTACAAGACCGCCATCAAGGTGATGGGCATGATGGGTGGCAATGGCGGCGATCTGCAGACCCGTGCCTTGCGCTACCTCTATCCCGAGAAGATCTTCCAGCAGTTCGAAGGCGACAACGCTACCTGGACCCAGTTCGACCCGCGCGTCGAATGGTTGCTGGAACTGCTGCTCTCCGCCCGTCAGCAGAAGGTGCTGGTGATCTGCTCCGAAGCAGCCACCGCCATCGCCCTGGAAGAGGCGCTGCGCACCCGTGAAGGCATCCGTGGCGCCGTGTTCCACGAAGGGATGTCGATCCTCGAGCGGGACAAGGCCTCCGCCTATTTCGCTCAAGCTGAGGGGGGCGCTCAGGTGCTGCTCTGCTCCGAGATCGGCTCAGAAGGTCGCAACTTCCAGTTTGCCAGCCATCTGGTGCTGTTCGATCTGCCACTCAACCCGGATCTACTGGAACAGCGTATCGGCCGACTGGATCGTATCGGTCAGCAGAATACCGTCGAGATCCACGTTCCCTATCTGGAAGGGACTGCACAGCGCGCCCTGCAACTCTGGTATCACAATGGTCTGGATGCGTTCGAGCAGACCTGCCCGACGGCCCGCCCGGTGTTCGAAGCGGTACGTGACGAGCTGTTCGAGCTGCTGGCCGCCAACACCGGCGAGCAGGGCCCCCTCGACGCCCTGCTGGCCAAGACCCGCGAACTGCACGAGCCGCTCAAGGCCCGGCTGGAACAGGGTCGTGATCGCCTGCTGGAAATCCACTCCAGCGGTGGCGAGGCCGCCCAGCAGTTGGTCGACAAGCTCGCCGCCGAAGATGACGACACCGGCATGATCTCCTTCGCCCTCAAGATGTTCGACGAGATCGGCGTCAACCAGGATGATCGCGGTGAAAGTGCGCTGGTGCTGACACCCGGGGATCACATGCTGGTGCCGAGCTTCCCGGGCCTGCCGCAAGACGGCATGACCATCACCTTCGATCGCAACACCGCCCTGTCGCGGGATGATATGGCGCTGCTCTCCTGGGATCACCCCATGATGCGCGGCGGTATCGACCTGATCCTGGGTTCCGAGATCGGTGCCACCTCGGTGGCCCTGCTCAAGAACAAGGCGCTGCCGGTCGGCTCCATCCTGCTTGAGCTGATCTTCGTTGCCGAGTCCGCGGCTCATCCCCAGCTCTACCGTTTCATGCCGCCGACGCCGATCCGTCTGCTGATGGACAAGAACGGCCAGAATCTGGGCGAGAAAGTGGCATTCGATGCCTTCAACCGCCAGCTGACGCCGGTCAACCGCCACCTTGGCAGCAAGCTGGTGACTGCGTCCCAGCCAGTGATCCACGGTCTGATTGGCAAGGGCCAGGCCATTGCCGAAGAGCTGAAGGCCGGGATTGTCGACAAGGCCCGCGCCCAGATGGCGCAGACCCTGCAGCAGGATCTCGATCGTCTGGAAACGCTCAAGGCGGTCAACCCGAACGTGCGCGACAGCGAGCTGGAATATCTGCGCAATCTGCAGGCAGAATTGCACCACCTGATCGACCAGACCCAGCTCAAGCTGGATGCCATCCGCTTTATTGTGGTTACCCATAACTGATAAAACGGTGAAATGGCCAAACCCAACGCGAGTTGGCTGCCATGCACTTTTTTATCGTGGTTACCCATAACTGATGGGGGCTTGCCCCCGCTTTGACCCAAGATGCGAGACACTATGTTTGTATACTCACCGCCCCTGGAACCCTGGCTCGATATCCTGTTCAAGGACAAGGACATCATGGTGGTCAACAAGCCCACTGGCCTGCTGAGCGTCCCCGGGCGCGGCCCCGAGAACGAAGACAGTGTGCTCCATCGGGTCAAGCAGCAGCACCCCAAGGCGGCAGCCGCCCATCGCCTCGACATGGCGACCACCGGCGTGCTGGTGATCCCGCTCAACCCCAACTCCCACCGGGAGCTGAGCCGGCAATTCCGCGAGCGGGAGACCGAGAAGCACTACCTCGCCTGGGTGTGGGGTGAACCGGAACAGGATGCGGGCGAAGTGGATCTGCCGCTCTGTGTCGACTGGCCCAACCGGCCGAAGCAGAAGGTGGATTTTGAGGAGGGGCGCCATGCCCTGACCCTGTGGCAGAAGCTGAAGGTGGAGAACGGCAACAGCCTGATCAAGCTGACCCCGATTACCGGTCGCTCCCATCAACTGCGGGTTCATATGCTGGAGCTGGGTCACCCCATCCTCGGCGACAACCTCTACGCCAACCCGGATGCGCTGGCGGCTGCACCGCACCTTTATCTTCATGCGGCCAGCCTGACCATCAGCCACCCTCGCAGCGGCGAGCGGATGACCTTCGAGGCACCGGCCCCTTTCCCGGTCTGAGCTTGGCAGAAAACAGCCCAATAAAAAGAAAGCCCCCATCGAGAGATGGGGGCTTTTTTATCGCTCAGACGCGGATATCGATCTTGCTTCCGAGGGAAGCGCTGGCCGATGTCGGCGCAGCCGGAGCGGATTGCGCTGCTGTTTCCAGCAGTTTCAGTGCGGATTCGCCTTCCTGGGTCTGCTGCTTTTTGGCCAGGCTGGCCACCATCAGTGCAGAACCGAACGACGCATTTGCAGAACTAGAAATATCCATTGTGTACCTCCTGCCAAGAGACTATCGGCCGGGCCCGGTGAGACATGAGCCATATCGTTCAACGCAGATATGCCTTGTCCGGCGAGCGCCGGGCCAACCAGCGCTCTTCCATCTCCAACAATGTCTGATAGGCCTTTTCGGCATGCTCCGGGCGACTGAACAGATATCCCTGACCATATAGATGTATGTCGGTCAATGAGCGCAGCACATCGAGCTGCCCCTGGGTCTCGATCCCTTCACATACCAGTTTCTTGCCAAGCATGGAGCCCATACGGCAGATGTTGGCGACCAGTTCGGCCGCCTCGATAGAGGTGTCGATACCCTGGATGAAGGACCTGTCTATCTTCACCTTGCTCACCGGCAGCTTCTGCAGATAGCTGAGGGAGGAGTAGCCGGTGCCGAAGTCGTCAAGGGCCAGATGCACACCCTGCTGGCTGAGATCCTGCATCAACTGCAGCGAGTTCTTGACCTCGCGCATGGTGGTGTCTTCCGTCACCTCCAGCACCAGGCTGGACGCGGGAATATGGTGCTCCATCAGCGCTCTGGCCACCAACTTCAACAGGTTGCGCTGGTACATGCCCGGGGAGATGTTCACGCACATCTGCAAGTCCACCAAACCCAGGTGCTGCCACTGATGAAGTTGCTCACATGCGGTATTCAATACCCAGCCACCCAGTTTCTCAGCCAGCTGAAACTCTTCCGCCACCTGGATCACCTCGTTGGGCGGGATAAAGCCAAGCTCGGGATGGCGCCAGCGCAGCAGCGCCTCCACGGCTTCACAGCGGCCACTTTCCAGATTGACGATGGGCTGGTAATAGAGTTCGAGCGCATTGTGCTCCAGTGCCATCACCATGTCGGACGCAAGATGCTTGCGCCTGGCCGTCTCGTTGAGCAGGGAACTGTCATAGATGACATAGGGAACATGGGTCTTGCGGCTGTGAGAGAGGGCCTGCTCCGCCCGGCTGAGCAACTCCTGGGTCTGGTTGCTGTCGGTCGGGAAGAAGGCGATACCGATACCGACCTCAAGCCGGAAAGGGTAGTTGTCGATGATGATGTCTTGCTTGATCGAGTGGAGTACTCTGGCCACGAGCTCCCTGACCTGGCGAAGATCGCTCCCCTCCCGTTGCAGCATGGCAAGCTGATCTCCCCCCAAACGCGCCACCCACTCCCCGTTTTCGCACAGGGCGCGCAGCCGCTTTGCCACCTCTTGCAGCAGGAGGTCCCCTGTGTTGTAGCCAAACTTGCTGTTGATATCGCGAAAGTCGTTGATGTCGACCAGCACCAGTCCGAAGGAGGTGTCACGGGTGACATAGGCATCCATCTTTTCCAGCAGCGCCAGCCGGTTGGCGAGCCCGGTGAGGGGATCGATCCTAGCGGTCCTGAAATGGCGCCTGGCTTCTCGCACCAGCAGGCCGCTGAGCAGAATGACGGACACCACCAGCCCCGACACCATGAACAGCAGGGCATTGCGCAACTGGCCAAAACGCGCGTCGTTGCCCGTATAGACGTTGATGTTGTTCTGCATGACGGAAGCAAGAGAGTAAGAGAGGGGTTCCTGCAAGGGCGCCAGTGTCATCATGACTTGCTGGTAATCCGGCGTCCCCGGTTTGAGCTTGACCAAATCAGGCTCCAGCTTGCGGATACTGCTTTCAGTCAGTTTCACCAGCCGCAGCGTCTTCGGATTGTCCGCGAGGCTTTTTCTCAATTGGCCGCTCAGGAGAATAGGGGTACGACTCCAGAGAATGTCATAGCGGAGCAGCAGGGCTTCCTGGTCTATGCCGCCATAGTGGTAAATCTCGACGGCATTGAGAAAGCGGCCCAGCTCGAGCTGCAACTGCATCAATGCCCAGGAGACGTCATAGGTATACTTCTCCATCACCCGGGTCGCATTTTGTATCTGCACCAGGCAATAGAGGGTGCTACCCGTGAACAACAGAATGGATAGATAAAGAACGCCGAGTAAGGGCCAGGCCCTGGTCTTCGCTTTCACCCAGTACTCCCGTAAACCACCGTTTTTACTGCTGAATGTCGATCGCACTCAGTTGCCAGATCATCATGTCGGTGAACTCGGAACGCCTGAGTTCGGGATGCTGATCCAGTGGCAGGATAAACCAGAGCGGCCCCTTGTCACGTACCCGCATGGTCATCCCGTCATCCTGCCAGGCCAGGATAGGATCGTATTGCTTGACCTTATCCCAGTTGATCCGGATCTGGAAACTGTTCAGGGCGGTGAGTGTGATGCTCTTGCCGTTGGCCTTCACCTCCGTCAGCACGTCCGCCAGTTTCGGCCCTACGTATTTGTGCGGTTTGTCCACCCAGGGATTGCTCGTCACCACCTCATGCTGCGGCAGCGCCTGGATCATGGCCATATCGAACAGCACCTCTCCATCTGCCGGATCGGCAGGGTCCAGATTCCCCGTCACCTTGAGAATGACCGGCCCCTGCGGTGTCGCCTGCGCCATGCCCGGCAAGGCCAGGGAAAGGAGTAACGGGAGAAGCCCTAAGTATCGCATGTTCACCTCAGATCATTTCACTATCAACAACTTCAGCTTAGTAGCACTAAAAAAAACGGCCCGCAAAAGCGAGCCGTTTGATGACTTGACGGGATTACATCATACCCATACCGCCCATGCCACCCATATCAGGCATGGCAGGTGCATCTTTCTTCGGCAGCTCGGAGATCATGCACTCTGTGGTGATCATCAGGCCAGCGACGGACGAGGCGAACTGCAGGGCAGAACGGGTTACCTTGGTCGGGTCCAGGATACCCATGGCCAGCATGTCGCCGTACTGTTCGGTGTAGGCGTTGTAACCGTAGTTGCCTTCACCGTTCTTCACGGCATTGGCGATGACGGAGGCTTCTTCGCCGGCGTTGATGACGATTTGACGCAGCGGCGCTTCCATGGCGCGCAGGGCAACCTTGATACCGACGTTCTGGTCTTCGTTGTCACCACGCAGGGAGGCCAGCTTGGCAGCAACGCGCACCAGCGCTACACCACCACCGGCAACCACGCCTTCTTCCACGGCTGCGCGAGTGGCGTGCAGGGCATCGTCAACACGGGCTTTCTTCTCTTTCATTTCAACTTCAGTGGCAGCACCCACCTTGATCACGGCAACACCGCCGGCCAGCTTGGCCACGCGCTCTTGCAGCTTCTCACGGTCGTAATCGGAAGAGGTCTCTTCGATCTGCTGACGGATCTGGGCCACGCGGCTTTCGATCAGGGCGGCATCACCTACACCATCGATGATGGTGGTGTTCTCTTTGGTGATGACGATACGCTTGGCACGGCCCAGATCTTCCAGGGTCGCTTTTTCCAGCTCCATGCCCACTTCTTCGGAGATCACGGTACCACCGGTCAGGATGGCGATATCCTGCAGCATGGCCTTGCGGCGATCACCGAAGCCCGGCGCCTTGACGGCGGCCACTTTCACGATGCCACGCATGGTGTTGACCACCAGGGTCGCCAGCGCTTCGCCTTCCACGTCTTCGGCCACGATGATCAGCGGTTTGCCCGCCTTGGCCACACCTTCCAGCACCGGCAGCATTTCGCGGATGTTGGAGACTTTCTTGTCCACCAGCAGGATGAAGGGGTCATCCAGCTCGACGGAGCCGGTTTCCGGCTTGTTCACGAAGTAAGGGGAGAGGTAGCCGCGGTCGAACTGCATGCCTTCTACCACCGCCAGCTCGTCGTCCAGGCCCTGACCGTCTTCCACGGTGATGACGCCGTCACGGCCGACCTTGTCCATGGCTTCGGCAATCAGCTTGCCGACCTTCTCGTCGGAGTTGGCGGAGATGGTGCCTACCTGGGCAATGGCATTGTTGTCGGCGCAGGGAGTGGACAGTGCTTGCAGCTCGGCAACGGCAGCCACAACGGCCTTGTCGATACCACGCTTCAGATCCATGGGATTCATGCCGGCGGCAACGGCCTTCAGGCCTTCGTTGACGATGGCTTGAGCCAGTACGGTGGCAGTGGTGGTACCGTCACCGGCGGCGTCATTGGCCTTGGAAGCGACTTCCTTGACCATCTGGGCACCCATGTTCTGGAACTTGTCTTCCAGCTCGATTTCACGGGCAACGGAGACGCCATCCTTGGTGATGGTCGGGGCGCCGAAGGACTTGTCCAGTACCACGTTGCGGCCTTTCGGGCCCAGGGTCACCTTGACGGCATCGGCCAGGATGTTGACGCCTTCCAGCATTTTGATGCGAGCTTCGTTGCCAAACTTAACTTCTTTAGCTGCCATGTTCTTCAATCCTTAAATCAATTCGGGAAAAGAGGGAGGGTGATTACTCTTCGACAATCGCCAGGATGTCGGTTTCGGACAGGATCAGTACGTCCTGGCCATCCAGCTTTTCGGTCTTCACGCCGTAGCCTTCGTTGAAGATCACCTTGTCACCCACCTTGACGGCCAGTGCTTTGACATCCCCATTGTCCAGAATTCGACCAGTCCCCACGGCAAGAACTTCACCACGGGTGGACTTCTGGGCCGCAGTGCCAGTCAAGACGATGCCGCCAGCGGATTTGGCTTCAGCTTCGATGCGCTTGATGATGACGCGGTCGTGCAGTGGACGAATTTTCATCGATAACTCTCCCAAAATGAGTCTCTGTGTTGCTTGAGGAATGGCCGCAATCGGCCAAATTTGTCATGCCCCTGATCTGGGGCAACAGGGCTAGCCCTTCAAGGGCAAATACAAAAAAAATATTTTCACGTACTATGAACACCTTCGATGGATCACCCATCCCCAATCAGGAAGGCGGATGGAGACGGCCAGCATTCAGGCCCAAAGCACCTAGAGACTCTGCCTTGAGCCGACCCAATCCCATGCTGACCGCTCCCATGACGCCCATGCTGCTGCGCATGACAGGCCCCATGATCCTGGGCATCATCGCCATCCTGGCCTTCAACCTGGTCGATACCTTCTTCATCGGCATGCTGGGTACCCAGGCGCTGGCCGCCATCAGTTTTACCTTCCCGGTCACCTTTGTCGTCACCTCCCTGACCATGGGGCTGGGAGCGGGCCTGTGCGCCCTGCTCGGTCATGCCCTGGGGCAGGGTCGCCATGACGAGGCAGCCCGCATCACCACAGACTGCCTGTTCCTTGCCGTCATCGTGGTGAGTCTGCTCGCCGGGCTGGGGGCATTGACCATTACCCCTCTGTTCACCCTGCTGGGGGCCAGCCCCGAGCTCATCTCCCTCATCCACGACTACATGCTCATCTGGTATCTGACCGTCCCCATGCTGGTCGTGCCCATGGTCGGCAATGCGGCTATCCGGACGACGGGGGATACCAAGACCCCCAGTCTGGTGATGGGGGTCGCCGGTCTGGTCAACGGCGTGCTGGATCCTCTGCTCATCTTCGGGCCGGGCCCCTTCCCCGAGTGGGGCATTCGGGGAGCCGCCATCGCCACTTCCCTCTCCTGGCTGATGGCCATGCTGGTCAGCCTCTATATATTGCGCCACCGCGAGGGCCTGCTGCGCTGGCGCCTCTCCCCGCGCCCGCAGTTGCTGGCCCACTGGCGCGCCCTGCTCCATGTGGCGGTGCCCGCATCGTTTACCAACATGCTCAACCCACTGGCCAACGCCGTGTTGATGATCATTTTCGCCGGGCTGGGAACCGAGGTGGTCGCCGCCTACGGCGCGGCATCCCGGGTCGAGGCCTTGCTGCTCATCGTGATGATGGCGCTCTCCTCCGTGCTGGCCCCCTTCATCTCGCAGAACTGCGGCGCCGGGAATCCGGCCCGAGCCAAGGCCGCCCTGCTGCTCTGCATGCGCTTTGCCCTGATATTCCAGCTTGGGGTCTACGCGCTGATCTGGCTTCTCGCCCCCTTCATCGCCGATCTGTTCAGCGATCATCCGCAAGTGGTGCGACTCATCGTGCTCTATCTGCATCTGGTCCCCATTGGCTACGGCTTTCAGGGCATGGTGATGCTGCTGGCATCGGCCCTCAACGGCGTCAGGGCATCGGCGGTGTCACTGCTGATAAACGGCATCAGACTGTTTGTCTTCTTGCTGCCGGGGGCCTGGCTGGGGGCAAAACTGGGGGGAGAACAGGGGATCTATCTGGGGATGCTGCTGGCGAACCTGGCCGCCGGATTGCTGGCATGGGGGTATGCCCGCCACAGATTCGAGCGGCTGTGCCATCAGGGGAGATCCTGACGGCACAGCCCGAGGCTCGCGATTACTCTTTGCGTTCGAACTCCCCTTCGATGGTGTTGCCACCGCCTCGCGGGGATTGTCCGGGCCTGTCATCGCCCGGGCCCGGCTCGAACGGCTGCTGGCGAGCCTGGAAGCCCCCCATCTGCATCCTGAACTGATTGCTGCCAATCAGCTTGTCGGCCAGCATGTTGCGCAGCCAGGGCTGCAGCAGCAGGATGCCGACAATATCGCTCACAAATCCCGGGATAATCAGCAGCAAGCCCGCCAGCGCCAGCATCATGCCCCCCATCACCTCGCGGCCGGGCATCTCCCCCAGCTGCATCTTCTGCTGGGCAGTGAGCAGGGTCTTGATCCCCTCGCTGCGCACCAGCGACGATCCCAGCACGGCAGTCAGCACCAGCAAGCCAACGGTCGGCAAGGCCCCGATCACGGAGCCCACCTTGATCATGACGGTGAGCTCCAGCAATACCAGCCCGACCAACAACAGTAACAACTTGCCCATAGCAACCTCGGAGCGATGAATGAATGGACCCGGGGTGTCCGGTCGGCAGCCGCACATCGCTGATGCTGGCGCGCCGGGTTCAGGTCTTCTGACATTAACATGGGGCTGGTTGATCATTTTTCAAGCCTCTCCTGCCGCAGGCCCCGGAATACGGATAAATATTTGTCCGCCCAACTGGGATTGAGGTGGTTGTTCTGTCAAAGTTAATCGCCCGATTGCAATATCTGTTTAATGACCACAAGAAATTTGAGGTTGCCTCAAATTTAGTGATCCAGGTCTAATACCGGATACCTCAATTGGGGTAACATCAACACCAGTCATTGCACAGGGAGCAACTGGCTCCCAACTGCCCCACCCGATGTGTGGTGCTTCAGGATGAAATGTGCGTAGGGAAATCGCGACCACTCGGTGAGGATCGTTTCCATTTATTTGATTTCTGAGGCATAACAATGAGCGACATCAAGAACGTCCGCATTGAAGAAGACCTGCTGGGCACCAAAGAAGTTTCCAACGACCTCTACTACGGCGTGCATACCCTGCGCGCTGTTGAAAACTTCAAGATCAGCACTCAGAAGATTTCTGACGTTCCCGAGTTTGTTCGTGGCATGGTCCTGACCAAGAAGGCGGCTGCACTGGCCAACGGTGAACTGGGCACCATCCGTCCCGAGATCGCAGACAAGATTGTCGAAGCCTGCGACCTGATGCTGAACACCGGCAAGTGCTTCGATCAGTTCCCGGTCGATGTCTATCAGGGCGGCGCCGGTACCTCCGTCAACATGAACACCAACGAAGTGCTGGCCAACATCGCCCTCGAGCTGATGGGACTTGAAAAGGGTCGCTACGACGTCATCAACCCCAACGATCACGTCAACAAGTGCCAGTCCACCAACGATGCCTACCCCACCGGTTTCCGCGTGGCCGTGGTCAACAGCACCGACACCACCCTGCACGCTCTGGAAGCCCTCATCGCCGCCTTCGATGTCAAGGCCAAGGAATTCAAACATATCCTGAAAATGGGCCGTACCCAGTTGCAGGACGCCGTGCCCATGACTCTGGGTCAGGAGTTCCACGCCTTCGCCGTCACCCTGCGTGAAGAGATCAAATCCATCAAGCGTTGCCAGGAGCTGCTGCTGGAAGTGAACCTGGGCGCCACCGCCATCGGTACCGGTCTGAACACTCCGCCCGAGTACTCCGGTCTTGCCATCAAGCGTCTGGCCGAGATCACCGGTCGTGCCTACGTGCCGGCAGAGGACCTCATCGAAGCGACCTCCGACTGCGGCGCCTATGTGATGCTGCACGGTGCGGTCAAGCGTCTGGCCATGAAGCTCTCCAAGATCTGTAATGACTTGCGTCTGCTCTCCTCCGGCCCGCGCACCGCGCTCAAAGAGATCAACCTGCCGGAAATGCAGGCTGGCTCCTCCATCATGCCGGCCAAGGTCAACCCGGTCATTCCGGAAGTGGTCAACCAGTCCTGCTTCAAGGTATTCGGCAACGACGTCACCATCACCTTCGCCGCCGAGGCCGGTCAGCTGCAGCTGAACGTCATGGAGCCGGTGATCGGTCAGGCTATGTTCGAATCCCTGAGCCTGATGGAAAAAGCCTGCATCTCCCTGCGCGAGAAGTGCGTGGAAGGCATCACCGCCAACCCGGACATCTGCATGAACCACGTGCTGAACTCCATCGGCATCGTGACCTACCTGAACCCCTTCATCGGTCACCATGAAGGCGACATCGTCGGCAAGATCTGTGCCCAGACCGGCAAGAACGTCCGCGAAGTCGTGCTGGAACGCGGCCTGCTGACCGCCGAACAGCTGGACGAGATCCTCTCCATCGAGAACCTGATGAACCCGCAATACAAAGCCAAGCGTTACACCCGCGAAGCCACCGTATAAGCGAGCAGATGGGCCGGGGTTATCCCGGCCCATTTAAAGTCAATTCCCGAGCGGTCTCTCCACAGCCCCATCGGGAATTGGCTTTTCAGCCTAATAAAACCTAAAAAAACTGGAAAATGGAGTGTTCGCTATGATTGGAATCGAGTTACTTGTCGTGCTCGCCGCTATCTATCTGGGGGCCCGGATAGGCAGCATCGGTATCGGCTTTGCCGGTGGTCTTGGGGTACTGGTACTGACCTGGGGGCTGGGCATGCCCATCCCGAGTGATCAGCTGGTGACCTATCTCCCGTGGGACGTGATCATGATCATCGCGTCCGTCATCTGCGCCATTGCCTGTATGCAGCTGGCTGGCGGGATGGATTATCTGGTGCACCTGGCCGAAAAAGCCCTGCGCAAGAATCCCAAGCACATCACCTTCGCCGCGCCGGTCGTCACCTACCTGATGACCATGCTGGCCGGTACCGGTCACACCGCCTTCTCCACCCTGCCGGTGATCGCCGAAGTGGCCAAGGAGCAGGGCATTCGCCCCTCCCGTCCGCTCTCCATCGCGGTCGTTGCCTCCCAGATTGCCATCACCGCCTCCCCCATCTCGGCGGCCGTGGTCGCCTTCTCCGGCATGCTGGAGCCGCTTGGCGTCGACTACTTGACCCTGCTGGCCATCTGCATCCCGTCCAGCTTCATCGCCTGTCTGCTGGGGGCCTTCATCGCCAACCTGCTGGGCAAGCCGCTGGATCAGGACGAAGTCTATCTGGAGCGCAAAGCCAAGGGACTCATCAAGCTGCGCGGTACCAGCCAGGTTGAGATCAAGCCTTATGCCAAGCTCTCCGTCGGCATCTTCGTCGCCTCCATCGTGGCCGTGATGGCCTATGCCACCGCCATCTCCGGCAATGTCGGCCTCATCAGCAATCCGCCGATCCCCCGCGATGGCGCCATCATGGGCATCATGCTCTCCGCCGCCACCCTGATGGTACTGTTCTGCAAACTGGACGCGGCCCAGATCACCAACATGCCGACCTTCAAGTCCGGTATGTCCGCCTGTATCTGCGTGCTGGGCGTAGCCTGGCTGGGCAACGTCTTCGTGAAGGGCAACATGGTGGAGATCCAGGCGTTCGCCGGCGATCTGCTGAGCCAATACAGCTGGCTGCTGGCCGTGGTGCTGTTCTTCTCCTCCATGCTGCTCTACTCGCAAGGTGCCACCACCAAGGCCCTGATGCCTGCCGCCCTGGCACTGGGTGTCAGCCCGCTGGCGGCCATCGCCTCCTTCGCCGCCGTGAGCGCCCTGTTCGTGCTGCCGACCTACCCGACCCTGCTGGCCGCGGTCGAGATGGACGACACCGGATCCACCCGCATCGGCAAGGCCGTGTTCAACCACCCCTTCTTCATCCCGGGTGTGGCCACCATCGCCATGGCTGTGGCGCTCGGCTTCTTCTTCGGTGGTCTCATCCTCTGACCGGTGAACCACCCCATGCAAAACGGCCCGAACGGGCCGTTTTTTTATGCCCTGCCACCGCCGGGCGCCCATGAAAAAGCCGCTCCCGGGAGCGGCTTTCGTCATCCTGGCGGCATCCTCAGACCGTGGTCTGGCGGGTACCGAAATAGTCAGCCAGGAAGTCGTCGAACGACAGACTGTCACTGCGTTCCCGCTCCCGCTGCTTGGCCAGGGAGTCCCGCGCCTCGCCGGCAAAGTAGGCCTCGTCCCAGTATTGCAGCTCGCCGGCCAGCATCTCTTCCCGGTAGCGGCTCGCCAGCGCATCGCCGAAGCAGCCGTTGTCCTGGCCGCTTGAAAGCAACTGCTTGAGCAGGCGGGCGGAGTAGGTCTGCTCGGGGTCGAGCAGCTTCTCACGGTGCATCGCCAGCGTCTCGCGATAGCGGTTGCGACCACAGCAGCGATCCAGCAGCGCTGCGACCTCGGCCAGCTCGTCGAACAGCTTGAGGCCGTACTCCTTGAGGCCGATGGCATTGCCCTGCTCATCTTCAAGCGTCAGGCCGGGGCGACGCCCCTCCAGCACCACCTTGTTCTGGTTGCGGCGGTTGCGGGCAACCTCGTCATCCGAGAGCACGGGGGACGGGCGCAACAAGCACCAGACCAGGAAGAGATCGAAGAAGCGGATTTGATCCACCTCGATACCGAACGGGGTAAAGGGATTTACGTCCACCGTGCGCAGCTCGATGTATTCGATGCCGCGCTGCTCCAGCGCATCCGAGGGCTTCTCGCCGCTGCGGGGGGTACGCTTGGGGCGGATCGGCGCGTAGAGCTCGTTCTCCAGCTGCAGCACGTTGTCGTTGAGCTGGCGGTACTCGCCGTTCACCTTGACCCCTATCTTGGCGAAGTCGGGATCATGGGTATTGATGGCCCGGCGCAGGCTGCTCACATAGGCGGGCAGGCTGTCATGACTGATCTTGAGCCCCGCCTGGGCGCTGTTGGTGTAACCGAGATCGGACAGGCGCAGAGCCGTGGCATAGGGCAGGTAAAGGGTGCCCTTGCCGGTCTTCTGGAACGGCAGGCTGCTCTTGCGCCCCTTGAGGAAGGAGTCGCAGATGGCCGGAGACGCGCCGAACAGATAGGGCACCAGCCAGCCGAAGCGGTAGACGTTGCGAATCAGCCCCATGTACTTGTCGGAGATGAAGCGCTGGCTGCAGCAGCCCTCTCCCACCAGATCCTGCCACTCGCACCAGAAGCTGTCCGGCATGGAGAAGTTGAAGTGCACCCCGGCGATCACCTGCATCAGGCTGCCGTAGCGGTTCTTCAGCCCCTGGCGATAGAGGGTCTTCATCCGCCCGATGTTGGAACTGCCGTACTGGGCCAGGCGGATGCTCTCCTCGTCACCGACGAAGCAGGGCATGGAGAGGGGCCAGATCCGCTCCTCTCCCAGATGATGAATGGTGTGGCGGTGAATGTCGCCGAGCTGCTCGATCAGGCTCTCGATGGAGTCGGTGGCCGGCGTGATGAACTCCAGCAGGCTCTCGGAGTAATCGGTGGTGATGTTGGCATGGGTCAGGGCCGACCCCAGGCTTCTGGGGTGATCGGTCTGGGCCAGGGTCCCTTCGGGGGTGATGCGCAGACATTCGCGCTCGATCCCGCGCCGGATCCCCTTGAGGGCGGTCACCCGTTCCGGGGTGCCCAGCGCAGCCAGCAACTCGGTGAGCGACAAGCTAGTAGTAGTCATATTCACGGCTCATGTGTGGCCGCCCCACCCGGGGCGGCACTTATTGTTGCAACGCCCCTCAGGGCAGTTGCAGTGGATAGATGGGAAGATGAAGCTCGCTCAAAGGTTTTTCAAGCTTTTGCTTGTCTCCCACCACCACAATCACCATCTCGGCCGGATCCAGCCAGCGGGCTGCACTGGCCTTCAGCGTCTCGGGTGACACCGTTTTGATCAGGTTGTTCTGGGCCTGCACATAGTCCGGCTTCAGGTCGTACATGATCATCTGCAGCAGGAAGCCAGCCTTCTGCCCCAGGGTCTCGTAGGAGAGCGCATCCTGCTGGGAGACGGCGCTGCGCATGTAGGCCAGCTCCACCGGGGTCGGCCCGCTCTTGCGGTAGCCGTCCATCTCCTTGAGGAACTGGCGGATGGCATCCACGGTCGCATCGGTGCGCACATTGGCGCCGGTCGCGAAGACACCCGCCTCGCGGTTGGCCTGGAAGCCCGAGCTGGCACCATAGGTGTAGCCCTTGTCTTCCCGCAGGTTGAGGTTGATGCGGCTGTTGAAGTTGCCACCCAGGTTGAAGTTCATCAGGTTGGCGATGAAATAGTCTCCCGTGGTGTCAAACGGCATGGCGCGACGGCCGATACGGATCACCGACTGGGGGGCCCCCGGCTTGTCCACCAGATAGATGCCTGGCTTGGCCTGCTCTCCCCCGGGCTTGAGATCCCCCAGGGTCGGGGCGGCTCCCTGCCACTGGGTCAGGAAGGCGAGACCGGATTCCACCTGCTGGGCGGTCACATCACCTGTCACCACCACCTTGGCATTGGTCGGATTGTAATAGGCCTCATAGAAGCGCTTCACATCCGCCAGGGTCAGCTTCTCCACGTCCGCCAGCACCCCGTCAGAGGGTTGGCCGAGGCGATTCTGCTTGCCATAGACCAGTTCGCGGAACGCCTGACCCGCCAGCCACTCCGGCTGCTGCTCGCTCTGTTTCATGCCTTGCAGCATCTGGGTCTTGAGCCGCTCGAAGTCCGCTTCCCGCAGGCCGGGTTGCAGCAGCACTTCCCGCACCAGCGCCAGGGTTTCGGGCAGCTTGTCCGCCAGACTGCTGATGGTGATGAGGTTGTTGTACTGGGCGCTGGAGACGCTGATGCTGGCGCCGAGTTTTTGCAGCTCGTCGCTCAGCTCGGCCTCGGAGAGGCGCGTCGTCCCCTGCTCCAGCATGGCGGCGGTGAGGCTGGCCAGCCCCAGTTCTCCCTTGCCTTCGGCCCGGATGCCACCCGGCAGGGCGATCATGATGGAGACGGCCGGGATCTCGTCGCTGTGGGTGCCGATGATCTCGATCCCCTTGTCGAGCTTGCCACGCCAGATGGCGGGCACCTTGACGCTCACCGCATCGGCCGCCTTGGGCTGCACGCTGCGATCGAAGTCATCTTTCACCGGCCGCTCGGCCAGCACCTTGTCATGCTTGCTGTAATCCGGCAGCTCCCGCTTGGCGGGAGTGAAATTGGGCTTGGCGGCCTGCCAGTCGCTCTTGCCCTTGGGCACCACGCTCAGCACCACGGCAGGCTTGTTCTGGATGAACTTGTCGTAGGCAGCCTTGACGTCAGACCCCTTGACCCGGGCGATGGCATCCAGATTCTTGAACACATAGTCGGGATCCCGGGCCAGCACCTGCCCCATGGCAAGCTGGCTTACCTTGCCCTCAATACTGTCGAGTCCCCAGATGGCGGACGCGCGATAGCTGCTGATGGCCTTCTCCAGATCCGCAGGCTTGATGCCGCGCTGGGCGAACTCGCCGATCACCTTGTCCACCTCGCCCTTGAGGGTCTTGAGGCTGCCATCCGCCGCCGGATTGGGGTAGGCATAGACCGTCAGGGTACAGGCAAGCTCTTCGCAGGAGTGGGAAGCACCCGCCTCGATGGCCTTGCCGGTTTTCACCAGGGACTGGTAGAGCATGGAGCTGGCAGAGCCCCCCAGCACATCGGCAAAGATGTCTAGGGCCGGCTCCTGCGGGTCACCCAGGGAGACGGTCGGGTAGCTGATATACAGGAGCGGCAGATGCACCTTGTCTTCCAGCGTCACGTAGCGGGTTGCCGGCAGGGTGGCAGGCTGGGGCGTCGGTTCTGCCACATCCGGACCGCGCGGGATGGAACCGAAGTACTGCTCAATCCAGGCCAGCGCCTGCTTGGTATCAAAGTCGCCGCCCAGGGTCAGGGTCGCGTTGTTGGGACCATACCAGCGCAGGAAGAACTGCTTGAGGTCGTTGACGTCGACCCGGTCGAGATCCTCCACATAACCGATGGGTTGCCAGGAGTAGGGGTGGGTACGCGGATAGAGTGCCTCCCCCACCCGCTCGCCCACCAGGCCATAAGGCTGGTTGTCGATGCGCTGGGCCCGTTCGTTCTTGACGGTGGCGCGCTGGATCTCGAACTTCTTCTGGCTCACCGCATCGAGCAGGAAGCCCATGCGATCCGCCTCCAGCCAGAGCACCTTCTCCAGCTGGTTGGCCGGCACGGTTTCGTAGTAGTTGGTGCGGTCCTTGTTGGTGGTGCCGTTCATGTCACCGCCCGCCTCGTTGATGATCCGCATGTGTTCCTGATCACCAACGTGCTTGGAGCCCTGGAACATCATGTGCTCGAAGAAGTGGGCAAAGCCCGACTTGCCCACGGTTTCCCGGGAGGAGCCGACGTGATAGGTGACGTCCAGATGCACCAGGGGATCGGAGTGGTCGGGGGCCAGGATCACGGTCAAACCGTTGTCCAGCTTGTACATCTGGTAGGGGATGCCGAGCTTGCCCTCTTGTTTGACCTGCTCGGACACCAGGGTCGGGGCCGCCAGCACGGGAAGGGAGAAGCCCAGCAGCATGCTTAATGGAATGAGTTTGTTCACGGGTACCTCGTGAGTGACAAAAGGGCTAGAAGATCTGACTGGCCAGCAGAAACACCAGGGCATAACGAAGCAATTTGCCGAGCCCGATCAAGATGAGGGAGCGCCAGAAGGAGAGGCGCAGCCAACCAGCCAGCAGACAGAGACCATCGCCGACCACAGGCGTCCAGGCAAGCAGCAGACACCAGTGGCCATGACGTTTGAGCCAACCAAGGGCTTTTTGTTCCCCACGGCCTTGAAAATCTTCCGGTTTTTTCTTGTGGGTGGCGAGCCAGCCGAGCCACCAGGTGGTCATGGAACCCAGGGTATTGCCCAGCGTCGCCCAGAAAAGCAGGCTGGTCATGCTCCACTCCCCCTTGACCGCCATGGCGCCCAGCAGCACTTCCGAGCTGCCGGGCAACAGGGTGGCGGAGGTGAAGGCGCTCAGAAACAGCCCTCCCAGCCCCATCCCGGTGAAGTCTATCATCCGGGCTGGCCGTCTGCGGCGGACATGCGCAGCAACAGCTTGCCGCGCACATGGCCCTGCTCGATGGCCTGATGGGCCAGCGCCCCTTCTGCCAGCGTGTATTCACCGGAGACAGTGATCTTCACCTCCCCCTGGCGAAGCAGCGTCAGCATCTGGGTCAGCTGCGTTCGATCGGGATGGACCAGCATGCCGACAACCTCGACGCCGAGCTCGGCCCCCGCGTCCTTGATCTGCTGGGCCGTGATGGTGGGGACCGTCACCAGACGGCCGCCCGGCTTGACGCAGGCCAGCGCCGCCTTGCCGCTCTCGCCCCCCACCAGATCCAGCACCAGATCGAACGGACCATCGGTGATCGCCTCGGTGCACCACCCGGCCTGGTGGTAATCCACCATCCGGCTCGCCCCGAGACTATGAAGGAAGCTGTGATTGTCGCCGCTTGCCGTGGCAACCACGTGGGCACCATAGGCGGCGGCAAACTGCACCGCCAGGTGGCCGACGCCACCGGCACCGGCCAGGATCAGTACCCGATGCCCCGACCGCAAGCCACCGTGCTCCAGCAGCCCCTGCCAGGCGGTGAGACCCGCCAGCGGCAGGGCCGCTCCCTGCCTGAGGCTCACCCCATCGAGCTTGACCAGCTCCTCCTCGCGGGCCACTACGGATTCGGCATATGCACCGGCGGCGAGGGGGAAACCCACCATGCCGCACACCTGAGCCCCCTCGGCCAGGGAGGTCACGCCGGGCCCCACCTTTTCCACCACACCGGCCACGTCATAACCCGGCGTCCAGGGCAGGTTGTCCTTGTTCTGGGCGGCCGCCCAGCCGAGACCGGCCCGGGTCTTGGCATCGATGGGGTTGACCCCCGCAAAGCAGATGCGCACCCGCACTTCGCCGTCGGCTGGCACCTTGTCCAGGGAAGGGTTGAGCCTGAGTACCGAGGGGTCGCCGAATGCGGTAATCTGTAGCTGCGTCATTGCACAATCCATCCTGTTGATTGATCAAGGGTCAACAGAATAACAGCGAGGACACCATGGCTCGAATGTTTCTTATTCCTCTGTTGCTGGCCCTGGGGTGGTGGGCGTTTCTGCTCTACTTCCGCATTCCGCTCAAACAGGGGGCCAAGGGCTTTTACTGGATCATCGGCATCGGCGGCGGGCTGGCCGCCTTCCTCAGCCTGATGATGGTGCTCACTCACTAGGGTTCGGGGACAAGGGGGAACAAGAGAAGATGCTGCATGGACTGAACCATCTCACGCTGGCAACCGGCGATCTCGACAGCAGCGTTGCCTTTTATGTCGACTTGCTGGGATGTCGCCCTAGGGTGAGATGGGCACGGGGAGCCTATCTCACCCTCGGCGATCTCTGGCTCTGTCTCTCCTGCGATCCTCCCCAACCGGCCAGAGATTACAGTCATGTCGCGTTTGGCATCTCGCCTGAACAGTTTCCAGCCTTCTGCGCCCGTCTGCGCGCGGCGGGCGTCGTGGAGTGGAAGAAGAACAGCAGCGAAGGGGATTCACTCTATCTGCTGGATCCCGACGGGCACCGGCTGGAAATCCATGCAGGCAACCTGGATAGCCGGCTCGCCTCCCTCAGACAGCAACCCTATGAGGGTCTTATCTGGTTCGACTGAGCCGGATTCACCCCTGCTCGGCACGAAGATGGTAGTGACGATTGCTGCCCTGCCCCAGCACGCCCTGCGCCAGCAGATGCTGGAACACCCGGTCCACCTCCTCCAGAGACAGTGACAATGCCTCTGCCACCTTGCGTTTGCTGCATTTGAGCTCGCCGCTCTCCAGCGCGCCGCGCACCTGGGCGACCACGGCTGGCTCGGGCATGGGTCTGCTGATGGCTGGCGGCTCCGGGGTCGGCGCTGCGACCCGGGCCTCGGCTTGCGCCTTCTCCCGTTGCCACATCCATTGACGGCGGAAACGGTTCTCCTCACCGATCAGGCTGACGAAAAAGGCACCAAATGCATCGAGCAGGATAGACAGGAAGCAAACCAGCAGGAACTGCACCTGGCCGATGCTCATGCCCACCCCGTCCGCCAGACTGCTCATCAGCCCCAGCATGGAGGACTGCTCCCCCAGCGGCTTGGCGTCCCGCTCCTGGCGCAGCTCGTCCTGACGCAGCCTGAGCTTGGTGTTGGCCTGCTGCAGACCGCTGACGCCGCTCGAGATACGCGCCATCTCGATGTATTTGCGGGCCGCCTCTTCGTTGAGCTGGATCTGCCGCTCTATGCTGGCTATCTGCTCGTCGAAACGGGCTATCTCCCGCTCGTGACGCGCCTGCTGGCTCAGGATGGTGTTGGTGGCGCTGTTGATGCCGCCGATACTGCCCCCGATGGAGATGGCGGCCAGCACGCTGTAGAACAGCAGCGACCAGAAGGCGCCGCCCAGATCCCGCCTCGCCTTGCACTCGCCGTACTCGTACCAGACGTAGAACTTGCCCAGCTCGAAGATGATGGCCAGCCCGCCGAACAGCCACTTCATCAGGGGGTTTTCGTCGATGGAGAGAAACAGCAGCAGGGAGAAGACGATGGAAGCCAGAATGGCCAGCCCGGTAAAACTGTAGACTGTCGTGAGGGCGAACCATCCCTTGGGGTAACGCAATGCGGCGCAAGCCTGAGTAGTCATGATGAAACGGGAAACATCTGCAGGAAAAGTTGGCTGCCGATTATAGTCGCCACTCCCCCGGAGAGAAGGGCAAATCCCCGAATTCCCGCCGATGGACGATCAGCTGCCCAGAGTGCGACCAAAACGTGCAAATCGGCAGCAGAAAAACACTACAATCGACCCCGAACCTGAAGGACATCTGCGGTTATGCTCGGGTTAAGCCCGCCGCATTACACTCTTTTCCACCGAACACGACTCGAGGACATCATGAACAGAACGACGGCTTTGTTGCTCTCTCTTTTTCTGATCACCGGTAGCGCCCTGGCACAGGACGAAGGGAGCCAGACCTTCTCCGTGGATGCGCTGACCTTCAATCTGGACTGGAATGACACGCAGTTTGACTGGTCCCAGAGCAACTGCTTCGATCTCGGGAGCGGTGACACGGCCGCCGCCGACTGCAAGAGGATCAACCTCAATCTGGAGGACGAGACGCAGCGCAACCAGCCCCCCAGCACCAACCAGATCAGCACGCAACCGGATCAATGATCCCCCTGACAGGGGCCTTGATGCGATGACCCACATGACCATGACTTCCCGCGGCGCACTGCTGCTCTCCCTGCTTCTGGTTCAGGGAATGGCCTTTGCTGCCCCCCCTTCCAAACACGATGACGACATCCGGATCTCCACCGACCAGGGCCGGGTAAGCCTGGATTGGGACGACAAGGAGTACGAGTGGTGGCAGCACAACTGCCTGGATGTCAGCACCCGGACCAGCCGCATCCAGCTCAACTGCGACAACATGGATGGCAAATACCGCGACCATTACAACCGCAGCATTCACAGTGGCAACAACCCGGGTCAGGGCCATGACAAGCCCAGGAACAAGCACGGCGGCAACGGCCACCAAAAACACTGACCAGCATGCCCATGGACATGGTTGAGGGGCCTGTGGCCCCTAGAGTCATTTCCCCTACCAGTAGTTTTCCATGCTGATATTGCCGGGGGCGCGACGCAGGTTCTTGGCAAGCCCCAGCCCGAGCAGGGTCTGCTGGGTTTCTTTCACCATGGCGGGGTTGCCGCAGATCATCACCTGGCTCAACTCGGGGGAGAAGTTCAGCCCCACCCTCGCCTGCAAGCTGCCATCGACGATGGCTGCCGGGATACGCCCTGCCATCGCCCCCGGCCAGGTCTCACGACTGACGAAGGGAACATAGCGAAAACGCTCGCCATGCTGCTCGGCAAAACTGGCGATAAGCGGCTGATAGCTGAGCTCTTCCCCTTTTCTCACCCCGTGTACCAGCACCAGATGCTCGAAGCGGTCGAAGACCTGTCCCTCGGCCAGCATGGCGAGGAAGGGGCCGATGGCGGTGCCGGTTGAGAGCAGCCAGAGATCCCGTCCCGGGGGAATCTCATCCAGGGTCAGAAAACCGGTGGCCTGGGACTGCACCAGCAGGCTGTCGCCCACCTGCAGGGAACCGAGAGAGGGACTCAGCTCACCGCCGGGGATCTCCACCAGATAGAATTCGTGATAGGGCGTGCCGGGAGGATTGACGAAGGAATAGGCACGCTGGACTCGACGCTCACCCTGCTCCAGGGCCAGCTTGGTGAATTGACCCGCCTTGTAGGGGGCAAGTTCCGCCTCCACACGCAGGGAGAGCAGGGTGGGTGTCCACTCGATGCGCTCGATGACCCGACCTTCGACCCAGGCAGCCATAAAGGTTCTCCTCCAGAGGAACAGACCTTCACTTTACCCCTTGATCTGAAAATAAAAAACCCGCGCATGTGCGCGGGTTTTTCTGCAAGAGCGGAACGCTATTACAGAGCAACAACCTGGATTTGTACGGTTGCTTTGACGTCAGCGTGCAGCTGAACAACAACTTCGTACTCACCGGTGTTACGCAGAACGTTGCCCATGCGGACTTCGCTCTTGGCAACGGCTACGCCGGCAGCAGTGATGGCTTCAGCCACGTCACGGGTACCGATGGAACCGAACAGCTTGCCTTCGTCGCCAGACTTGGAGGCGATGACAACGGCAGCCAGCTCACCCAGCTTGGCAGCGCGCTCTTCGGCAGCAGCCTTGTTGGCAGCCAGTTTGGCTTCCAGCTCAGCGCGACGAGCACCGAAGGCTTCGATGTTGGCCTTGGTGGCCATAACAGCTTTGCCTTGCGGGATCAGGTAGTTACGGGCATAACCAGCTTTTACGGAAACTTGGTCACCCAGACCGCCCAGTTTGGCGATCTTATCGAGCAGGATAACTTGCATTACCTTTCCTCTATAAATTTCGTTGAGTTAGGCGTAAGCGCCGGGCCGATTCTTACTTGTTGTGCAGATCGGTGTACGGCAGCAGAGCCAGGTAACGAGCACGCTTGATGGCGCGTGCCAGCTGACGCTGATACTTGGCGCGGGTACCGGTGATACGGCTCGGTACGATCTTGCCAGATTCAGTGACGTAGTTTTTCAGAGTAACGATATCTTTGTAGTCGATCTCGGTAACGTTCTCGGCGGTGAAGCGGCAGAACTTACGACGACGGAAATAACGTGCCATGGCCTTTATCCTCTAATGCGGTGATCTAAGAATTACTCTTCGGAAGACGCTTCAACAGCATCTTCGCGACGCTCGTCGTCACGACGGGTGAAGCGCTCTTCCTTGGCCTTGGCCATCGGAGAAACTTCAGTCACGGCGTGCTTGGTGCGCATGATCATGTTGCGGATAACGGCATCGTTGAAGCGGAAGTTGGTTTCCAGCTCATCGATAACGGCCTGTTCAGCTTCTACGTTCATCAGAACGTAGTGAGCCTTGTGCAGCTTGTCGATCGGGTAAGCCAGTTGACGACGGCCCCAATCTTCCAGGCGATGAATGGTACCACCAGCGGTGGTGATAGCGCCGGTGTAACGCTCGATCATGCCAGGTACTTGCTCGCTCTGGTCCGGATGAACCATGAAGACGATTTCGTAATGACGCATTTTAGCTCCTTACGGATTAATTCAGCCTCCGCCCAGGTGCAGCCAGACCTCGGAGGCAAGGAACATAGTGATGTTTAGACGCTGCTTTCTAGGGCGGCGTATTGTACGAAATCACCTCTCCCACTGCAACTGGCGAAGCAAGATGTTTTTCTCGATGAGCCCGATACAAAACTTTAATTGATAACAATTATCATTTAGATCCATACTCTCCTCATATCCCCACGGAGGATGACAGTATGCAACCTGCGCTCACCACGGCCATCCCGGCCCGCAAATTCAAGCTGACCCTGCTCGGCCCCGCCTTCATCGCCGCCATCGGTTATATCGACCCGGGCAATTTTGCGACCAATATCCAGGCCGGCTCCACCTTCGGCTATCAACTGCTGTGGGTAGTGGTGTGGGCCAACCTGATGGCCATGCTGGTGCAGACCCTCTCGGCCAAGCTCGGTATCGTCACTGGCAAGAACCTGGCGGAACACATTCGTGATCGTCTGCCCAGGCCCGCAGTCTGGGCCTATTGGGTGCAGGCCGAGATCATCGCCATGGCCACCGATCTCGCCGAGTTCATCGGCGCTGCGGTCGGCTTCAAACTGCTGCTCGGCATCACCCTGCTGGAAGGGGCCTGCATCACCGCCGTGGTCACCTGGGGGATCCTGATGTTGCAATCCCGCGGCCAGAAGCCGCTGGAGTTCGTGGTGGGGGGCCTGCTGCTGTTCGTGGCCGCCGCCTACATCGTCGAGCTGATCTTCTCGCGCCCCCATCTGCCGAGTCTGCTGGAAGGGGCACTCTTCCCCGGCCTCCCCAATGGTGATGCTGTCTATCTTGCCGCCGGTGTGCTAGGTGCCACCGTGATGCCCCATGTCATCTATCTCCACTCGGCCCTGACCCAGCACACCCATGAGCAGGGCACGGTGGCCCAGCGACTGCACAGCACCCGGGTCGACGTGGCCATCGCCATGACCATCGCCGGCTTCGTCAACCTGGCCATGATGGCCATGGCGGCAGCCGCCTTCCACAGCTCCGGCAACCAGCAGGTGGCCGAGCTGGAATCGGCCTACCAGACCCTCACGCCCCTGCTGGGACCGGCAGCCGCCACCCTGTTCGGCCTCTCCCTGGTCGCCTCCGGCATCTCCTCCACCGTGGTCGGGACGCTGGCGGGGCAAGTGGTGATGCAGG
Source organism: Aeromonas sp. R6-1 (assembly GCF_040908165.1). Lineage (NCBI taxonomy): Bacteria > Pseudomonadati > Pseudomonadota > Gammaproteobacteria > Aeromonadales > Aeromonadaceae > Aeromonas > Aeromonas sp. R6-1. Next base: position 26,094 of record NZ_JBFODF010000026.1, read on the forward strand.
GCTTCGTGCGCTTCACCATTCCGCTCTGGCTGCGCCGAGCCATCACCATGGCTCCCGCCTTCGTGGTGATCGCCATGGGCCTCAACACCACGGAAATTCTGGTGCTGAGCCAGGTAGTGCTGAGCTTCGGCATTGCCCTCGCCCTCATTCCGCTGCTGATCCTGACCGGCGATCGCGCCCTGATGGGGGCACATCGCAACCATCCTCTGACCCAGGCAGTCGGTCGCCTCATCGTCGCGCTGGTGATCGGCCTCAACGCCTATCTGCTGGTCACCACCCTCTAACGCCATCTTGAGGCTCATTGACCCGGGTTGATGAGCCTCTTCGCACTTTCGCGTATGCTGCCCCTTTCTCTTCTCATCATCTCGTTGCGGGAGCCCTGCCATGGAACATACCCGAGCCAGCTTCGTACTGGGCCACCATCAGGAACAGGCCAGCGTCGTCTGTTGCAAACAGGGGGATCCGACCCTGCTGGTCACCGACCTCACCCCCTTTCATCCCCAGAGCCACCTCTGGCCCGATCAACCCGGTGACGTGGGCACAGTGCGCTGGGAAGAGGGGGAAGCGGCCGTGGGCCCCTGCCGCATGGGCGCCATCAGTCCCGAGGGCGAGCTGTTCGTGGATACGGAGATTCCGGTCAAGCGGGGGGCGGATGGGTGGGCTTTCGTGGTGGTGCATCCCCTCGCCGGTTCCCATCACCTTGCCATTGGCTCGCCTGTGGAACTGACGGTGGATGCCGAGGCACGCCATGCCCTGAGCCTGGGCCACAGCGCCTGCCACCTGGTGGCACTGGCCCTCAATCGGGCGCTCACGCCCTATTGGCGAAAGGAGACAAGCGAGCTGGACGCTCTCGGGCAGCCGGATTTCGACCGCCTCGCCATCCAGCACTCCCGGGTCGAGCCCAGAGGATCAAAGGAGCAGTACCGGATCGGCAAGAGCCTTCGGAAAAAGGGAATCAACAGCGAGGCATTGCTGGCCGACCTCGACAGGATAGCGCTCCAGGTCAACGAGCAGCTGATGCGCTGGCTCAAAGAGGGAGGCGAGATCCGCCGCAGCCGGGCCGGTGATGCCATCATCGATTCCCGCTACTGGCATGGCATGCTGGACGGTCAGGAGATCACCATTCCCTGTGGCGGCACCCATGTAAGCACTCTGACCGAGTTGGGCCAGGTTCAGGTGACGCTGGCCTCCAGTGAAGAGGGATTTACCCTCACCACCCGGGTCACTCCCTGAACCACCACAGCCTTCCTGATGTCGCACCGCCCTGACCGGGGCGGTGTCCCGACAGAGAGACCGCAGGCAGATCAGCGCGGCGGTATCTCACCCCGGGCTGCTACCCCATGGCCACGGGGTAGCAAAAAACCATGCAATGCACCACGGATGAGGGGCCACTTGCCCCTTTCCTGGCGCCTGACGATGTCAGGTAGGCTCCCTTCGCATCCCCATGTGAGGGATGTCATCTTCCAGATACCCTTCCCCTTCGGCCACGAAACCATGCTGGCCGTAAAAACCTTGCAGGTGGGCCTGTGCACCGAGCCAGATGCTGTGTGCAGGCCAGCGAGCCTCGCACTCTCTGACCGCTTGCGCCAGCAGGCGGTGACCCAGTCCGCCCCCCCGCGACGTGGGAGAGGTGACCACACGGCCGATGGCGGCGCCGCTGCCATCACCAATGCCGGGTGCCATGATGCGGGCATAGGCGGCCAGCAGATCGCCCTGATAGCCGAGCAGGTGCCAGACCCCTTCGCGGCGATCGAGCCCGTCCAGATCCTGGAAAGGGCAGGTCTGCTCCACCACGAACACCTCGGCGCGCAGGGCAAGCAGCTCATACAATTCATCAGTGGTCAGCTCGGACCAGGATTTCATACTCCAGTTCATGAATGACTCCTGTTTAATGGGGTCTGACAGCATAATCTTGCTCCCGACGAGGGGCATTAACCTTGGTTAAGTTGGCCCCCTTCTCATCCAATGCGGACATGGTCGACAAAGAGCCGATCTCTGCCCAGGTTCATCGGCAATCCCTTCTGGCTCAACCCTGATCGCGCGTTTTCAGCCGCCTGCGGATGCGGCTCAGGCTGATGGGGGTGATCCCCAGATAGGCGGCAATCTGGTGATCCGGAACCCTGGCATCCAGCGCGGGGAAGCTTCGCAGAAAATGCTGATAGCGCGCCTCTGGGCCCCCGGTCAGCAACAACAGCTCTTTCTCCTCCTTGATGCGCAGTTGCACTTCAAGGAGATGGTGATACCAGGCGGGCCAGCAAGGGAGTCGGCGCAGATCCGCCAGCGGAAGAAGCTGCAGCCGGCAAGGCTCCAGCGCCTCCACGCTGTAGCGGGCGGGCTCACCACTGAGCAGGTGGTGGAAGTCGATAAACTCGTCCCCCTCCCAATAGAACTCCTTGATGTACTCGCGGCCATCCGCCAGCACCACCTTGGCCCGCAGCAACCCTTCTTCCACCCTAACCAGCAGCGCCGGACTGTCACCGGCATGCCAGAGGCAGGTGCGAGGGGGCAAGGTCAGGGAGCGGGCAAAAGAGAGGAGGCGCTCGGCCTCCTGCTCATCTGCAACCCGTTCCCAGACAAAGGGGGGTCTGTCGGTCATCGTCTTGTCAGACGCGGCGCTGGCGCACGGCTTCGAACAGGCAGACACCGCTCGCCACCGAGACGTTGAGGCTGGAGACAGCCCCCGCCATGGGGATGCTCACCAGCTCGTCGCAATGTTCGCGGGTCAGGCGGCGCATCCCCTTGCCTTCGGCCCCCATCACCAACGCCATGGGGCCGGTGAGTTTGGCCTGATAGAGATCGTGATCCGCCTCGCCGGCGGTGCCGACGATCCAGACGCCGCGCTCCTGCAGCTCGCGCAGGCTGCGGGCCAGGTTGGTGACCTGGATGAGCGGCACCACTTCGGCGGCGCCACAGGCGACCTTGCGCACCACGGACGTGAGGCCTGTGGCCTTGTCCCGCGGCACGATCACCGCATGCACCCCGGCCGCATCGGCACTGCGCAGACAGGCACCGAGATTGTGCGGATCGGTCACCCCGTCCAGTACCAGCAGGAAGGGCGCTGTCTCTTGCGCCGCCAGATCGTCCAGCAGGCTGGCCAGGTCGTGCTCGGCCAGCTTGGGCGCTTCAATCACCTTGGCCATGATGCCCTGGTGATTGTTGCCTTCCGCCTTGTCATCCAGCGTCTTGCGGTTCACGCTCTGCACCCTGATACCGAGGGACTCCAGCTCGGCCAGCAGGGGATGCAGCCGCTCGTCATCGCGGCCCTTGAGAGCCCACACCTCGATGAAGCGCTCGGGGGTGCGCTCCAGCAGCGCGGAGACGGCGTGAATGCCGTAGATCAGTTCAGTACTCATTTAGTGCTCTTGGCCTTGTCGCGAGCCTTTTTGCTCGGTCGTCTGTTGCTGGGCTTGGCACGGCCACCCTTGTCGGATTTACCGCTCTCCTTGCCCTCTTTGCGTTTCTCGTGGCGCTGGGCGCTCTTGGCCTTCTCTTTCTTGATCTCGGCCTGCTTGCGCGCCATCTCCTTGGCGTTCTTGCCGGTGGCCTTGAGGGGCTCTTCCACCATCACGAAGTCGATCTTGCGATCGTCCAGGTTCACGCCCATCACCTTGACCCGCACCTTGTCACCCAGACGGTAGCGACGGCGGAAGTTCTCGCCGATCAGCTGCTGGTGCAGGGGGTCGAACTGGTAGTAGTCGTTGGTGAGGGTGCTGACGTGCACCAGACCGTCGATGTGGATCTCCGCCAGACGCACGAAGAAGCCAAAACCGGTGACGCTGGCGATGACGCCGTCAAACTCGTCACCCACGTGATCCAGCATGTACTCGCACTTGAGCCAGTCTGCCACGTCGCGGGTGGCATCATCGGCACGGCGCTCCGTCATGGAGCAGTGCTCGCCCATGGGGTCCACTTCTTCCAGCTGGTAGTGGTAGCCACCGCTCGGCGTCCACTTGTGGCGCAGGTTGCCCTGCTGCTCCTTGGCGGTCTGGTACTTGATCGCCCGGTGCAGGATGAGATCCGGGTAACGACGGATTGGCGAGGTGAAGTGAGCGTAGGACTTCAAGGCCAAGCCGAAGTGACCGATGTTGTCGGCCTGATAGATGGCCTGACGCATGGAGCGCAGCAGCATGGTGGAGAGCAATTCCGCATCCGGGCGCCCTTCGAATTTGGCGGCCAGGTCGGCAAAGTCCTTCGGCTCGGGCTCCAGGCCCCCCTTGAGCTCCAGACCCAGTTCGGCCAGGAAGTCACGGAAGCCGGTCAGACGCTCCTCGCCCGGGCGGTCGTGCACCCGGAACAGGGCGGCGGCCTCGTTCTTCTCGATGTAGCGGGCGGCAGCCACGTTCGCCTGGATCATGCACTCTTCGATGATCTTGTGGGCGTCATTGCGCACCAGCGGTACGATACGGTCGATCTTGCGCTGGGCGTTGAAGATGAAGCGGGTCTCCTCGCTTTCGAACTCCACCGCACCGCGTTGATGGCGAGCATGCTTGAGCGCCTTGTAGAGGTTGCTCAGCTCCTCGATGTGGCCCACCAGCGGATCATACTGCTGACGCAGCTTGGGATCCCCGTCAAGGATCGCCGCTACCTTGGTGTAGGTCAGGCGAGCGTGGGAGTTCATTACCGCTTCGTAGAACTTGTAGCCGGACATGCGGCCGGCGGCGGAGATGGTCATCTCGCACACCATGCAGAGCCGGTCGACCTGCGGGTTCAGGGAACACAGACCGTTGGAGAGCACCTCCGGCAGCATGGGCACCACGAACTCGGGGAAATAGACCGAGTTGCCGCGCTGATAGGCTTCGGTGTCGAGGGCCGTGCCCGGTTTCACATAGGCAGAAACGTCCGCGATGGCGACCCACAGGCGCCAGCCGCCTCCACGCTTGGCTTCACAGAAGACAGCGTCATCGAAGTCGCGGGCGTCTTCCCCGTCGATGGTCACCAGCGGCAGGGCGCGCAGGTCGATGCGACCCTCTTTGGCCTTCTCCGGCACCTGCTCGCCGAGACCGGCGACCTCTTTGGTCACCTCTTCCGGCCAGGTGTGCGGAATGCCGTGGGTACGCAGGGCGATCTCGATCTCCATGCCGGGCGCCATGTTCTCACCCAGGACTTCCAAGACGGTACCGACCGCATTGAAGCGGGCAGTGGCGCGCTGGTTGATGCGCACGACTACAACCTGGCTCTGGCGAGCCCCCTTGTTCTCCCCTTCCGGGATGATGATGTCCTGGCCGATGCGGCTGTCATCGGGTACCACGAAACCGACGCCGTTCTCGACGAAGTAACGACCGACGATGTCCGCCTCCCGGGATTTGAGCAGGCGCACCAGACGCGCTTCCTGACGACCCTTGCGATCGATCTCGGTCGGCTGCACCAGGGCATAGTCGCCATGCATCAGGCGCTGCATCTCGCGGTTGTTCAGGAAGAGATCCGCTCCACCACCCTCGGGGCGCAGAAAACCGAATCCATCTTTGTGGCCAAGCACATAGCCTTTGACCAGATTCAGGCGATCCGGCAGGGCGTAACATTGGTTGCGGGTGAACACGAGCTGCCCGTCGCGCTCCATGGCGCGCAGGCGACGTCGCAAGGCTTCCAACGGCTCTTCATCGGTCAGCTTGAGGACCTTGGCCAGCTCTTCCCGGGACATGGGTTTCTCATGGCCCTTGATGAGCTCCAGCAGCATCTCGCGACTGGCGATGGGGTTTTCGTATTTTTCGGCCTCGCGTTGGAGGAAAGGATCTTTTTGAGACATAAGCAGGCCTTAGGGTAGGTAATAACGCAGACATTATATCGGAGGGGGGAGCTAATGGCATCCATCGACTGCCTTTTGGCCATTCTCTCTGTCATACTGGACACAGTTTGCAGGTATGTGAGACTCGGAACTCATGAGCAAGGACTCGTTCGCCCAATCTGCCGCCTATTTGAAACAGGCGGTTCCCCTGATGATCAAGTATCAAATTCCCACCACGCCGAACAACTATCACCTTTGGTACAGCTACGTCTCCGGCGACATGCCCGAACTCAACCATGCCGTCGATCAGGCGATAAAGCAGCAGGGAACCTTCTCCCTGACCACCTGCGAGCGTCTCTACCACCAGCACCTTGCGGCCCAGGACGAGCAGCAGATCGAGGCGATGAAACTCAACCTGGCGGCCATGGCCAGCGAGCTGAGTCACTCGATGCAGGATGCCATCTCCGATACCGGGCTGTTTCAGGAGATGCTCGACAAGAGTTTCGACAAGCTGAGCAAGATAGACGACGAGGGGCTCAGCCTGGAAGACACCATGGGGATCCTGCGGGATCTCGTGCGCGAGTCGCGCGACGTACGCATGTCCACCCTCCACTTTCGCAACCAGCTCAGCAGCGCCGAGAAAGAGATCAAGGAGCTGAAACAGGCCCTGAACGAGACGAGGAAGCTGGCCACCGAGGACCCGCTCACGTCTCTGCTCAATCGACGCGCCTTCGATCTCGAGATGGACAGCCTCATCCGCAGCAAGCAGCCCTTCTCCCTGATCCTGACCGATATAGATCGCTTCAAGAACTTCAACGACGAATATGGACATCTGCTGGGGGACCAGGTGCTGCGCATCGTCGGCAAGCGGCTGCGAGAGGCCAGCAAGGAGGGCATAACCGCCTATCGCCTGGGGGGTGAGGAGTTTGCCCTCTTGGTGCCAAACCGCGCCCTGGCACTGACCCGCCAGATGGCCGAGAGCCTGCGTCGCGTCATCGAGCGGATGTCGATTCTGGATCGCAAATCCGGGCGACGCATCGATCACATCACCGCCTCGTTCGGCGTGGGGGAATACATCCCCCAGGAGACGGCAGACACCCTGATCGAGCGTACCGACAAGCTGCTCTACAAGGCCAAGGAGCTGGGACGCAATCGGGTGATGCCACTGCCCTCCTGATCCCACCAGATGCAAAAAGGCCGGTCATTGACCGGCCTTTTTCATGCTTCCCTTATCGGGATCAGAGGCTTTTCAGCTTCTCTTCCGGCAGGGCCAGCTCGTCATTGTGGTTGACACCGATACCGCGCTCCAGCACATGGCGGGCGATGGCATGGGCCTCTTCCAGCGAATGCATGCTGTAAGTACCGCACTGGTATTCGTTCAGCTCGGGGATCTTGCCCTGATCCTGCACGGTCAGCACGTCGCTCATGGCGGCCTGCCAGGCAGCGCCAACACGGGCTTCATCCGGCGCACCGATCAGGCTCATGTAGAAGCCGGTGCGGCAACCCATGGGAGAGATGTCGATGATCTCCACCCCATTCCCATTGAGATGATCACGCATGAAGCCGGCAAACAGATGCTCCAGAGTATGGATGCCACGCTCGGAGAGGATCTCCTCGTTCGGCACGCAGAAACGCAGGTCGAACACGGTGATGGTGTCCTTGTTCGGGGTCTGCATGGTCTTCGCCACCCGCACTGCCGGGGCGGCCATGCGGGTATGGTCGACGGTAAAACTGTCCAATAACGGCATTTCTGACTCCTGATTTGGTTACCAGAACCAGCCCCCGCTGGAGAGCTGATCCTTGCATTGTCGATACTGGGCACCGTAGCGCTGGGCACGGGCCTCCACCTTGCGGGAGACCTTCATCAGCCATCCCTTGCTGCGGTAGCTGCCACGTCGGTAGCCCCCCCAGCCTTCGTGATAATTGAGATACTGGCCATAGGCATCCCACTTGGACGTGCCGTTGAGCCGCTGTGCCTTGTGAGTGTACCAGCCCATGAAATCGATGGCGTCGGCAAAGTCGTCGCGATCGCTCCAGCCGTTGCCGGTTTCCCGCTGATAGTCGGCCCAGGTTTCGTCTTTCACCTGGGCATAGCCGTAGGCTGAACTGGCCCGCCCGGTGGGGATGAAGAGGAAATACTGCATCGGCGGCTGGGCATCATGCACGAAGGAAGATTCCTGGTACATCATGGCCATCACTACCTGGACAGGTGTCCCCCACTTCTTGTTCATCTTGAGCGCCGCCTCGTGCCATTCGGGTTTCTCCCGAAAGATCTGGCACAGGTTTTCCGGCTGGGCCGGCGGCCGGGTGCTGCACGCGGTGAGTGCCATCAAGCACGCCGCCACGACCCCGATACGGTACAACGACATCAGAACGACAGACTCTTGCTGTTCATCACAGGGCACATCCACCACATCAGATCGCGTCTTCGTTCTCTTCACCAGTACGAATACGAATGACGCGCTCCACCTCGCAGACGAAGATCTTGCCATCACCGATCTTGCCGGTACGCGCTGTGTTCTGGATGGCTTCCAGGCAGGCATCGAGATCCTCGTCCTGCACCACCAGCTCCACCTTGACCTTAGGCAGGAAGTCGACCATGTACTCGGCACCGCGATAGAGCTCGGTATGGCCCTTCTGGCGGCCGAACCCCTTGACCTCGGACACTGTCATGCCGTTGATGCCGATCTCGGCCAGGGCCTCGCGCACATCGTCCAGCTTGAACGGTTTGATGATGGCTTCAATCTTCTTCATGGTGACTCCTTACCAGTTCTGTTTGCCGAACCCGGACGTGATGGGATAACGGCGGTCCTTACCAAAGTTGCGAGCCGTGATGCGAGGGCCGACGGCGGCCTGACGGCGCTTGTATTCGTTGAGATCCACCAGGCGGATCACCTTGCGTACCACCGCCTCTTCGAAACCTTCCGCCACCATGTCGGCGACAGACGCATCCTCTTCCACGTAGCGCTTGAGGATGGCATCCAGAATGTCATAGGGGGGTAGGCTGTCCTGATCCACCTGGTCCGGCGCCAATTCTGCCGAAGGCGGGCGGTCGATGACCCGCTGCGGGATCACATAATCGACGGAATTGCGGTATTCGCACAGCTTGAAAACAAGCGTCTTGGGCACATCTTTCAGCACGTCGAAGCCTCCGGCCATGTCGCCGTACAGAGTGGCGTAGCCGACCGCCATTTCACTCTTGTTGCCGGTAGTCAGCACGATACGGCGACGCTTGTTGGAGAGCGCCATCAACAGCACACCACGGCAGCGGGCCTGCAGGTTCTCTTCAGTGGTGTCGCGGGCAGTCCCTTCAAACAGCGGTGCCAGCTGGGCCATAAAGCCCTCGAACATGGGCTCGATGGAGATGATGTTGAACTCCACCCCCATCCGCTCGGCCTGCTCCTTGGCATCTTCCACGCTCATCTGGGCGGTGTAGCGGAACGGCATCATCACCGCCTGCACCTTGTCGGCGCCGATGGCATCGGCTGCGATGGCCAGGGTCAGTGCCGAGTCGATACCGCCGGAGAGGCCCAGCACGGCGCCGTGGAACCCGTTCTTGGTGACGTAGTCGCGCACCGCCAGCACCAGCGCCTGATAGGTCTCGGCCAACGGCTCCAGCGGTGCGGCGGGTTCCCGCTCCTTCACCGGCTGACCATCGGCAAAGCGCACCAGCGCCAGCTCTTCGGCAAAGGGGGCCAGCTTGTGGGTCAGCTCGCCCTGGCTGTTGAACACCTTGGAGCAGCCGTCGAAGATCAGCTCGTCCTGGCCGCATACCTGATTGAGGTAGATGAGCGGCAGACCGGTCTGATCGCAGCGCTCCGCCATCAGCTCGCGGCGGATCCAGGGTTTTTCCTGATCATAAGGAGAGGCATTGATGGTGAGCAGCAGCTCGGCTCCCGCCGCCTTGGCGGCCAGCGCCGGCCCCGGCTGCCAGAGATCTTCGCAGATGAGCAAGCCCAACTGATGGCCACGGAACGGCACCACACAGGTATCGGTCGCCGCAGTGAAGTAGCGCTTCTCGTCGAACACCCCGTAGTTGGGCAAGTCCTGTTTGAAATAACGTGCCCGCAGTTGACCGCGCTCATAGAGAGACGCCGTATTGTAAAGCGCCCCCTCTTCGCGCCAGGGATGGCCTACCAGAATGGCACATTGTCCCTGCCATGCCGCGATGCGGGACAGAGCGGCCTCGACCCGGATCATCAGGTCGGCGCGCAGCAGCAGATCCTCAGGCGGGTATCCTGTCAGGGCCAGCTCGGAGCAAACCAGCAGATCGGCCCCTTGCTGATCGGCCAGGGCTGCTGCCGCCAGTACCTTGTCACAGTTATCTTCGATGGCGCCTACCGTCAGATTTAACTGGGCAAGCATCAGAGAGAGGGCTTTTGCCATGGCGATGCATCTTGAATTCGAAAATGATGGGGAATGATAAAGAAAAGGCGCTGGCTGTGCCAGCTCAACACTTGGGCTTTGCGCTGGTGTTCTGGCTGTCTGGAGATAAGATGTAACTAATCGAGGGAGATATTGCCATGATCAAGGACGAGAAAGGATTCACCCTGCTGGAACTGATGATCGCCGTCAGTCTGGGGGTCATCTTGCTTGGTATTGGTGCACCGGCCATGTCGAGCCTGCTCAATGAGAATGCCTTGAAATTTGAATCTCGCACACTCTTGAAATATCTGCGTTTTGCTCGTAGCCAAGCCATCGACAACCAGCAATCTGTCACTGTGTGCCTTGCCAATGCCAGTGACAATTGTGTCACCGCCAATCCGACCCAATTCCTCGTTTTCGTCGACGGTAATGGCAATGACATTTTCAATAACGGTGAGCAGATTCTGGCAAGAAGCCCTCAGCTATCTGACTCGCTGACTGCTGCAAACAATCGAACGTCCACTACCTTCAGCCCTGATGGCACCAGCCTGGGTACCAATGCCACCATCACGCTGTGTCGTTCAGGAAATGCCCAGATAAATCTGGTCATCTCTCCCTCCGGCCGCACCACCCAATCTACCCAGGCAAATATCTGCCTCTGAATGAAGTCCTTCGCTATCGCAGTTGACGGGCATCCTGTTGCTGACCCTCTTTTGACTGGAAATTTTCCTCCGCAGTGCGGCATTCCAGGATTTTCTTCACAGGCTGTACCGCACCATCCACCTCGTATCCTCTTTGTTTGAATTTATCCTGCACCGCCTTTGGCGTGCTGTCTGCCACAGTACCGTGCAGGACAACCTTCTGGCCGTTAACCAACTCGACATAACATTTTATGTCATCTGCCAAGACGGACCCGGATAACAAGAGGCACAAACCCAACACCCCGCTGCGTGTTTTCATTGCGCCTCTCCTTCGTAGAGGTAAATTTTCTTGGGCGACATATCCATCTCAGCCTCCTCTGCCCCCTGGTTGCACTCTCCCGCTCCGGTACAACGCTCAGGCTCACCATCCCCTTCATCTTTCAGGATGACCTCTTCCCCGACACCGCCTCCAATAATGCGGATCTTGGCATCGTCTCCTGCATGCACCACCAAATCGTCGGCAACCTTGTTCTGTACTTCGACATAACGCTCAGGTGTCTGGTTGCCTTCAAGATCAACCACATAACGGAAGGAACTGCCATAATGCATGTCTACCATGTATTGGCGTGCAGCCCCGATGGATTGAATGGTGCATTGCTGGAACGACTGCACTTGCGGCAGGAACGAGGTGAAGTAAAGCTTGCCCTGAAGTACGACCCCGGCCCCCATGGATTTCTCACCCGGTTCGTTCAACCAATTGACCCACCCTTTGGCAGTGGTAATTCCCGCCTTGGTCGCCAATATTCCATCCGTGTTTGTCTGGGCAGACAAAGGATCAGAGGTCACATCATAAAGGTCAGTAATCAAGATGGGGCTTCTCGCCTGCGCATTGGCGGCACGCGGCACGACATCATAATCACGCAACATGAAATAGCCATTGCGGACAGTCGCTTCCGATGAGGGGCGATTGCGGTCTCCACTCCCAATCAGCACTGCATCAAAGGGACGATCCTGATAGGAGTAGACCACATTCCCTCCCACAACGGTGCGGGTGACCTGCTTGTTGATGGTACGCACCACGATAGGCTGGGTGAAGAAACGGCGATCATCGGCTTGAGTGACATCCGACCCCAGGCTGGCAAATTTGAAGACGCTCCAGTCAGATTTGTTGGTGCCCGGGAGATCCATGCGCCAGATATTGCCCCCCGTATCACCCACATAGATGCGATCGACTTTGCCATCACCATCGCTGTCCAGCGTAGCTACCGACCCGGGCATACTGTCGGTCATCCCCGTGACTCTGAGGTTGCTGGTTGAAGTCGCAGCAGGGGTCGCACTGAATATCAGCGCCCCAGTATCGGCATTGACGATGTAGATACCTCTCCCCATGCTGTCACTGGTTCCCAATCCCAGTACGCTCTTGTTCACGTCATAACCGCCAGCAAAGATAAGCACGGGATCACTGACTCCCGGCACAAACGCGACTTCCGGCACCGACCAGGTCAGCCCCAGCTCACCAAAACCAGTCGTCAGACTGTTCAGACGCCATTTCAGTGTCGGCGTATCCGGGCTGGAAACGTTGAATGCATAATAGGCTTTGCCGCCGCTCCTCAAGCCGGTGAATACCCATACAAAATCGCTCTCCGAGGATTTCAGCACCCCGTTGCGATTGGCATCTTTGATAAGGGCCACCGGAGAAGAGTCAACACCGTAGATATGTTCGGCTGATTCCGCATTGAGACGCAGCGCCTTCTGATTGGCCATGAACTCATAAGGTATCGCCGCCCAGCTTTCGTCTATGGTGCTCCCCATGTCCTTGAACATATGCAGGAAACCGGCATTGGTCCCAAACAGAATACGCAAGTCCGGTGCATCCGTCGGGTTACCGGATTGCGGGCCATAGTTCAGCACCAGGGGACGTGAGTGCAGGGGGTCACCCATGATATGGGCGCGGATCAGGGTTGATGTATCAAAGTCCTCATCGTCGACATCCAACCCCTTGGTCCAGTTGATCAGGGAATCGAGTTCAGTCGTCGTAACTGCCTGCATGAAGGTCATGAGCGCGGCTTCACTGCCAGCCTGCGTTACCAGATTTGCCTTGGTCAGCTGATCGAGACGGTTCTGGGCATTGTTGATGACATAGAGGCTGCGGTTGCTTTTCCCCGCCAACATCTCTTGCGCCCCACCTTCGGCCACAACGTTCCCGTCACGGCCGGATGACCAGAAAGTCTGGGCACTGTCGATGATGGTGCCATCAAACTTGATAGCAGGCAGTCCCCGGCTGTCAGCCACATAACCGTCAGGAGAAAAGATCAGTTTTTTCAGATTGCCCCGCCATCTGGGACCATCATCCGGCTCAAACATGGCGTAATAGATGTTGTTGAGACTGCGTGTCCGGTCAAAGTTGTTGCTGGCAATGGCGGGGGACACCAGCGAGGTATTGATCCGCAGGATCGCCAGCAGCGATGCCTTCAACGCATCACTCAAGGCAGAGGCGTTGGTTGCCGGATAATAAACGCCGCCACCACGACGGGCAGTTTCAGCAAGCAAATTACCGGCCCCGCTTATCGCCTCGTCACCAAACCCGACGGTAAAGGTCGTGACTGTCTGGGTACCAGGGGAAACGGCATTCACATCCTTGTGTTTCATATAACCCGCCAATGCGGCCAGATAGCTGCTGGACCTGTTCCCTGACCCATAAGTAACGGTAGTGCCATAAGCCGCTTTTTCATCGCTGGACAATGTATTTATCAATCCCTGGACAAAGGTATTGGCATCCCCATCCTGAGTCGGCTCTCCATCGGTGATGTATATGACGTAACCGTTGTTTGAGCAGTTGTCATAGGGGGCTTGATAGGTACCTGTCGGGCTTTCGGCGGTCGTATCTCTCGTGCCTCCTTGCAAGCCATAAACAACGCTTCGTCCCCCGAAGAAGCGATACGCCTCACTCAACGTCTCGCATAATGGTGTGTTGGTACTGGCAGTCAGTCCTTCGACCCTGTCGAGCAGGTCTTGTTCTCCGGTCTTGCCATTCGACAACGTAATCTCGCTACCCAGAATATCCCGGACAACTCTGCCGCCATTGGTACTGCTACTGTCATTCCTGTTGAAAATAGCCAGACCAAAATCAACCCCGGGGGCAGATGATATCAATCCTTTGACTGCATCTTTGGCAATACGCAGCCGGGATTCTATAGAGTAACCCGTAGGCCCGTAATACCACCTGATATAGTTGGCAGAATAAAGCACCACGGCCGTATTGCTGGCATTAACAGAGTCTCTTGTTGCCGCTGTATAAAACCATGAGCCTTGATTATTGCTGGTTTTATTGACCGGATACCCGGTGCCAACACTCCAAGTACCTGTGTATGGGTTGGCAGGGTTATTTGCGGTCACATCCTGCTTGCAATCGACCAAGTCGATGTTGTTTTCCTGATAACCACTAATTGAATACCAGCTTCCCCTCCCTCTCCCCGGAGGGTTGCCACTTGTCACTTCATAAGTCCAGACTTGCGACTGAAAATAACCGATACTTGCAAGAGGTCCCTTGGAGGTGGCACAAGCGTTCAGTTTGTCAGAGAAACGCTTGTTGCTATTAATAGCGGGAATGCTCCCATCGGTTGAAAAATAGATATATCGTTTAGTATTGCTTTTGTCGGGATCATTGCTCAAGGCTGGATAGACAGTCGCTGGATTATAAGCTTCCTTTATCTGTTCCATGGTGTCAGCCATACTGCCGGAGTTATCAAATATCAACAGCACTTTAGGTCTGAAATCACCAGCCTTATTAAAGTCGTATATAAAAAGCTCGGTGTCATCGGCTCGTGTTGACGTCATGCCAAAAACAAGACTGCACCAGCATAAAATTGAACCGAATCGTTGTAACCACATATCCTTCGCTCCTATTTTGTGAGCAGTGGCTGTTCCACACCCGCAGTCCAGGTCAGCGGGCGAGAATATTTTCCATAATTGACACCGGCCTGTAGCTCGACATATTTGCATACAGGAATCACATTGCTGCTGCTGGCATCCACCTTGCGTTTGCAGACAGTTTCCGTGCGATTGGTGAGGGCCACATTGGCTGAATTATTGCTGCTATTGACACTGATGGCAGCACTCGCCCCCAGCGCAGACCCCATGCCTGCAATCACCGTCGATATGTTATTGCTCTGTACCGCCGCTTCGATGATGCCTTCCAGTCTGTGTTCTGCCTGCCTGAAATTGGCCGCAGAGCCTGCCATCTTGAGATCCTGCCCGGAGGACTGCATCACCACCACGGCGATCAGCGTCAGAGGTACCAGAATGATCAGCGCGACGATCAGGGCTACGCCATGCTGAGACCTCATGAACCACCTCCAGTCATGACCACCGGGTTGCGCAGCGACACGCTGCTCTCCAGCAGCAAGCGACGAAACCCATCCCCATTGCCTGATACGCTGGTACTACCTACCTGATAGATGTTGTTGTTCACATAGCTGCTGGATGCTTGCGACGATCGCACCAGAATAAAAACACGGGCAGCAACGACACGCCCTTCGCTCCATTCCTGCTCGGTCACGTTTGTAGACGCGACATAGCGATCAATGACCCCATCGGCAACAGAAGTGTCGTCAACACCAAACAGCACCGTCATGCGCTCAATCCCTTCCGCCATGGGGCCTCCTATCAGAACCGAGCCCCCATTGGCAGTCAGGTAACGCTTTCTCAGTTCCGGGTTGCCTGCGGCATTGGGAGCGAGATAATAGATAAAGTGCTGATATTCCCAGAGCTGACGAGCCGGCATATCTGTCATCGTGGGCACTGTTTCTCCCCCTTTGAACATCAGCGCCGCTTGCGTCGTAGTAGCAAGATAGAAGCGATTATCAGTAGCTGCGGCATCGGCCAGGGGCTGCCCAATCAATCGCTTGATGCTGATGACATCCGTATTGGCAATACGTGACGTCACGGGAATACAGGCAAAAGCCCCCCCGTTAATCGCCCTGTTATTGTCCACCCGAGCGACCCAGACCCCCCGATTTGTTCCCACGCTGGGTGGCAAGCTGCCACGCCCCAAATTGTCCAGACAATCGTTCGCCGAAAGCACCGCAGACCCGCTGCTGAGAGTCACGCCTTGCCCCGTTGCCATGGGGGAACCGGTGTAGTCCCCCCAGAAGCCCGCCCACTTCAGGTCCTGGGTTACCAAACGCATCGCAATACGCCCATTCTCCTGCAACTCGCTCTGATCGAAAGCATCTTCCGTTGTGGCGCGGGAAGCCACGAAGATGCTCAAGCCACCACCGACCAGAAATACGCCGATCAACATGGCAATCAACCATTCAATCAGGGTGAAGCCGCGGGCATTCATAGTGTGGTCGTCAGTACGAACTGACGCCTCTGTCTGTCTGCTGCATTGCCCAACCCACAACTGTTGCGCACTGCGGCCACTGCAACGGCACCATCGGACAGAGACTCCCGCCCCTGCCAGAAGATCCCTATGGTCAAACTGTTGTTGGCGCCACGAATCACGCAGCCGACCGGAGATTGCAGAGGTGACGCGGCACCGGATACCGCGGTTCCCAGCAGAGACTGCTGCCAGTAGAAGAGGTCCAGTGCCTGCCGCTCAGTCCTGCTGCAATCCGACATGGTGCCATTGTTGTTGGCACAGCTCGGCATATCCAGGATCGCGTTGCCGGATACCACTGTCGTTCCCTGACCAGCCCAGCTGTCTTTGTTGATCCTGGCGCGTTCGACCAGATCATTGGCCAGCCAGTTGGCGATGGTGCGCTGACGCGCTTCGTAGCTGGAAAACTTGGCGGTGACCTGCATGGCAACCAATCCCAGCAAGCCGAAGGAGAGCACCACGGCCGCAATCATCACCTCCAGCAGGCTGAATCCCCTCGTGTGTCGATGGTGCAGTGGTTTCATCGCCTAGTCCCAGCAAGCATTGTTGACGGTATCCCCGAGCCGGGTGGCACTCCGGGTGCCATCCTGGTCGATGGAGAAAATGATGCAGTCGCTGTCTGACCCCTGCGCACCAGAGGCTGTGGCAAACAGGATGTATGTATTGACCCCGGCTGAGATGACCAAGTGATAGAAGCCGGATTCGGAGTTCTCCGAGATATTCAAATCGGCTGCGGATGAGGTATACCGATTGAAGTCCATAAAATAGGTTTCTTGTCTGTTGGCGGCATCCAACAGCATTTTTTTGGCATCAATTCGGTGGCTGGACAGCAGGTAACGCTGATAGGAGGGATAGGCAATAGTGCCAAGAATCGCCACGATTGCGACGACAATCATCAATTCAATGAGAGAAAAGCCTCGATAGAACCCAATCATAACCCATCCTTGGTGACTGGCGGTTCATATAGTCTAATGCCGGATAGGTCGCAACGACAAATCCGGCATCAGGAACATAACTCTTTATTCTCAGGCCATCCTGGCCACATTCAAATAATTCTAAGCTCGGGCGGCACTTCAAACACCACATTCTCTTCCCGGCCAGGATGCTCGGTCACTATCTTGCCTCCCAGCTCGCGCAGCCGGGCGATGACATTCTGAACAAGCACATCGGGGGCTGACGCACCCGCCGTGACCCCGATACGGGCAACCCCGTCCAGCCATTGCGGCTCAATCATGGAGGCATCGTCGATGAGGTAGGCCTTGGCGCCCACCTTCTCGGCCAGCTCCCTCAGACGGTTGGAGTTGGAAGAGTTGCGCGACCCCACCACCAGCATGGCGTCCACCAGCCCGGCCATCTCCCGCACCGCATCCTGGCGGTTTTGGGTGGCGTAGCAGATGTCATCCTTGCGCGGCCCCTGGATCTTGGGGAAGTGCGCACGCAAGGCATCGATGACATCCGAGGTCTCGTCCACGCTGAGTGTCGTCTGGGTCACGAAGCAGAGGTCATCCGGGTTCTTCACCTTGAGTTTGGCCACATCTTCCGGCGTCTCCACCAGATACATGCCACCCTCACTGTTCTCGTACTGTCCCATGGTGCCGATCACCTCGGGGTGGCCGGCATGGCCGATGAGCACGGCTTCGGAGCCCTTGCGACTGGCGCGATGGACCTCCATGTGCACCTTGGTCACCAGCGGACAGGTGGCATCGAACACCTTGAGGGCGCGGGATTTGGCCATCTCACGCACGACCTTGGCGACACCGTGGGCAGAGAAGATGACGATGCTGTCATCCGGCACCTCATCCAGCTCCTCCACGAAGACGGCGCCCGCCTCCTTGAGCTTGTTCACCACGTAGCGGTTGTGCACCACCTCATGGCGGACATAGATGGGGGCACCGAACTTCTCCAGCGCGCTCTCGACGATGCTGATGGCCCGGTCGACACCGGCACAGAAGCCACGGGGGTTAGCCAGCAGAATATCCATCAGTGCACCTTCTCCTCGTCATCAACCCCCAGGATCTCCACCGCGAAGGTGACGGTGTGACCGGCCAGGGGGTGGTTGAAATCGACCGTGACCGACATCCCTTCCACCGCCCGGATGATCCCGGGCAGTTCACTGCCGTTGGGCTGGTCGAACAGAATGATGGTACCCACCTTGGGCTCAACTTCGTTACCGAACTTGGCGCGATCGAGATGGTAGATGTTGTCAGGATTGGAGAGGCCAAACGCCTCTTCCGGCGCCAGGGTAAAGCTCTTGCTCTCCCCTTCGCGCAGCCCCAGCAGGCATTGCTCGAAGCTCGGCGTCAGACTGCCGTCTCCCATCCGCAGACGGGCAGGCTTGCCGTGCAGCGCCGTGCTGTCGGCCACCGAGCCATCTTCCAGTTTGATAGAGAAATGGAACAGCACGCTGCTGTCCGCAGCAATCAGCTGGCTCATAAGGTCGCGTCCTGTTTTTTCTCGCCACGGAAGCCGTCCAGCACGATCATGGCGGCACCGATGAAGATGAAGCTGTCAGCCAGATTGAACGCCGGCCAGTGGGCGCGCTGCCAGTAGAAGTCGAGGAAGTCGACCACATGGCCCAGCACCAACCGGTCAAACACGTTGCCGAGCGCCCCGCCGATGATCAGGCTGTAGGCGATACCGCTCCAGCGCTGGGTGACCGACTGCTTGCGCAGCCAGTGGATCAGCAGGCCACAGATGGCGAACGCCAGCACAGCGAAGAACCAGCGCTGCCAGCCTCCCTGATCTGCCAGGAAGCTGAAAGCCGCCCCCTTGTTGTAGACGTGGACCAGGTTGAAGAAGGGGGTGATCTCCACCCCCGGGTAGCCAAACGGCAGCAGCTTGACCACGGCGAGCTTGCTCGCCTGGTCCAGTACGAAGGCCAGCACCGCCAGCCACAGCCAACGCAGGCCGCTTTTATGTTGAGTCATGTTCATCAGGCAAATTGACGCGTTTCGCCGTCACCCTCGACGTTGGTGACGCAGCGGCCACAGATCTCTTCATGGCCCGCAATGGTGCCCACGTCTTCCACATGGTGCCAGCAGCGGTCGCACTTGGCGGCGGCAGACTGGGCCACGCAGAGCCACAGGTCATCACGCTCGGTTGCCACGGCCTCTGCCGGTGCGGCATCGACGCTGACCACCCTGGCCTTGGAGGTGAGCAGCACGAAGCGCAGCTCATCGGCCAGGGCGTTCAGACGCGCGGCCAGCTCAGGCTTGGCGAACAGGGTCAGCTCGGCCTGCAGAGAACCGCCGATGCGCTTCTCGCCACGGGCCACTTCCAGCGCCTTGTTCACTTCACCGCGCACGGTGAGGATCTCGGCCCAGAACTCGTCGTTCAGCACTTCGCCCGCTTCCAGCCCGAACAGGCCGTCGTACCACTCCTCGGTGAACACGAACTCGCCGCGCTCACCCGGCAGCAGGGCCCAGATCTCGTCGGCAGTGAAGCTCATGATCGGCGCCATCCAGCGCACCATGGCCTCGGCGATGTGATAGAGGGCGGTCTGGCAGGAGCGACGGGCCAGGCTGTCGGCCTTGGCGGTGTACTGACGATCCTTGATGACATCCAGATAGAAGGAGCCCATCTCGATGGAGCAGAACTGCATCAGCTTCTGGGTCACGCCGTGGAAGTTGTACTCGTCGAACGCAGCCACGATCTCGGCTTGTACCGCTTTGGCACGGCCCACTGCCCAGCGATCCACCACCACCATGTCGGCAGGCGACACCATGTCGGTTGCCGGATTGAAACCGTTCAGGTTGGCCAGCAGGAAACGGGCAGTGTTGCGGATACGACGATAGGCGTCGGCGGAGCGCTTGAGGATCTCGTCGGAGACGGTCATCTCACCGGTGTAGTCAGTGCTCGCTACCCACAGACGCAGGATGTCGGCACCCAGCTTGTTCATCACGTCTTGCGGGCTTACCACGTTGCCGATGGACTTGGACATCTTGCGGCCCTGACCGTCCACGGTGAAGCCGTGAGTCAGCACCTGGTTGTAGGGTGCCTTGTCCTTCATGGCGACGCCGATCATCAGGGAGGACATGAACCAGCCACGGTGCTGGTCAGAGCCTTCCAGATACATGTCGGCCGGCTTGCCGTTGAACTCGGGACGGGCGTCGACCACGGAGGCGTGGGTAGAACCGGAGTCAAACCAGACGTCCAGGGTATCAGGCACCTTCTCGTAGTTGTCGGCGTCCGCGCCCAGCAGCTCGGCCTTGTCCAGATCCCACCAGGCCTGGATGCCGGACTGCTCGACCCGCATGGCCACCTCTTCCATCAGGCGCACGGACTCCGGGTGCAGCGCCTGGGTATCCTTGTGAACGAACAGGGAGATGGGCACGCCCCAGGTACGCTGACGGGAGATGCACCAGTCAGGACGGTTCTCGACCATCGCCTGGATGCGATTCTTGCCCCAGGCCGGAACCCAGCCGCTCTGGCCGTGTTCGGCGATGCCCTCTTTCTCGATACGCTCGATCTCTTCCAGAGCACGCTTGCGCAGACCCTTCTGCTCCATGCTGATGAACCACTGGGGGGTGGCACGGAAGATGATCGGGGTCTTGTGACGCCAGCAATGCGGGTAGGAGTGGTTGAATACCTTGTGATGCAGCAGGGCGCCGCGCTCGGTCAGCACCTCGACCACGGCCGCATTGGCCTTGAACACGTGCTGGCCGGCAAACAGTTCGGTATCCGGCAGATAGACGCCGTTGCTGCCAACCGGGTTGGCCACTTCCAGACCGTACTTCTGACCGACCACGAAGTCTTCCTGACCGTGACCAGGGGCGGTGTGCACCGCGCCAGTACCGGCGTCCAGAGTGACGTGGTCACCCAGCACCACAGGTACGTCGAAGCTGTAGAAGGGGTGGTTGAAGCGCAGCAGCTCGAGTGCAGCACCCTTGGCATAGCCCAGGTTGTGGAAGTGCTCGATGCCGGCGCGATCCATCACGTCCTTGACCAGCTCGGCGGCCAGGATCAGACGCTCGGGATTGTCGCCCTCTACCTGCACCAGTGCGTAGTCGAGATCGGCATGCATGGCGATGGCGCGGTTGGCCGGCAGGGTCCACGGAGTGGTGGTCCAGATCACGGCAGAGAGCGCGCCCTTGCCGGTGTGGCCTTCGGCGCAATCAAACTTGGCGGCAACGGCAGCCTCGTCGACGGCCTTGAAGCGCACGTCGATGGAGGGAGAGTTCTTGTCGTAGTACTCCACTTCCGCTTCAGCCAGCGCGGAGCCGCAATCGGTACACCAGTGCACCGGCTTGGAGCCTTTGTGCAGGTGGCCGTTTTCAACGATCTTGGCCATGGAACGGATGATGTTGGCTTCGGTCCCAAAATCCATGGTCAGGTAGGGGTGTTCCCAGTCACCCAGCACGCCCAGACGGATGAAGTCGGTCTTCTGCGCTTCGATCTGGGTTTTGGCGTATTTGCGGCACTCGGCGCGGAACTCGGCGGCGGAAACCTTCTCGCCCGGCTTGCCGACCATGCCTTCCACTTTCAACTCGATGGGCAGACCGTGGCAATCCCAGCCCGGTACATAGGGGGAATCGAAGCCAGAGAGGCCTTTGGACTTGATGATGATGTCTTTGAGGATCTTGTTGACCGAGTGACCGATGTGAATGCTGCCGTTCGCATAGGGGGGGCCATCGTGCAGAATGAAAGAAGGCTTGCCCGCTTTGGCGCGGCGAATGGCGCCGTAAAGATCCTGATCGTACCAACGTTTCAGCATGTTGGGTTCGCGTTTGGCCAGATCGCCACGCATCGGAAACTCGGTTTCCGGCAGATTCAGGGTGTGTTTATAGTCGCTCATCAGTCCTGGGTTCCCTTCTTTTCTAAAAGAGTGCTGGGTAAATGAAATTGTGGCAGCCCGAACCAGGCTCGGGCCGCCAGGGCATCTCGTTCGATCTGCTCTTTCAAGGCGGTGAAAGAGTCAAATTTCTGCTCTTCGCGCAGCTTGTGGCGAAGCAGCACCTTGACCTGCTGACCATATAGATCACCAGAAAAATCAAATAGATGTACTTCCAATCTGGCTTGTGTACCGCTCAAGGTCGGACGTACACCCACATTGGCGACGCCGGGGAAAGTCTTGCCGGAACATATCACTTCCACCGCAAACACGCCACCGACCGGGACAACCTGGCGTTTGAGGGCCAGATTCGCGGTGGGAAAACCTATGGTGCGCCCCAGCTTGTCGCCGTGGGCCACCCGGCCGCTGATGGCATAGGGGCGACCGAGCATCAGCTCCACCTCCGCCATGCGGCCCGCTTTGAGGGCCTCGCGCACCAGGGTGCTGCTGACCCGCTGGCGGGAAAGCTGGAAACTCTGGGTACTGATCACCTCGAACCCGAAGCGCCGACCTGCCTCCTCCAGCAGGTGGAAGTCCCCTTCCCGCCCCTTGCCGAAGCGAAAATCGTCGCCGACCACCAGATAGTGCACGCCGAGTTTCTCCACCAGCAGTTGCTCGATGAAGGTGCTGGCTGCCTGCTCGGCAAAACGATGGGTGAAACGCACGCAGAGCATGCGATCGATCTGCATTCCCTTGAGGGCTTCGTACTTCTCCCGCCAGCGGCTGAGGCGGGCGGGCGCGGCACTGCCCGCAAACAGCTCCAGCGGCTGGGGTTCGAACAACATGACGCAGGCCGGCAGGCCAAGTTGGGCGGCCTTCTCCTGCAAACGGGCCAACACCGCGTGGTGCCCCTGATGAACCCCATCGAAGTTGCCTATGGTCAATACACAGCCCCGGTGACGGGGCTTGATATTGTGAATGCCGCGAATAAGCTCCATCAGTGCCTTGTGCGTTGCTGCCATGGAAATCGGCGGATTATATATCAGGCAGCAGGCAGGGTCAGCCCTGCCGTTGGCCCGATTTAGCCATCCCGCTCGCTTCTCGGACTCGGCCAGGAGCATCGCACCTCGTTGGCGGGCCAACCCGACAGCCCCTGAGACCGCTCCCCTATCTCCCCTGTACTGTCCCCCTCCCTTGCAGCTGGCTCCTTATTGCTGACCGGCTCTCAGGTGCCGTGGCCGGATCCCCAATGCCAAGAGGACAATGCCGTACAGTGCTCCGCCCAGGCAGAGCAGCAGGGTCAACTCCAGGCTGGCCTTGCCCATGCTCCAGGCCCCCCATTGGGGGAGATCCGGTGATAGATAGGCCAGAAGCCCCCCCATCAAGACCGTTGCCGCCAAGAGCTTGAGGCAGAACAGCCCGGTGTTGCGGGAAGGGCGATAAACATCCTGCTGATAGAGCCCCTTGAACAGCAGTACGGCATTCAGGGTGCCGGAGCAGGCGGTCGCCAGCGCCAGCCCGACGTAGCCGAGCGGATAGATGAAAATAAGGTTGCACACCATGTTGGCTACCATGGCCATGATGCCGATACGCACCGGCGTCCTGGTGTCCTGGCGGGCGTAATAACCGGGGGCCAGTACCTTGATGAGCATCAAGGAGAGCAGCCCCGTAGTGGAGGCCAGCAGGCTGGCACTCGACATGCTCACCTCGTGCAGACCGAACTCACCGCGCATGAAAAGCACCCGCAGTATGGGCTCGCGCAGCACGGCGATGCCGACCATGGCTGGCAAGCCGAGCAACATCACCATGCGCACCCCCCAATCCATGGTGCGAGAAAAATCAGCCGGATCCGCATCCACGTGTTTCCTGGCCAGGGCAGGCAGGATCACCGTGCTGATGGCCACCGCAAAGAGGCCGAGGGGAAACTCCAGCAACCTGTCCGAATAATAGAGATAGCTGATGGCACCGGTAGCCAGAAACGAGGCCAGCATGGTGTTGATCAGCAGGTTGATCTGGCTGACCGACACACCGAACAGGGCCGGGATCATCAGGGTACGGATCTTCACCACCCCGGGATGGTGCCAACCCCACTTGGGCCAGACCAGCATGTTGAGCTGGCGCAGAAAAGGGTACTGGAACAAAAACTGGACCAGACCGCCGAGGAAGACACCGATCGCCAGGGAGATCTCGGGGCGCTCCATCAAGGGCGCTATCCACCAGGCCGCCGCAATCATGGTGATGTTGAGGAACACCGGCGTGAAGGAGGACACGGCAAAACGGCCAAAGGTATTGAGAATGGCCCCCGCCATGGCGGTGAAGGTGATGAACCAGAGATAGGGGAAGGTGATCTTGAGCATCAGACTGGCCAGCTCGAACTTCTCCGCCGCCGGTCCGCCGTGCAGCCAGTCCCAGAACCAGCCCCAGCCAAAGAGGGCCGTCAGGACACCGGAACCCAGCACCCCGAGCAAGGTGACCACGGTGACGATACCACCCAGGGTGCCCGCCACCGCCGCCAGCAACTCGCGAACCGCCTGCTCGTCACCATTTTTCTTGTACTCCGTCATCACGGGCACGAAGGCCTGGTTGAATGCCCCTTCGGCAAAGAGCCGGCGCAAGAAGTTGGGAATGCGATTGGCGAAGAAGAAGACGTCTGCGGCCACCCCGGCACCGAGCAAATTGGCGATGACCACATCGCGCACCAAGCCCATCACACGGGATGCCAGCGTCATTCCGGACACTATCATGCCGGATTTGATCAATTTCTTACTCAAGACGAGGCCTCTGGAACTGTCGGAAAGAAAAGAATGCTGTTAGAATCGGCCGACAGTTTAACCGTCTCCCATCTGACACACCACCGGGGGGCGGTGTTTATTTGCACAAATCATTTGACAATATGTGGTTGGGAAGGCATATTTCCGGGCCTTTTCAATACACTCGCTAAGACAGTTTTAGGAGTTTTACCTTGGCTAACATCAAATCTGCTAAGAAGCGTGCTCTTCAGTCAGAGAAACGTCGTCAGCACAACGCCAGCCGTCGTTCCATGACCCGTACCTACCTGAAGAAAGTGATCGCTGCCATCGCCTCTGGTGACAAGGCTGCTGCCACTGCCGCTTTCGCTGTTGCTCAGCCGATCATGGATCGTATGGCGACCAAAGGCCTGATCCACAAGAACAAAGCTGCTCGTCACAAGAGCCGCCTGTCTGCCCAGATCAAAGCCATGGCTTAATCAGCATCCGCTGATGAAAGCTGAAAAAACCGGCCTAGTGCCGGTTTTTTATTTGGGGTCGCTACAGTACAGTCTGTGCAACAGTCCGATCATCTCACGCACTTCATGGCTGCGCAGGGAATAATAGACCGTCTGGGCTTCCTTCCTCGTCGCCACCAGCTCATCCCGGCGCAACACCGCCAGATGCTGCGACATGGCTGACTGGCTCAATCCCAATACCTCGTTCAGCTCGCCGACCGACAGCTCCCTATCCAGCAACTGGCACAAGATAAACAGCCGCCGTTCATTGGCCAATGCCTTGAGCAGGGTGACGGCACGCCCGGCATTCGCTTCCATTTCTTCCAATTGCATCTCACCCTCCTCTTCCAAGACAGGCATCATAGCGCCGTCACCGTCGATTTAAAACGAGAGGCTTGCCGGCTGAATGGCCGTGAAATCCTCCTGCCCGGCAAAGAGGAAGGAGAAATCACTCTCGCATACTCGCTTGACCGCAGGATGTTGGATCATCCGCTCGGCAAAGATGACGTAATACTCCTCCATCAGATCCTGGGTTTCACCTAGCAGCATCACCTCCTCCCCCTCCAGGATCTCTTCCCGATAGATGGTCGGAGCCATGAAGATGCCCTGGTTGAAGAAGCCGAACGCCTTCATCAGCGCCGCATCATCGAATTCTCCCAGAATACTGGGGGAAATCCCCTGCTGCTCGAACCACTGGGTCAGTTGACGACCCATGGCGGTGCGACGGCCCGGGATGAGCAGCTTGCGCTCTTCCAGGCAAGCAGGGAAAGGCTGGGAGGGCAGAGGCGCCTTGCAGAAGAAACTGACGCCGCATCCCCCCAGACGCTTGGACAGCAACCCGGCATGCTGGCTGGAGTCCACCGGGCAATCAGAGAGGATCATGTCGAGCTTGTGCTCGCTCAACTGCTCCAGGAGCAGTTCATGGGTCGACTCGAAGCAGCGCAGGTGAATGGAACCATCATTGGGGATCACGGAGAGCAGTACCCGGCTGGCAAGACGCTTGGAGAGTGCATCGGCGATGCCGACGTCGAACAGGATCTGGCTCTCCTTGCGGTAATTGACGATATCCAGCATCTCGTAGGAGAGGCTGAACATCTTGTCCGCATAGCGAAACACCAGTTGGCCAAGCTCGGTGGCCTCAAGGGAGCGCCCCTTTCTGATCAGCAACTTGCCGCCAAGACGCTGTTCGAGCAGTTTGATCTGACCGGTCACGGTCTGTGGAGTCAAAAAGAGGGCTTCCGCCGCCTGCGTGACGGAGCCCTTCTTCTGAGTCATCCAAAAATAGTAGAGATGGTTGTAGTTAAGGTGTGACATCCGATGGGGTTCCCGCGCCAGGCGGGCTCCGGTAGCAGCTGAGTTCAACCGCCAGAATGTCATACATGTCGCTGATCGAGTCAACCTTGTTCGCGTCGAACTGTGCCTGCAGATGGGCCTTGAGACGACCGGCATCCGGCATTCGCTCGGTGCAATAGCGCTTGTTGGACAGCTTGACTCGCTCGCCGGCACGACTGCTCAATGCCCGTTCGGTGAAGGTCTCTCCGAACCGAGCTTTTACCTGTGAGTCCCCCAGCATGAGTGCGCTGTCGACCACCCCGTTGAGATAGGCAGAACAGCTTGCCGAGGTGGCATCCCGCTGACAATCGGCCAGGCTATCTGCCCAGATTGCAGGGCTCGCCAGCATGACTAACCATCCGAGTTTTCTCATAACCCCTCCGTACTTTGATTCGCCTCCCGATTGGGCAGCGATATCCGCAGGGCGATGTAACCGATCACAGCCGCGAGTGTGGAACCTGCCAAGATCCCGAGGCGCGAGTAGCTGCCGTAGTCCAGTCCGCCATGCTCGAATGCCAGCGATGCGATAAACATCGACATGGTAAAGCCGATGCCACACAGAATGCTGACGGCAAAGATCTGTCTGAAGTTCACTCCTTGCGGCAGTTGGGCAATGCCTGATTTCACTGCCAGCCAGCTGATGGTGAAAATCCCGAGCGGCTTGCCGACGAAGAGCCCCAGGATGATCCCCATGGGGAGCGGATTGAGCAGAGCCGAGAAGTAGATCCCCTCCAGCGATACCCCGGCGTTGGCGAAAGCGAACAGCGGCAGGATCAGGAAGGCACTCCAGGGGTGCAGCACATGCTCCAGATGCTTGAGTGGCGATGCGTAACGCTTGCCGTTGAGGGGGATCATGAAGCCCACGATGACCCCCGCCAGGGTCGCATGGACACCGGACTTGAGCACGGCAACCCAGAGCACCAGGCCGACCAGCATATAGAGTCCAATCCTGTCCTCACCACGGCGATTCATCCAGAGCAAGGTCAGGGTGGCCACCACACCTATCGCCAGCGCAGTCAGCGACAGTTGCTGGGTGTAGAAGAGGGCAATGATGATGATGACCCCCAGATCGTCCATGATAGCCAGCGCCAGCAAGAAGACCTTGAGGCTGGTCGGTACCCGCTTGCCCAGCAGCGCCATGACCCCGAGAGCGAAGGCGATGTCGGTTGCGGCCGGAATCGCCCAGCCAGCACGGGTAGCCTCGTCCCCGTAGTTGAAGAAGCTATAGATGAGTGCCGGTGCCAACATACCCCCCACGGCAGCAATGGCCGGGAAGGTTGCCTGCACCCGGGAGGAAAGCGCTCCCTCCAACATCTCTCGCTTCACCTCGAGACCCACCAGCAGGAAGAAGATCGCCATGAAGCCATCATTGATCCAGAGCAGCAGCGGCTTGTTGATGTCGAGGGCCGCGATGCGAACCTGCACCTCGGTATTGAGGAAGCTCTGATAGTGTTGCGCCAGCGCCGAATTGGCCAGGCCGATGGCAAGCAGGGCGGCCAGGATCAGAATGATCCCGGAAGCGGACTCCAGTTTGAGAAAACGCTTGAATACATCGCTCATATCTAACTACCCATAAAATTGCATCTTTTCAGTCTAGGGCCAGAGTAGCTCAATGAAAAATCGTTTCTAACGGCTGATAACAACGAAAAAACCGAAAGCAAAACAGATAATGCCTGCTATAAGCAGGTTATTTCCCCTTTTCAGGAGCCATCTCCCAGCCCGAAAATTGCATATTAATTCACAAAAATGCAAAAAGGCGCCCGCAGGCGCCTCTAATAGCTGAGTGTCGATTCATCGTCACCTGAGAGACGGGGCTCGCCCCGTACTCATAACCTACTCAAATGGCGACAGGCGCCTTGATCCCTGGATGGGGATCATAGCCCTGGATCTCGAAATCCTCGAATCTGTAATCGAAGATGGAGTCAGGTTTGCGCTTGATCACCAGTTGCGGCAAAGGGCGCGGCTCGCGGGTGAGTTGCAGTGCCGTCTGCTCCATGTGGTTGGAATAGAGGTGCACGTCGCCGCCGGTCCAGACAAAGTCCCCCACTTCCAGATCGCACTGCTGCGCCATCATGTGGGTCAGCAGCGCATAGCTGGCAATGTTGAACGGCAGGCCAAGGAAGACATCACAACTGCGCTGGTAGAGCTGGCAGGAGAGCTTGCCATCCGCCACATAGAACTGGAAGAAGGCGTGGCAGGGTGCCAACGCCATTTTGTCCAGCTCGCCCACGTTCCAGGCGGAGACGATGATGCGGCGGGAATCCGGGTTGTGCTTGATGTCGTCCACCGCCTTCTGGATCTGGTCGATGACAGACCCATCGGCCGCCGGCCAGGAGCGCCACTGGGCACCATAGACAGGCCCCAGATCACCGTGCTCGTCGGCCCACTCATCCCAGATGCTGACACCGTGCTCTTTCAGATAGGCGGTGTTGGTATCGCCGTTGAGGAACCAGAGCAGCTCGTGAATGATGGAGCGCAGGTGGCACTTCTTGGTGGTCACCAGCGGGAATCCTTCCGCCAGATTGAAGCGCATCTGATGACCGAACAGGGAGACTGTCCCGGTCCCGGTGCGATCGGATTTGACGGTCCCTTCATCCAGAATTTTCTGCATCAGGTCGAGATAGGCACGCATTACTTCGCCTCCTTGGGTGCATTGCCGAACAGGCGGGGCTGCTTGTAGGCGGCCCAGACCATGAGTGCACCCGCCACTATCATCGGGGTAGAGAGGATCTGGCCCATGCTGATCTCGTTGAAGTAGAGACCCAGCTGGCTGTCAGGCTGACGAACAAACTCCACCAGGAAGCGGAACAGACCGTAGAAGAGCAGGAACATGCCGGAGATGGCGCCACGGGGCGGGTGCTTGCGCCAGAACAGGTTCAGGATGATGAAGAGCACCACCCCTTCCAGCGCGAACTGATAGAGCTGGGACGGGTGACGCGGCTCGGGGCCAGCCTCGGGGAAGATGATGGCCCAGGGGACATCGGTCACCCGACCCCACAACTCGCCGTTCATGAAGTTGCCGATGCGGCCAACACCGAGGCCGAACGGAATCAGCGGCGCCACGAAATCCGCCACGGTGAAGAAGTGGCGCTGGGTTTTGTGGGCAAACCAGATCATGGCGGTGATCACCCCGATGAGGCCACCGTGGAACGACATGCCACCGGTCCATATCTTGAACAGATAGGTCGGGTCGGCGAGGAAGAGATCGAAGTTGTAGAACAGCACATAGCCGATACGGCCACCCAGGATCACCCCGAGAAAGCCATAAAACAGCAGGTCGGATACCTCGTTGCGGGTCCAGCCGCTATTGGGTGCATCGGCGCGGCGACCTGCCAGCCACATGGCGAAGGCAAAACCGAACAGGTACATGAGACCATACCAGCGTACCGATAATGGTCCCAAACTGAATGCTACGGGATCAATCTGCGAGAAAACCCAATATCCGTCGTGCTGCATAGGCGGCCCCAATCATAAGAAAAGCCGCATTCTCCGATCATTCTTACGCAGTAACAAGGTGGAATATCAATCGGGCAGCCTGACCTTGTGCCCAGCCCGCAGCAATCCGCCCAGACCGTGCTCTTCCAGATATCGGGCAAACAGGCCGCGCAGCACGTGAGGATTGTCATGCTTGAGACCATCCGCCATCAGCGCCTTCAACTCGCCAAGGTCGGATTGCCGCAGCACGTATTTGATACGGGAGATGTTGTGGGTATTCATGCTGAAACGACGATAGCCCATGGCCAGCAGCAGCAGCACTCCGACCGGATCGCCAGCCAGCTCGCCACAAACAGAGACCGGCTTGTGATAGCGCCGGGAGGCATCGACCAACAGTTGCAAAGCGCGGATCACCGCGGGATGGAAGGCATCGTAGATGCTGGCGACACGGGCATTGTTGCGATCCACCGCCAGCAGGTACTGGGTCAGGTCGTTGCTGCCCACCGACCAGAAGTCGATGAGCGGCGCCATCTCCGGCAGGATGTACAGCGCGGAGGGGACTTCGATCATCACCCCGAGACTGGGGTAGCGGATCACCGCATCGCGGCTGGCCGCTTCTTCCGACACCTCGCGCCACGCCTGATCCAGCAGACGACGGGAGGCCTTGATTTCACTGACACTGCTGATCATCGGCAGCATGATGGCCAGATTGTCCAGCCCTTCGCTGGCCCGCAACATGGCCTTGAGCTGCACCAAGAAGAGTTCGGGGTGATCCAGGGTGAGCCGGATCCCCCGCCAACCAAGGAAGGGATTTTCCTCCACGATGGGGAAATAGGGCAGTTGCTTGTCCCCCCCCACGTCCAGAGTCCGCATGCAAACCGGGCGATCCCGATAGGTTTCCAGGATCCCGCGATAGCGGGCAGTCTGCTCCCACTCCGAAGGGAAGCTGTCCTGCAGCATGAAGGGGATCTCGGTGCGATAGAGCCCGACCCCGTCCGCCAGATGATTGAGGGAGATCTCGGTATCCGCACTCAGCCCTGCGTTGAGCAGCAGAGAGACCTTGGTGCCGTCGGCGGTCTCGGAGGGCTGGTTGTCGACGCTGCGCACCAGGGTGTCGAGTGCCCGCTCCTCACTCAGCAGTTGCCGGTACTCGGTCAGGATCACCTGGTTGGGTTCGATGAAGAGATCGCCGCTGTAGCCATCGATGACCAGAGTGCGACCGCCGATGTCACCGAGGGGCAGATCCACCCCCATGATGGCCGCCACCCCCATGGCACGGGCCAGGATGGCGGCATGGGAGTTGGTCCCGCCCTTGAGCGACACCACACCGCTCAGAAATTCCCTCGGGATCTCCGCAAGGATGGTGGCCGTCACTTCATCGGCGACCAGCACCACGGGTTCGCCGATGGTGAGCTGCTCGGGTTCGTCCTGCACCAGCCGGCTGATGAGCCGCTGGGCGATGTCTTTCACATCGGTGGAGCGTTCCCGCAGATAGGGATCCTTCATCCCCTTGAACTGCTCTATCAGCCGATCGCTGATGAGTTTGACCGCCGAGATCGCCGTCCAGTGTTCCTTGCTGACCTTGTTGCGGATGGGCTTGATGTAGCCGGGATCGTTCAACAGGTGCAGATAGATGTCGAAGATGGCGAC
Organism: Aeromonas sp. R6-1; assembly: GCF_040908165.1. Taxonomy (NCBI): domain Bacteria; kingdom Pseudomonadati; phylum Pseudomonadota; class Gammaproteobacteria; order Aeromonadales; family Aeromonadaceae; genus Aeromonas; species Aeromonas sp. R6-1. The sequence goes on from NZ_JBFODF010000026.1 coordinate 57,633, forward strand.
CGAGTCCTGGCTGTAGCTCTCGCGAAAGCGCAGTGCCAAGCTCTCCAGATCATGGCGCACTTCCTCCACCGCCAGCTCGAGACGGGCAAGCTGCTTGGCATGATCCTCGTCCTTGCGCGGCGTGATGGTATTGAGCGCCTTGCGCGGACGCCACACCCAGGCCTTGGCGATGGCGATGCCACTCGCCCCGGCAATACCGCGCAGCGGCTTGCTCCAGTCGGTCTTCTGCAGCCACCCCTTGGCCTGGGCCTGGGCGATGCGGGCAGCCAGCTGAGCCGCCAGGGTGACCATGAAGGACTCCTCCCCCTCATCGAAGAGGCGGCTCTCCTTCTGCTGCACGACCAGAATCCCCACCACCTGACGCTGATGCATGATGGGAGCGCCGAGGAAGGAGCGAAACGCCTCTTCCGCCACATCGGGCAGAAACTTGAAACTGGGGTGAGAGGGGGCATCGGCCAGGTTGATCAGCTCTTCACGCTGACCCACCAGGCCGACGATACCCTGCTCGAACGGCAGGGTGGCCTTGCCCACGGCCGATTCGGCCAGACCATCGGTCGCAGCCAGTCGATAGCGGCGCATGTCCGGCTCGGCCACATAGACGGAGCAGCAGTCCACCGTCATGGCGAGCCGGGTCTGGCTCACCAATGCTTGCAAGGCCTGTTCGAGGGTGTTGGCCTCGGCCATGCTTTCCACGATGCGTCTGAGTTCCGTCAGCAACTAGTTGTGCTCCTTAACGCGAGCGGTTGCGCCGCCCATCTTTTCGGTTAGCCTGCACCACGGGGACTGGCATGGCCAGCGGGGCAAACTCCTTCATCACCCGGCGGTAAACCTCCCGCTTGAAGGAGACGACCTGACGAACCGGGTACCAGAAGCTGACCCAACGCCAATCATCAAATTCCGGGTGACCATGACAGCCAAACTGGATCCTGGACTCTTTGCCAGGATCGAGCTGCAACAAAAACCATTTCTGCTTCTGGCCAATACAGACCGGTGAACTGTCCCAGCGGACGAGTCGTTTGGGTAAGCGATACTTCAGCCAGTTGCGACTGGTCGCCAGTATGGTCACATCGTCCTGCTTGAGGCCTATCTCCTCATACAGCTCACGATACATGGCCTGTTCCGGCGATTCACCATCATCAACCCCCCCCTGCGGAAACTGCCAGGAGTGCTGCCCATAGCGCTTAGCCCACAATACTTGTCCGTCACGGTTACAGATCACGATGCCGACATTGGGACGAAATCCGTCACCATCTATCACGTGATCACCTTATAAAGGCTGAATCTATAACGAGATTGTTCCACATTCACCCCGTGGCGGCAAACAGGGACTGTCATCTTCCATTCATGAATAACTTGGCATTTCAAGCAAAGTTATAAACAAATTGAAGGTTCATGCTAGGCAAGTTGCCCACCCAGACTGTGCATAAACCTGTGATCAAGCAGGTATATACAGTAGTTTTATACTGTGGCATTGCACGGAAGCATATCATACCCGATTCACTTAAAAACAAAATATACATTTAAATACATAAGGTTATAGTTTGATTGCTGGATCAAGATCCATGTCTTTTGCCTAAGAGGATCCAGCCTGTCAATTGTGAACAAGTTCGACTGCTCAAAGATCCACCAAGACGGATTTATCCACAGATATGGCGCATTATCTGCACCGAAATGGCGCTGAAAATCGGCGTACTCTCACATTTATTTCTGGTGCCACGCTTCCTTTCACCACTTTACGCCAGTTATCCAAGATTTCTGTGGATAACTGTGTGCAACAGCTCGCACAAACCCTTGGACAACTCGTTTATGCGGGGATCCGGCGTGCCGATATACTGGATAAAGAAAGTAAATCCCTTTAAAATCATTTGGATATATTGAATTTGGCCATCCATGTCTCCCTGTGTATAGTCGGGCGAGGATCGGTTATAAAATCAGCGATACCATGCAAGGATCCGTATTGCGATGTCTATTATCTCCAGAGGAGCCCTCATGCCCGCCAATCCCCAGTCAGAACAAGAGCTGCTCAGTCGAGCCTACGCCATGGCGGGCTTCACTCTGGCCCAGCTTGCCGCAACGGCGGGCATCCCCGTACCGCGGGATCTCAGACGTGACAAGGGCTGGACAGGGCAGTTGATCGAGTGGCAGCTGGGTGCCAGTGCAGGTAGCCGTCCCGAGCAGGATTTTCCGGATCTCGGTATCGAGCTCAAGACGATCCCCGTCGATCCTCAAGGGCGCCCGCTGGAAACCACCTTTGTCTGCGTGGCCCCCCTCATCGGGGTCAGCGGCCAGCGCTGGGAGGAGTCGAACGTGCGCAACAAGCTGTCGCGGGTGCTCTGGATCCCGGTGGAGGGCAGCCGCGACATCCCTGTCGGCGACCGTCGCGTCGGCATGCCGCTGCTGTGGAGCCCGAATGAAAAGGAAGAAGGGCTGCTGCGCCAGGACTGGGAAGAGCTGATGGACATGATAGTGCTGGGGGAAGTGGAGCAGATCAGTGCCCGCCACGGCCAGGTATTGCAGCTGCGCCCCAAGGCGGCCAACAGCAAGGCGCTGACCCGCGCCATCGGCCGCAATGGCCAACCCATCATGACGCTACCACGAGGCTTCTACCTCAAGATCGAGTTCACCCATCAGCTCCTGCAGCGCCATTTTGCCCTCCCCCTTTGATCCTGTTTATCAACATCCTTGTCATAAAGTGATATAAAAATAACCAGCACTACTTTCTTCGCAGCCAGTGACAAGGAGTCCATATGCCGATCAACAAGCAATTCCTCAAATCCCGTCCCGAGGTCAAGGTGACCTTTGCCGTCGAAAAGGAGGCCGCCGGTGATGCCGAGCAGGTCTTGCTGCTGGGTGAATTCAGCCAGTGGCAGCCCATTGAACTGAAGAGGATGAAAAACGGGGAGTTCAAGGCGACACTCAACCTGCCGACCGATGGCCCCAGCCATTTCGAGTATTGCTATCAGCTAGTGCAACCCGATGGTGAAACCCTTTATGACAACGACTGGGAGGCGGACGACTATGTGCCTGGCCCCTTCGGGCGTGACAACTCTGTGGTGCGGGTCAGCCAGCCCGGTTGAGCCAATACCCAGCACACGGATACAAAAAAGGCTCGCCATTGGCGAGCCTTTTCACTACCTGTCGAGCTTTTCGCCGACATACCGACACCAATTCGAATCGAATTAGTTGAGCTTCTCTTTGATACGAGCAGCTTTGCCGGACAGGTTGCGCAGGTAGTACAGTTTGGCGCGGCGAACATCACCACGACGCTTCAGTTCTACACTGTGGATCAGCGGAGAGTGAGTCTGGAATACACGCTCAACACCTTCGCCGTTGGAGATCTTGCGAACGGTGAAAGCAGAGTGCAGACCGCGGTTACGCTTGGCAATCACGATGCCTTCGAAAGCCTGCAGACGCTCTTTACCACCTTCTTTAACACGAACTTGAACACGTACGGTGTCGCCCTGGGCAAAAGCCGGGATGTCGGTACGCAGTTGCTCTTGTTCAAGCTGCTGAATAATCTTGCTCATTGTCTTTCCTTACCTAGGATAAACTGAAAACTCTACTTAACGCTGTCACGCACTTCGCGGACATACTCGGCAAGAAGTGATTCTTGCTCGTCAGTCAGAGCTAGGTTGTTAATAAGTTCCGGCCTTCTCTGCCAGGTTCGTCCGAGCGATTGCTTGAGTCGCCAGCGCCGAATCACTTCGTGATTGCCGCTTGTCAGCGCCTCGGGCACCGTCAGCCCATCCAACACCTCCGGCCGAGTATAGTGGGGATGATCCAGCAGCCCATCCGTGAAGGAGTCCTGCTCGGCACTGGCCTGATCACCCAAGACCCCCGGGACCAGACGCGAAACCGCATCGATCAGGGTCATGGCAGGCAACTCGCCACCACTTAACACGTAATCCCCGATAGACCACTCTTCGTCGACTTCGGTTTGTATCACGCGCTCATCGATACCTTCGTATCGACCGGCGACCAGAATCAGTTTCTGATTCGTCGCCAACTCGGTCACGCCCGCTTGAGTCAGCTTGCGTCCCTGAGGAGAGAGATAGATGACTTTCGCCCCGTCTCCCGCCGCTTGCTTGGCTGCATGAATGGCATCACGCAGCGGCTGAACCATCATCAACATCCCGGGCCCACCACCATAAGGACGATCATCGACCGTACGGTGTTTGTCGTGGGTGAAGTCCCGAGGGTTCCAGCACTCAATCTGCAGCAGGCCACTCTTGACGGCCCGACCCGTTACCCCGTGCTCGGTAATGGCTCGGAACATTTCCGGGAAGAGGCTAATCACCCCAATCCACATAAGAAACCTCCGGCACCCGTGTTAGCGCGGGAAACTAGAAACCAGGATCCCAATCAACTTCGATTGTTCGAGCAGTCAGATCAATATTCTTGATCACCTGCTCTTCCAGGAACGGTATCAACCGCTCCTTTGCACCAAAGGCATCTTTTACATTGGCCTCAACCACCAACACATCGTTGGAGCCGGTTTCCATCAATTCGGTCACCTTGCCCAGGTCGTATCCCTTAGTGGTTACCACGGTGCAACCAATGAGGTCACGCCAGTAGAACTCCCCTTCGGGCAACGCAGGCAACAGATCGGCGGGGACGCCAATCTCGACGTTGGTCAATGCCAGGGCATCCTCACGCACATCGATACCATCGAGTTTGCAGATCAGACCCTTGTTGTGACGCTTCCAGGATGACACCCGGATTTCACGCCACGCCCCGTTCTGATTGATCAGCCAGGGGTTGTAATCGAAAATCGCTTCGGCAACATCGGTGAAGGAGTTCACTTTAAGCCAGCCCTTGATCCCGTAAACGGTCCCCAGGGTGCCCAGAACTACAGGTTTTTCCACCTTAACTCCCTACCGTTTGGCTGATTAAGCAGCTTTGGCAGCGTCTTTGATCAGCTTGGCAACGCGGTCAGAAACAGCGGCACCAGTAGCAACCCAATGCTCGATACGAGCCAGGTCCAGGTTCAGCTTTTCAGCGTTACCAGCAGCAACCGGGTTGAAGAAACCGACGCGCTCGATGAAACGACCGTCACGGGCGTTACGGCTGTCAGCAACTACTACCTGGTAGAACGGACGCTTTTTCGCGCCACCACGTTGTAAACGAATGGTTACCATATCGTCCTCATAAACATCTAATGAACAAGGCCTGCAAATACGCAGACCCTAGCTTAAAATAAGCCGCGTAATTCTACTTGGATTCGTAATAATTGCAACCAAGCCAGCTATTTTTTGCGCAGGGATTGGCATGAAAAAGGCTCACCAGGGTGAGCCTTTCTGCCTGACCAGCAGGAAAATCAGAACGGACCGCGACCGCCACCACCGAATCCGGGGGGCAGCATGTTCTTCATCTGGCCCATCATCTTGCGCATGCCGCCCTTGCCGGACATCTTCTTCATCATGCGCTGCATCTCGGTGAACTGCTTGAGCAGCTTGTTCACATCCTGGACCTGCATGCCGGAGCCCGCCGCGATACGGCGCTTGCGGGAGCCCTTGATGAGATCGGGATGGGCACGCTCTTTCGGCGTCATGGAGCTGATGATGGCCTCCATCCGCACGGTGAGCTTGTCATCCATCTGATCCTTGATGTTGTCCGGCAGGCCGGACATGCCGGGCAGCTTGTCGAGCATCCCCATCATGCCACCCATGTTGCGCATCTGGGCCAGCTGCTCACGGAAGTCTTCCAGGTCGAAGCCCTTGCCGCTCTTCACCTTGCTGGCCAGCTTGGCCGCCTTCTCTTTATCGACGTTGCGCTCCACCTCTTCGATGAGAGAGAGCACATCCCCCATGCCGAGGATGCGGGAGGCGAGACGATCCGGATGGAACGGCTCCAGCGCGTCAGTCTTCTCACCCATACCGATGAACTTGACCGGCTTGCCGGTGATATGGCGAACCGACAGTGCGGCACCACCGCGGGCATCACCGTCTGCCTTGGTAAGGATCACACCGGTGAGCGGCAGCGCTTCGTTGAAGGCCTTGGCGGTATTGGCAGCATCCTGACCTGTCATGGCATCCACCACGAACAGGGTTTCGACCGGCTTGATGGTGGCGTGCAGATCCTGGATCTCCGCCATCATTTCGCCATCGACGTGCAGACGACCGGCAGTATCGACGATCACCACGTCATAGAACTTCTTGCGCGCCTGATCGATGGCAGCAGTGGCAATGGCGATCGGTTTCTGGCTGGCATCACTCGGGAAGAAGTCGACACCGATGTCGCCCGCAAGGGTCTCAAGCTGCTTGATCGCCGCCGGACGGTAGACGTCCGCACTGACCACCAGCACCTTCTTCTTGCTGCGCTCCTTGAGCAGTTTGGCCAGTTTGCCGACCGTAGTGGTCTTACCGGCCCCCTGAAGACCTGCCATCAGGATGATGGCCGGCGGCTGGGCAGCCAGGTTGAGCTGTTCGTTGGCCTCCCCCATTACGGTGACCAGTTCGCCATGGACGATCTTGATGAAGGCCTGGCCCGGGCTCAGGGATTTGGCCACTTCCTGGCCCACGGCACGTTCCTTAACGCGCGCCACGAAATCGCGCACCACCGGCAGGGCGACGTCCGCCTCGAGCAACGCCATGCGGACTTCGCGCAGGGTATCCTTGATGTTCTCTTCGGTCAGGCGGCCGCGGCCGCTGACATTGCGCAGGGTGCGCGAGAGTCGTTCAGTCAAATTCTCAAACATGACGCTTTCCGGTTCTTGGCGTGACACTGGGGGCATTATACCCCGGTCAGCACTCTAGGGACGATTACTCGCCGCTTGCCGCGGCGGCCTGCCATCGAGCGGGCAGGTCAACGAATGGAGGGCAGTATACCCCAGTCAACGCCGGAGGACGATTATTCGCCGCACGGTGACCATCAACGCCTACTTATATGTGGGCAGTTAGCCTCTGGCACAACTGGCGAGCATATCTTGTGCAAGGTATACTGCCCCTCTTATCCATAAAGCTTGTTTGACAACGACCTGGTTATGATCGTGATCTCTGTTCTGGCCCTGGCGTTTTACCTGCTGGCCATCATCGCCTCACTGCACCTTCTGCTCAGCGCCAAGCCCGTCGGGCAAGTATCGCTGTTCGCCTGTGTCGGCCTGGCCCTGACCGCCCATGGCATGGCGGTGGGCAGCGAAGTGCTGGCCACCCATTCCGGCCAGAATCTCAGCATGTTGAACGTGGCGTCCCTGGTCAGCCTTATCATCAGTTGCTTCATGACCTGCGTCACCCGACGCTTCAACGGCTGGATTCTGCTGCCCGTCGTCTACAGTTTTTCAGCCCTGCTGCTGGCAGCCAGCGCGCTCATTCCCGGGCGCTACATCACCCATCTGGAAGCGCACCCCCAGTTACTGCTGCACATAGGTCTCGCGCTGATGGCCTATTCGGTACTGATGATCGCCTGCTTGTTTGCCCTCCAGCTTGCCTGCCTGGACAGGCAACTGAAATCCAGAAAGATCAGCCACCTGCCAGCCATGCCACCCCTGATGACGGTGGAGAAGCGCCTGTTTCAGCTCATTTCCGCAGGTCTGCTGCTGCTGACCCTCTCCATCGCATCCGGCCTGTTCTTCCTGGAAGACATGTTTGCCCAGGGCAAGTCCCACAAGGCCATCCTCTCTATCCTGGCCTGGTGCGTCTACGCTCTGCTGCTCTGGGGTCACCATACCCGTGGCTGGCGCGGCCGCAAGGTCATCATGCTGAGCCTCATCGGCAGCTTCATCCTGACACTGGCCTATTTTGGCAGCCGTTTCGTCAAGGAAGTGCTGCTTAGCTGACACACGAACATTCCCCAACCATCCTTACAGGAGCCCTTCTTGGACAGTATCTCAACGAGTACATTGCTGATTGTTCTCGTTATCTTGATCCTTTTGTCAGCCTTCTTCTCCAGTTCCGAAACCGGTCTGATGTCGCTCAACCGCTACAAGCTGCGGCATCTGGCCCAGACCAAGCACAAAGCTGCCCGCCGGGTCGAGAAGCTGCTGGCCAGGCCGGACCGCCTGCTTGGCCTCATTCTCATCGGCAACAATCTGGTCAACATCCTGGCCTCCGCCATCGCGACCATCGTCTGCATCCGGCTGTTCGGGGATCTCGGCGTCGCCATTGCCACCTTCGGGCTGACCCTGGTGGTACTGGTATTCGGGGAAGTCACCCCCAAGACACTGGCGGCCATGTTCCCCGAGCGGATAGCCTATCCTGCCTCCTGGATCCTCAAGGGGCTGATGGTGCCGTTCGCCCCCCTTGTCTGGCTCATCAACAGCATCACGAACCTGCTGCTGAAACTCTTGCGTCTCGAGCACAACAAGGATGACTCCCTCAATTCCGAAGAGCTGCGCACCATCGTCAACGAGGCGGGCAATCTCATTCCCAAGCACCACCAGGAGATGCTGATAAGCATCCTGGATCTCGACAAGATGACGGTGGAGAACATCATGGTCCCTCGCAGCGAGATCTCCGCCATCGACATCAATGACGACTGGAAGATCATACTGCGCCAGCTGGCCCACTGCGCCCACACCAAGATCCTGCTCTATCGCGACAACATCGATGACGTCGTCGGCTTCCTGCACTCACGGGATGCCCTGAGACTGGTCGCCCGGGATCAGTTCAGCAAGTCCAGCCTGCTGCGGGAAGTCGACCCCATCTATTTCATCCCCCAGGGGACCCCCCTCAACGTGCAGTTGGCCAAGTTCCAGCGCAACAAGGAGCGAATTGGCCTTATCGTCGACGAATATGGCGATATTCAGGGGCTGATCACCTTGGACGACATCCTGGAAGAGATTGTCGGTGACTTCACCACCTCCATGACACCGACCCCGAGTGACGAGATCCATCCCCAGCCGGACGGCTCCTTCCTGGTCGAAGGCTCCGCCAGCATCCGCGAGCTGAACAAGGAGATGGACTGGCACCTGCCCATGGACGGCCCACGGACCCTCAATGGCGCCATCCTGGAGTACCTTGAGGAGATCCCCCAACCCAACATCAGTGTCAGGCTGGCGGGCTACCCTATCGAGATTCTCGAAGTGGAGAACAACATGGTGAAGATGGCGAGGATCATGCCGCACCTGTACCGGGACGACTCAGGGTACGAGGATTGAAAAAAGGCTGCCAATGGCAGCCTTTTTGTTTCACTCGCTCTCGTCATCCGGCTCCAGCACCAGAGTGGGGATGAGCTCACCGAACACCTGCTGCAACTCGTCACGGTTTGCCAGCAAATCCTGCAGCGTATAGCCATCCATCACCGCGAGGAAGGCGTTCATCGCCTCCTTCAAGGCACTTTTGAGCAGACAGACGGAGACGATATGGCAGACCGGGGAGCTGCAGTCGATCCCGTCCAGATTGCCTTCCAATGCCCGGATCACTTGCCCGATATTGATCTCGTCGGGGGAGCGCGCCATGCGGATGCCACCATTCTTGCCTCGTTGTGACTGCAGATAGCCCAGTTTTACCAACTGGTTCACCACCTTCACCATGTGGTTGCGGGATACGTCGTACAAGGCGGATACCTTGGCCACGCTCGACAGTTCCCCCTCCGGCAAGGTGGCCAGATAGAGCAGGGCTCTCAATCCAAAATCGGTATAGCTCGTTAGTCTCATAGTGCCTGTAGCGCCTAGCGCGAAGAATTGATGATTGATCCAGATCAATTAAACATTTAGGATGCAACTTAATAAGTGACATTCCAGATGTTCAATTAGAAAGGACCTCCTATGTTAGACCAAGCCACCATCGCCGTCATCAAGAGCACCATTCCTTTGCTCGAATCGGCGGGCCCTGACCTCACACGGCACTTTTATCAGCGCATGTTCAGCCACAATCCCGAGTTGAAGGATCTCTTCAACCTGGCTCACCAGCGTAGCGGGGGACAGCCCTTGGCACTGTTCAGTGCGGTGGCGGCCTATGCCAGGAACATTGACAATCTGGGGGCCCTGGCCGGAGCCGTTGAACGCATCGCCCACAAACATACGGGTTTCCTGATCCAGCCGGAACAATATCACATTGTGGGTAGTCATCTCTTGGCCACGCTCAAAGAAATGGGTGGCAACGCTGTCACGGAGGAGGTACTTACCGCCTGGGGCAAGGCTTACGGTGTGCTGGCCGACATCTTTATCGGCCGGGAGAGCGAGCTCTATCGGGAGAAGGCAAGCCAGGACGGTGGTTGGCAGGGAACCCGCCCTTTCATCATCAAGGAGAAGCGTCAGGAGAGTGAACTCATCACCTCTTTCGTCCTGGCCCCCCTCGATGGCAACCCCGTGTTGCGTTTCAAACCGGGGCAATATCTCAGTATCAAGCTGGTTCATCCCGCCCTCGAGCATCAGGAGATCCGCCAGTACTCTCTCTCGGACGCCCCCAATGGCCGCGACTACCGCATCAGCGTCAAGCGCGAACCCAGGGGGCAGGCCTCCAACCTGTTGCATGATCATCTTCACATCGGTGACACGGTCGACATCATGCCGCCGGCCGGCGACTTCTTCCTGCAAGAGGAGACAGACACGCCCGTGGTGCTGATCTCCGCCGGGGTCGGCCTCACCCCCATGCTGAGCATGCTCAACCACTTGCTGGCCGAGGGCCCGGATATGGATATTCGCTGGCTTCACGCCTGCGAACATGGCGCCCACCACGCGTTCAGGGACGAGATCCGGGCAAAGAGCAGGCAATACGGGAAACTGGAGAGCCGGATCTGGTATCGGGAGCCGGGGGAGCAGGATGTCAAAGGAGAGGATTACGACTTCAGCGGCACTCTGGCACTGGAGCAGGTCACCGACCTCATTCCGGCCAACGCCCACTACTATTTCTGCGGCCCTGTCCCGTTCATGAAAGCAGTCAAAGCTCAGCTGGAGAATGTGGGCGTGCCTGCAGGGCGGATGCATTACGAGGTCTTCGGCCCCCATCAGGGCCTCTGATCCCTCCCCTGACCGGGAAAATGCACAAGGCCCACAAGCACAGCTTCGTGGGCCTTGTAATATCAAAGCGGACTATCAGGACTCAGTGCATCGCCTTGGCACGGGCGATGGCATTGGCGGGCATCTGGTTGCCGAGCCGGCTGAGCAGGCTCGCCGCCTTCTGGTGCATGGCCTTGTCACCGATGACGGCGCCGTGCAGCCAGTGATACGCCTCCTCGTAATCCAGCGGACTCCCCATGCCCTGCAGCAACATCTCCACCCACTCCATCTGTGCCCGCAAGAAGCCGAGGCTCGCGGCTTCCCGCATCAGAGTCTCGGCCCTCACCAGATCCTTCTGAACCAGGATCCCCTTCCAGTAATAGCGGCCAAGCTGTTCCAGCGCCGGCGCCAGCCCCTGGTTGGCGGCCTCCCACATGTACTGCACCCCGATCTGGGCATCCGGCTTGGTGCAAATTCCCCAGGCCAGCATGTCTCCCCAGAGGAACTGATAGGCAGGGATCTTCATCACCGAGGCCCGCGCCTCGATATCCTGGGTGAGCTGGCACCTGTCCTGCTTCACCCGGGCCAGATGGCGCCCCTGCTCTATCCAGTTGAGCAGTTCGTCCTGGCGATAAAGCGGCACGGCCTGCAACTCTCCCGCAGCAGCGGATGCCTGCGTCGTCGCCCTGGGCAGCGGCGCAGCTGCTGGTGCGGACGGTACAGGTGCGGATTCGAATGGCGCCTGTGCTGGCGCTGCTGACACAGGGAGGGATGACGTGGCGACAGAAGAGGCTGGCGTCAGGGCTGGCTGGGCCGATGATGAGGCCGGTGACAAGGGGGCAGACGCCGGGGATCGCGGCGCGGCTGCAACCGCCACCGCCTGGGTGGGCACGGCGGCCGAGGTGGGCTCCGCACCCTGCAAGGGTAAGCTGCACACACCGATAATGGCGATGAGGGTTCTTGGTTTCATCATAGGGATCTCCTGCTGCCTTCTGTTATCGGCAGCCAGGGCCATCTCCTTAGCCCACCACATTAGCCCGCTACACCCAACCCCGAAAATGACAAAGGGGAGCCTGGGCTCCCCTTGCGGTCGACGTAGAGACTTACTTGACGAAGTCGACGCCCAGCTGGATGTCAGCCTTCAGGGTGGCCAGCATGCTGTCCATCGCTTCCTGCTCGAAGGCGCTCAGCTTGCCGTAGTCCAGCACGGTTTCGACACCGTTCTTGCCGAGCAGCACCGGCTGCGCGAAGAAGGTGGCGTGCTCACCGTTGCCTTCCACATAGGCACACTCGATGACGTTGGCTTCCCCTTGCAGACCCTTGATGAGCGACAGACCGAAACGGCAGGCTGCCTGACCCATGGAGAGAGTGGCGGAACCGCCACCGGCCTTGGCTTCCACCACTTCGGTACCGGCATTCTGAATGCGCTTGGTCATGGCAGCCACTTCCTCAGCGGTGAAGCTGGCGCCTTCAACCTGGGAGAGCAGCGGCAGAATGGTCACGCCACTGTGACCGCCGATGACGTTGACACGTACCTTGTCAACGTTCAGGCCCTTGGCTTCGGCCACGAAGGTCTCGCCACGGATCACATCCAGGGTGGTCACGCCGAACAGACGACGCTTGTCATAGACACCGGCTTTCTTCAGCACTTCGGCGGCGATGGCGACCGTGGTATTGACCGGGTTGGTGATGATGCCGATCAGTGCTTTCGGGCAGGAAGCGGCGCACTTTTCCACCAGGTTCTTGACGATCCCGGCGTTGATGTTGAACAGGTCGGAACGGTCCATGCCGGGCTTGCGCGCCACGCCGGCAGAGATCAGCACGACATCGGCGCCGACCAGAGCCGGGCTCGGATCTTCACCGCAGAAACCTTTTACTTTCACGTCAGTCGGGATGTGGCTCAGGTCCGCCGCCACGCCCGGAGTGACCGGGGCAATGTCATACAGGCTCAGTTCGGAACCGGCAGGCAGGCGGTTTTTCAACAGCAGAGCGAGGGCTTGGCCGATGCCACCGGCGGCACCCAGAACGGCAACTTTCATGATCAACTCCATGTCTAAGCGTAGGTTTAAGGTTGTTTCTAGTTGGGTTAATGCTGATTCTTATTGTGCGCCTCACCTTAAAGGATCCCCTCCTAAAAAACAATCTGATAACAGTTGTAATCACGGGTTCTGTGAGCCAGGGAACAAGCGGCGATGAAAGCGGAGAGGAATATGCGATAAATGGGAGGAAAGACACAGATTTCCTGTGTCCTCCTCACCATTAAGAGGTAAATGTGACTGCTTCAGGACTGGAAAGCCAGTGCCCGACGCTCACACCAGCGGAAACCAATTGTTAACAATCCATTCATGGTCAGATAGAGCGCTCCGGCCACGGTGAACACCGCCAGAGTGTCATAGGTCTGGGCATTGAGACGCTGGGCCAGCCCCATGATGTCCATGATGGTAATGGTGCTCGCGAGCGAACTCCCCTTGAGCACCAGGATCACCTCGTTGGAATAGGCGGGGACCAGCCGACGGGCGGCATGGCGGGTCTTCATCCACAGGGTCTGTCCGGCCGAGAAGCCGAGCGCACGGCAGGCCTCCACCTCACCGGCGGGGATGGCGTCGAGCGCCCCCTTGAACAGCCGGGTGGAGTAGGCTGCTGTATTGAAACCGAGCGCCAGCACGGCGCAGAACCAGGGCTGCTTGAGCAGCGGCCAGAGCGGCCCCGCCTTGAGCCATTCAAACTGGCCAGGCCCGTAGTAAATGAGAAAGATCTGGATGAGCAGCGGCGTACCGGTAAAGACCAGTACCCAGAGCTGCACCAGCTGGGTCGCCACCGGAATGCGACGCTCCAGCACCCAGGTCATGCCGGCCGCCATCAGCACGCCCAGCAACAAGCTGAACACGGTGAGCTGCAGGGTGATCGCCAACCCTCCCAGCAGGGTCATCAGGTAATCCTGCATGGTCAGCCTCCGTAACGGCGGGTATAGCGGGACGCCTGCTTCAAGCCGAATTCACTCACCAGACTGATGGCCAGATAGATGAGGGCGGCAGCGGCGTACCAGGTGAAGGGTTGATAGGTGCTGGCCGAAGCCATCTGTGCCTGACGCATCATCTCGTTCACCCCGATGAGAGAGACCAGAGCGGTGTCTTTCAACAGCACCAGCCACTGGTTGCCGAGCCCGGGCAAGGCGTGACGCCAGGCCTGGGGCAGCACGATGCGAAAGAAGGTGTGCCCCTTGCCCAGGCCGAGCGCCTGCGCCGCCAGCCGCTGCCCAGGGGGCACCGCATTGAGGGCGGCACGCAGGGTCTGGGTGGCGTAGCTCGCAAACAGCAGGGAGAGCGCCAGCACACCGCAGGCGAACGGGCTGAACTCCACATACTCCCCGGTGATGAGGAACAGCACCTGGGTCGAGCCGAAGTAGATGAAGAGCACCACCAGCAACTCGGGCAGACCACGGATCAAGGTGGTCAGGGTGGCCACGGGCCACACCAGCCAACGCTGCTTGCTCAACTCAGCCGCACTGAATGCCAGTGCCAGCACCATGCCACCGACCAGGGATGCCAGGGCCAGCCCGAGGGTCATCCAGGCTGCATCCAACAACAGGCTTAACATGGCTTACTGCGCGAAGTACTTGTCATAGATCTTCTGATAGGTACCGTTGGCCTTGATCTCGGCCAGCCCCTTGTTCAGCTGGGTCAGCAGTTCCTGGTTGCCCTTGGCCACCGCGATGCCAAAACCGGTGCCGAAGTACTTGGCGTCGGTCACCGGGGTACCCACCACGGCGTATTCCTTGTGCTGCTTGAGCCAGTCGGCGGCCACCGCCGTATCGGCAAACACGCCGTCAGTGCGGCCATTCATCATGTCGAGGAAGGCGCTCTGGTAGCTGGCGTAGGGCACGGTCAACAGACCCTTACTCACCCAGTTGTCCACCAGATAGGACTGGTGAGAGGTGCCGTTCTGCACGCCGACTGTCTTGTCCACCAGATCGTCCGGCCCCTTGAAGGTCTCTTTCTTGGCGACGAACACCGCGGAGTTCTCGTAATAGATGTCGGAGAAGTCGACCTGGGCGGCCCGCTCCGGCGTCACGTCCATGGCGGCGATGACGGCATCATAGCGACGGAACTTGAGGCTGGGGATCAGGCTGTCGAAGGCCTGGTTGTGGAAGCTGCACTCCAGCTTGGCCTGCTCGCAGACAGCGCGGGCCAGATCGATGTCAAACCCCTGGAACTCGTTCTTGTCATCCAGGTATTCGAACGGCGCATAGGTTGCCTCGGTGGCGAACTTGATCTCTTTGGCCAGCACAGAAGTGCTCAGCAGACCCATGGCGGCGATCAGCAACAGACTCTTTTTCATGACAGCTTCCTTATCGACTCAATATCAATGCATCAAGAATTCGGCAAACCGACTGGTTTGCGGGGACTGGAAGATGGCGGCGGTGCCGGATTCGATGATCCGCCCCTTCTCCAGATAGATCACCTGACTGGCCACCTTGCGGGCGAACTCCACCTCGTGGGTCACCACCACCTGGGTGATGCCGGTCTGGCTCAGGGTGCGGATGATCTCCGCCACCTCTTTGGTAATTTCGGGATCCAGGGCAGCCGTCGGTTCGTCAAACAGCAGCACCTGGGGATCCATCATCAGGGTCCGGGCAATGGCGACCCGCTGCTGCTGGCCACCGGAAAGCCGTGCGGGCCAAGCGTCCCGTTTGTCGGCCAGTTGCAGCTGGGCCAGCAGATAGGCCCCTTTATCGATGGCCGCCTCGCGGCTCATGCCGAGCACCTTGACGGGCGCTTCAATCAGATTCTCCATCACGGTGAGGTGCGGCCACAGATTGTACTGCTGGAACACCATGCCCACCTTGCGGCGCAGCGCCTGTGCCTGACGGTTGAATTCGGCAGTAGAGAGGCTGGACGGGAAAGAAAATTCACTGTCTGCGATGCGCAACACACCGGCATCCGGCGTGTCCAGCAAGTTCATCATGCGCAGCAGAGAGCTCTTGCCTGCCCCGCTCGGGCCCAGCAATACCAAGGTCTCGCCGGGAGCAGTCCGAAAGCTCACCTGCTGCAGTACCGGCACCTTGTGCCAGGATTTTTCGATGCCGATTAATTCGATACCCATACAGCCCAATTGAATAAGTTTTCAAAATTTCGTCCTGATTCTAGCGCCAGCATAAGTTGATGCAAGCTATATTTGAATCAATATGCAGAACAAGCGCCGCTTCCTTGCCAAAACAGGCATATGAATGCAAAATAGCAGCGCTGTTCGTATCTGCCGCCTGAGCGTGACAGGCGGTCACTCCCCTCATTCGTGAGTCCAAGATGAAACATAACGACAAGCAAGAAAAACTGGCCAAGGCCTTTAAAGCCTTGCTGAAAGAGGAGCGTTTCGGCTCCCAGGCAGAGATAGTGACTGCCCTGCAAGAGATGGGCTTCGAGAACATCAACCAATCCAAGGTCTCGCGCATGCTGAGCCGCTTCGGCGCCGTTCGCACCCGTAATGCCAAGATGGAGATGGTCTACTGTCTGCCGGTGGAGCTGGGCGTGCCCACCACCTCCAGCCCCCTCAAGAACCTGGTGCTGGATGTCGACCACAACGGCGCTCTGGTGGTGATCCACACCAGCCCCGGCGCAGCCCAGCTGATCGCCCGCCTGCTTGACTCCCTCGGCAAGGCCGAAGGGATCCTCGGCACCATCGCCGGTGATGACACCATCTTCATCACCCCGACCAGCGATACCGACATCGAGGAGCTCTACCTCTCCGCCCTCGAGCTGTTCGAGCAGACGCCCTGATCCGGTCGCCTTGGGCGATCCGCACAAAAATCCCGGCCTTGGCCGGGATTTTTTGTTTTGAGCGGTCGGCAGGCCGGGCTTATTTGCCCTCGGCCACCAGAAAATCGACGGAAGGGGCGAAGAAGGCCGCGCCGGTCACCGCCCGGGTGAAGCGCAGCAGGTGATCGAAGTGGCTGCCTTCCCCTTTGTACATGCTGGCCAGCATGGCGTTGAAGTGCAGCGGCGTGCGGCAGCAGGAGATGAAGTAGAGCCCCTGCTCGCTCATGGTGCCCCAGGGCATGCTCTGACGCAGGATCTCCATGGACTCCCCCTTCGGGGTCTTGAGGTTGACCCGCTTGATGTGGGAAGTGAGCGGCTTGTCGGCGGACTCGTATTCGATGTTGTCGACCTTGGTGCGGCCTATGATGTCTTCCTGCTCCTTCAGGGCCAGCTTCTCCCAGTCGCTCATGGCGTGGACCCAGCGCTGCACGTGGATGTAGGAGCCACCGGCGAACTCGCCGCCGTCCAGCAACGCCACCACGGCGCGGTGCTCATCCTGCGGGTTCTCGGTGCCGTCGACGAAACCGGTCAGATCCCGGCAATCCTGGTTGCGAAAACCGCGGACTTCCTCGGCCAATTCAACAAGCCCGGCCAGCAGGGCCATGACGCGATGACCGGCATGATGCAGCACGTCCACCCGATCAGCACGCAACTGCACGAACAGATCGAACGGGGTATTGGGGGCCTCCTGACCGTTGGCGGATTGCGCCATGAAACCGCGGAACTGGGGCGGCCGGGCGGCAGGATAGAGATCATCCCAGGCGTCGGCCCCGACGGCGACCAGACCGCTGAAGGCCGCATCGGGGAAGTCGGCGCTCACCGCCTCCCAGAGTGCTGGCAGGCTGGCCAGGCGGGAGGTCAGGGCAGCGGCGTCACCGGTGCGATTGAACATCAGATAGAGGGCGTGCAGATTCGGCTCTGCGCAGATCCCGGCTTGGGCTTTCATGTCTCTCTCCAAGTGCGTTGGCTATGGGCGTGGCGCGATTATAAACCAGCGCGCTTCCAGTTCATTGATTTCACGACAATACCACGCACTCAGGGCAAGGGGTCAAACAACACCAGGGCATGAGGCGCCACGGTCACCCGCGCGCTCCCCCCTTCCAGGGGCTCACCGATGCTGGCTTCCAGTTGCTGGCCGCCACACTCCACCAGTACCCGGCAGTGATGGCCCAGGAACTGTTGCTCACGCACCCGGAGCTCACCGTCATCCGCCGCCGTCAGCGCCAGTTGCTGAGGTCTGAGCATGAGCTGCAACCGCTCCCCCACCGCGCGGCCATGGGGCTCCTGACCGCAGATGGTTCCAAGGAGGGTCTGCACGCAGTGGCTGTCCACCACCTCGGCCGCCAGATAATTGACCCCGCCGAGAAACTCCGCCACGAAGCGGTTCCCAGGGCGGCGATAGAGCTGCTCCGGCTCCCCCACCTGCTCGATGCGACCGGCGCGAAACAGGGCAAGCCGATCGGCGAAGGCGAAGGCCTCTTCCTTGCTGTGGCTGACGAAGATGGCGCCAATGCCTTGCTGTTTGAGCAGGGCGCGGATCTCGAGGATCAGCTTCATCCGCACCTGGGTGTCGATGTTGGAGAAGGGCTCGTCCAGCAGCATCAGGCGCGGCTTGCACACCAGGGCGCGGGCGATGGCCACCCGCTGCTGCTGGCCGCCGGAGAGCTGATGGGGATAGCGCTCCCCCAACCCCTGCAGGTTGACCAGCGCCAGCGCCTCGTCCACCTGTTGCTGGCGGCTGCCGCGATCCTGCCCGGTCAGGCCGAAGCCGACGTTCTCGGCCACCGTCAGGTGAGGAAAGAGAGCGTAATCCTGGAAGATCATGCCGATATGGCGGGCCTCCGGCGGCACACTCACGCCGGGGGCATCGAGCAGGGTCTCTCCCAGCCGGATCTCCCCCTGGGCCAGGGGCAGCAGACCGGCCACCGCCTTGAGCAGCGTGGTCTTGCCACAGCCGCTGGCCCCCAGCAGACAGACAATCTCGTTGTCGGCCACCTGCAGGGAGAGCTGCTCCAGCACGGGGCGCCCATTGTAGTGACAGCTGACCTTCTCGATATTCAGGCAGGACAAGGTTCTTTTCCTCTCGCGTAGTGATGCCGGACGGGGCCGCTCAATGGCCTGGACCATCCAGGGTACGGTTGATCCACAGCAGGGGAATCAGCCCCACCAGCACGATGACGATGGCACCGAGCGCCCCCCGCTCCAGCATCTCGTCCGAGACGAACTGATAGACGTGGGTCGCCAGGGTTTCGAAGTTGAACGGCCGCAGCAGCAGGGCGGCGGGCAGCTCCTTCATGGATTCGATGAACACCAGCATGGCGCCGGCAAAGAGGCCGCGCCGTACCAGCGGCAGGTGAATGCGACGCAGCATGCCGCCCGCCCCCTGCCCCAGAGAGCGGGCCGCCATGTCGAGGCTGGGGGAGATCTTGCTCATGCTGCTCTCCACCGACCCGATGGCGATGGCCACGAAGCGCACCAGATAGCCGAACACGATGGCGGTGAGGGTGCCGGTCAGGAGCAGACCGGGGCCCGGCATCCCGAGCCACTCGGCCAGATCGTTGATGCCAAAATCCAGGGCCGTGAGCGGCACCAGCACGCCGATGGCCAGCACGGTCCCCGGCATGGCATAGCCCATGGCGGCGAGGCGCAGGGGCAGCAGGCTGCGAGTCCCCCCATCGAGGCGACGGAAGAAGCCGAGCAGCAGGGCAATGGCCATGGCCAGCAGGGCGGTCAGGGCCGAGATGGCGAGGCTGTTGCCCGCAAAGCGCACGAATTCGGGCGTCCACGACAGCGCGAAGTAACGCACCCCGTAATCGAGCAGGATGACGAACGGCAGGGCGAACCCCGCCAGCACCAGGCCCCAGCACCAGAGCCCGGCCAGCACGCCCCTCAGGCCCCCGAGGGGGTAACGCAGGGGCTGCTCGAAGCCCATGGACTTCTGGAACACCTGCTGGCGCTGGCGGGAGCGGCGCTCCAGCGCGATGAGCAGCACCACCGCCAGCAGCATCAGACAGGAGAGCTTGGCGGCGGTCGCCAGGCTGCCGTAGCCGAGCCAGGTGTCGTAGATGGCAGTGGTCAGGGTGTTGATGGCAAAGAAGTGGACGGTGGCAAAGTCCGCCAGCGTTTCCATCGCGACCAGAGATGCCCCAACCATGATGGCCGGGCGGGCCAGGGGGAGGCTCAGGCGGCGAAAGCTCTGCCAGGGGGTGCAGCCGAGCAGGCGGCTGGAGTGAATGAGGCTGACCGACTGCTCCAGGAAGGAGGCCCGTGCCAGCAGATAGACATAGGGGAAGAGCACCAGCGCCAGCACCCAGGCGGCGCCACCGAGGGAGCGAATGGCCGGGAACCAGTAGTCGGCCGGTCCCTGCCAGCCAAACAGGGCACGCAGCCCCGCCTGCAGCGGGCCCGAGTAGTCGAGCAGGTCGGTATAGACGTAGGCCACGATATAGGAGGGCATCGCCATGGGCAGCATCAGCGCCCATTGCAGGGCGCGGCGCCCCGGCACCTCGCACATGGCCACCAGCCAGGCGGTGGGCACCCCGAACAGCAGGCTGAGGCAGACCACCCCCAGCACCAGGCCGGACGTGTTTCGCAGATAGTCGGGCAGTACGGTATCGGCGAGGTGGGCAAACAGTTCCCCATCAGCCGAGAAGGCGGAGAAGACCAGGGCGAGTACCGGCAAACCCAGCAGCAGAGCGGTGACCCAGCTGCCGGCAATCCATCCAAAATGTTTCATGAGTCCACAGAAGTTGATGGGGCCGTTGGCCCCATCTGATTACAAGTCGAATTTCACTTCATCCAGCAGTTGCAAGGCGTCCTTGCGGTGCTTGGCATAATCGCTGACCGGCATGGGGTCAGACTTGAACGTGCCCCAGGACTTGACCATGGCAGAAGGCTCGACCCCCGCCTTGACCGGGTACTCGGCATTCACATCCGCATACATGTGCTGGGCGGTATCCCCGGAGAGGAACTCCATCAGCTTCTGTGCTGCATCCTTGTTCTTGGCATACTTGGTCATGGCCACGCCGCTCACGTTGACGTGGGCACCGCGATCACCCTGGTTCGGGAAGTTGATTTCCACCGCGTCGGCCCAGGACTTCTGCGCCGGATCCTTCAACATGGCACCCAGGTAGTAGCTGTTGCCCAGGGAGACATCACAGATGCCGTCCTTGATCGCCTTGACCTGATCACGGTCGTTGCCCTGGGGCTTGCGCGCCAGGTTGGCCTTGACCCCTTCCAGCCAGGTCTTGGTATCCGCCATGCCGTGATGGGCAATCATGGACGAAACCAGCGCCACATTGTACTCGTGCTTGCCGCTACGGGTACAAATTTTTCCTTTGAATTCAGGCTTGACCAGATCTTCGTAGCGGATGGTGTCGAGCTTGCCAAGACGCTCCTTGCTGGAGTAGATGGCACGCACCCGGGTGGTCAGGGCGAACCAGCGGTTGTCCGGATCGCGATAGATGGAGGGGATGTTCTCCTGCAGCGTCTTGCTGTCCACAGGCTGCACCAGGTCCTTGTCCACCAGCTCGGTCAGACGGCTGATGTCCACGGTCAGCATCAGATCGGCCGGAGAGAGCTTACCTTCCCGTTCCAGACGCTCGTTCAGCCCCTCTTTGGCAAACACCACATTGACCTTGATCCCGGTCTCCTTCTCGAACTGCTGGATGATGGGCTTGATCAGCTCATCCTGACGGTTCGAATAGACGTTTACCTCCTGGGCGGCGAACGCCGACTGGGCGACAAGCGTGGAGAAAGCCAGTGCCAACATCTTCATTTTCATCATCCGTTCCTTGTCTGCGTAAAGAGTGATAACCATTTTCGTTTGCATTCTGCATGAATCGGGAGGAGAGGATCAAGGCGGTTTGCTGGGTTGGAACGATCTATTTAATCAGCGGCCAAACAAAAAGACCGGATGGAATCCCATCCGGTCTTTCGACGACCACCCATTCACACTGTCGGCAGAACCTGCCCGGACCTTTGCCCGACCCGGCCGGGCAAAGGGGCGTACTCAGAGCGCCTCGTCGTCGCTCTCACCAGTACGAATACGCACCGCTTGCAGCAGGTCATAGACGAAAATCTTGCCGTCACCGATCTTGCCGGTATAGGCCGCCTTGCAGATGGCCTCGATCACCCCTTCGACGTTCTCGTCTGCGGTGGCGATCTCCAGCTTCACCTTCGGCAGAAAGTCGACCTGGTACTCGGCCCCCCGGTATAATTCGGTGTGCCCCTTCTGGCGACCAAAACCCTTCACTTCGGAGACGGTCAGGCCTTCCACCCCCAGGTTGGCGATGGCCTCGCGCACGTCGTCCAACTTGAAAGGTTTGATAATCGCAGTAATCAGCTTCATCTGGTTGCTCCCAATCCATGGTATGTCACGAATGGGTCATCAATTCTTGTGCCAAGTATTTTTATCGTTTATTTTCATATAGATAGATATGACACTCTGAGCCGGAAAGGCTCAGGATCACCAAGGAAGCGCATCTCGCCCCATAATGAGGCACCAAGCTGCACCAGACTCCCTTGATGCACCAAATGAGAGCATCACCCCATGTTAGTCATCTCCAACAGCGTGATCATCCCCTGGCATGAACTGCAATTCCAGACCATGCGGGCCCAGGGCAATGGCGGCCAGCACGTCAACAAGACCGACTCCGCCGTCTGGCTGCGCTTCGATTATCGCGACTCCCCCAGCCTGCCGCCGCTCTACAAGGAGGGACTGGAGCGGCTCAGCGACAGCCGGGTTCACGACGGCTTCATCCAGATCAGGGTCGAGACCCATCGCAGCCAGGACATGAATCGCAAGGAGGCCATGAGCCGCCTGACCGAGCTGCTGAAAAAAGCCGCCTGGCGCCCCAAGGCCCGCCACGCCACCAAGCCGACCCGCAGCTCCCAACGCAAGCGGGTCGATGCCAAGAAACGCAAGGGAGAGATCAAATCCACCCGCGGCAAGCCCGTGCTGGAGTGACCTGCCACAACCCCGAGGACAAGAGAATGCAGTACAGCTTTTGTGAATGTGCCAAGGGGCCCCTACTCATCGCCATCGATGGGGCCGGGCTGCGCCACGTGGAATTCATGCAAGGGGAGCGCCCCGTCCTGCCGCAACCGGAGTGGCAGCGGGATGATGTCGCCCTGGCCCCCTTTGTCGAGCAGTTTGCCGCCTACTTTGCCGGCCGACTGCGGCGCTTCGATCTCCCCCTGGCCGCCACGGGCACACCATTCCAGCAGGCCGTGTGGCAGGCACTGTGCGATATCCCCTACGGCGAGACCGTCAGCTACCTCCAGATTGCAGAGGCCATCGGCAACCCCAGGGCGGTGCGGGCGGTGGGCGCCGCCAACGGCCGCAATCCCCTCAGCATCATAGTGCCCTGCCACAGGGTCATAGGGCGCAGCGGTGAACTGACCGGCTACGGGGGAGGCATCCCCATCAAGCGCTGGTTGCTGGCACTGGAGCAGGAGACCGCAGACCACTTCGCGCTGACCCCATGAAAGGGCGCGCCTCCTGTCAAATGCGGGTTGCGGGTGCAGGCACCACAGACCGCAGGCCACTCGCGCGGATCCTCTGACGAGCGGCATCTCCATCACATACGAGTTGCTGGTCCCAACAGCAGACAGCAGGCGGTATTGCACTATCCATGACGGGCAACACCACAATTACATGCTGGTTGTTTGCCATCTGGCAGCATGGTTACGTGATTCGTTGAGCCGGCACCGGGATAATCTGTCGCCGGATCCGCCCCATGGCAGGAGCGTGCCCACCGCCCCGATTCATCTTTCCTTTGAGCCGCACAACAAAATAAATCACTGATTATTTATTTTATTTCAGCATCAAACATTTAAAAATCACATTGCAGCAGCATTTTGAAAATGAACACAGTATGAAGAATCGCCTCAGAAGCGCTTCAGAGAGCATCAGGCATCATGGCTTCACACTTGGATGGGACGGCTCATCCCTCATTCAGGTGGCACCCATGTGACGCTTCCAATCTGTCTTTTCCCCGCGCCTCCCCAGAGGCGCTTTTTTTGCCTGCAAGCGGGTGCAAAAAAGCCCGCCGAAGCGGGCAATGACCGGAAGGTGCTGACTTCCAGGGTCTATCAGAGGGCGAGGAACAAGCCTGCCAGGGAGGCGCTCATCAGGTTTGCCAGCACCCCCGCCAGGATGGCGCGCATGCCGTAGCGGGCGATGAAGGACTTGCGCTCCGGCACCATGGCCCCCAGGCCGCCGATGAGGATCGCCATGGAAGAGATATTGGCGAAACCGCACAGGGCGAAGGTGACGATGGCCTTGCTCGACTCGTTCAGGGTCTGATCCTGCACCAGGGCAATGAAGGCGACGAACTCGTTGATGACGATCTTGGTGCCGATCAGGGCACCGGCTGCCTGGGCCTGATCCCAGGGCACACCGATCAGCCAGGAGACGGGGGCGAACAGCCAGCCCAGGATGATCTGGAAGCTCAGATCCAGCCCCACCAGGTCGCCGGCCCAGCCCAGCAGGCCGTTGAGCAGGGCGATCACGCCGACGAAGGCCAGCAGGGTCGCCCCCACGGCGACGGCGATGTTGAGACCCGCCATGGCACCATCGGCGGCCGCTTCAATGACGTTGGTGGCGCGGGGGATCTCCACGTCTTCGTGGTGATCTTCCTCTTGCGCGGCGGGCGGCACCAGGATCTTGGCCATGGCAAGCCCGGCAGGGGCGGACATGAAGGCCGCCGCAATCAGGTATTTCAGCTCGACCCCGATGCTGGCGTAGCCCACCAGGGTGCCGCCGGCTACCGAGGCCAGCCCGCAGCTCATCACCGCAAAGAACTGGGAATCGGACATCCTGGAGAGATAGGGTTTGACCACCAGCGGCGCTTCCACCATGCCGACGAAGATGTTGGCGGTGGCAGAGAGGCTCTCGGCGCGGCCGGTGCCCAGCAATTTCTGCAGGCCGCCGCCGAGCAGGGCGATCACTTTGGGCATCAGGCCGATGTGATAGAGGATGGCGATCAGCGCGGAGAAGAAGATGATCACCGGCAGCACGTTGAAGGCGAAGATGAAACCGAGTTTGAACTTGGCCAGATCCCCGAACAGGAAGGCAATCCCCTCCTGGCCGTAGCCGATGACGCTGCTGACGCTCTCGCTGACACCGTTCAAGACCTGCTGACCGGCGGGCAGCCAGAGCACCAGGGCGGCGAAGAGCACTTGCAGGCAGAGGGCAAAGCCCACTGTTCGCAACGGGATACGACGACGATTATCAGAGCAGAGTGCGGCCAGGGCCAGGATGCTCAGGATACCAAGCAGGGCAATCATGGGGATTCCATCCAGTGAGGCTGAAGATGGGCGCGGATTCTGCTCCCCTCCCCTCACCGCCGCAACCCTGCCGGGTTACAACCCTGTTAGCAAAAACGTTTGCACGATATCGGTTGCGCCAACTGACTGATTTGACACAACTTTGAAACCGCACTCACGCCAGTGTTCTTGTATGGAAACGATTATTCCTCGGTGCCGGACAATTTCCCCCCGAGCCAGGGTGCGAGTCGCTGCGCCCAGTAGGGCCCGGGTCCGAAGCTCTCCTTGAGGAAGTCGATGAAGAGGCGGATCTTGGGATCCAGATGCTCTCGCCTGGCATAGACGGCGTGCACCGCCATCTTCTGGTTCGGTTGCCACTGGGGCAGCAGAGGGATGAGCTGACCAGATTGCAGCTCCTTGTCCAGCAGGTAGTTGGCCACATAGGCGATGCCGAGCCCGGCCAGGGCGGCGTCCCGCACCGCTTCCGCCAGATCCACCCGATAGTTGCCCGCCACCTGCACCGTCTGGCGCTCCTTGCCCTGGCGAAATGACCACTCGTGGTAGCGCCGCTCCCGGCTCTGGTAGGTGATGCAATTGTGATGGGCCAGATCCCTGGGGTGCAGTGGCGTGCCGTGACTCAGCAGATAATCCGGCGAGGCCACCAGCACGAAACCAATGTCTGCCAGTCGCTGCCCGACCAGGGACTCGGGTTTGTCCTCGTAGGTGGTGATCCAGAGATCCAGCCCCTCATCCACCAGATTGGTGCGGTGATCGAACAGGGACACCTCCAGCTCCAGATCCGGATAACGTGCCTGAAACGCCTTGAGGCGCGGGATCACGTGCAACCGCCCGAAGGATTGACCAACCCCCAGATGGAGCACACCGCTCACCTTGCCACGGCGCTCCGCCACCATGGATTCCGCCTCCAGCGCCACCGCCACCAGAGCGCGACAGTGGCGGGCATACTCCAGACCCAGCTCGGTGAGCCCGAAACGGCGAGTAGTGCGCTGTACCAGCTGGGCGCCGAGCGCGGTTTCCAGCAGGGCGAGTTGCTTGCTGATGTGGGATTTGGAAACCCCGAGGCGGCGCGCAGCCGCCGAGATGCCCTGTTCACGAACCAGGGCATCGAAGATCACCATTTGGGGAAGACGTTGCAGCACGGTGTCACCGGAGTGGATGGCGGGGCCGCATTATTCCAGAGCGGCCCGCCATGGGGTAGGGTCAGTGCCCCAGGGCATCGATGATCTGCTGTTTGAGAGGATCATCCGACGGATTCTGGTTGGCACCATAGCTCGCAATCAGCTTGCCGTCCCGCCCGACCAGGTACTTGTGGAAGTTCCAGTTGGGCGCATCACCGTCGGCAGCAGCGGCCAGCCCCTTGAACAGCGGCACCGCATCCGAACCCCGCACCGCCACCCGGTTGAACATGGGGAAGGTCACCCCGTAGTCCCGGCGGCACACCTCGGCGGTTTTGTTCTCGTTGCCCGCCTCCTGCCAGAAATCGTTGGAGGGGAAGCCCAGCACCATCAGTCCCTTCTCCTTGTAGCCCTGATAGAGGGCTTCCAGATCCCGGAACTGACCGCTGTAACCGCAGTAGGAGGCGGTGTTGACCACCAGCACCACCTTGCCCTCGGTCAACTGGCAGAGGTTGTGGCGCTGGGTGCTGTTGAGCTCCCGCATCTCCACGTTGAAGTAATCGGGGCAGGCGGCAGAGACCGCGCCCGAGCCGAGCATCAGCAGCAGGGTGAACCATTTCATCGACGTGACTCCCATTGTTTTGTCCATCATACGCAAGACCCCGGAATCTGGTTCAGGGATCAGTGCAGGGGGATCCCGGTCAGCCAGCCGTGTCCCCAGAAGATAAGCAGAGCCGTGAGGGCCAGCCCCGCCCCCAGACTGATCCCCGTCCCCTGCCAGGTGGCGGCGGCACGGGGGTAACGGCCCCACTCCCGCATCGAAATCCAGACGATGCTGATGAGTGCCCAGAGACCGAGCCCGCCAAACAGCACCAGGGAGCGCGCCTCGCTGTTTACCGCCAGATGGGCCCCCGACCAGAGCAGCACCCCGAGCAGCTGGGGATGCACCAGCCAACGGCGGAAATGGTTGGCCCCCTGCCCCGCGCACAGCAGGACAAGGGCGATCGGCATGACCCCCATCACCAGGGTGGGCCCCCAGACAGGCAGAAAATAGAGGGGCATGGGGCTGGCACTGCGCCAGCCTGCGAGGATGCAGCCGATGGCGACGAACACCAGCAGCGAGAAGAGCCCCTTGTAGCGGTTCTCCCCCAGCCGATCCCGCAGACGGGCGCGGTGCTGTGCCGCGAAACAGGGGTAAAGATGGGTCAGGGTGAACAACACCACCCCCAGGGTCAGCAGGATCATGGCTCGCACCTCGCATATTGCCCCCCGGAATGGGAAGCCCTCCCTCAGGCGGGCCTTGTTTCTCGTGGCTCCCTCACTGTCGGGAGATCACTATGCCGCAAAGCCCCTTGTCAGAATACAAAAACCATATGAAAGACAGCAGGATAATAAAAAAAGCCGACCCAAGGATCGGCAAGTGCGTCAGAGGTGCCACGCCGGGCCGCTCACTCTGCTGCACGGGGCAGGGTCAGGCCGATGCACCGCACCGGCCAGGAGAGAGGGTCATTTGCGCAGCAGGTAGAGAGCCGCCACGTTGCGGGCCGTGAGCTGCAGGTTGGTGGTGGCGGTGGCCAGCGCCTCCGGCAGGGACATGGCCCGATTGACCACGGCGAACACCGCATCCAGCCCGTGCTCGTGCACCACGCCGCAGTCATCGGTGAGGCATCCGGCGATGCCGATCACCGGCTTGCCGAACTGCTTGGCACAGCGAGCCACCCCGATGGGCGTCTTGCCGTGGATGGTCTGGCTGTCGATGCGGCCCTCGCCGGTGATGACCAGATCCGCATCGGCCACTTCATCGGCCAATTTCAGCGCCTCGATCACGATCTGGATGCCGGGTTTGAGCTCGGCACCGAGCAGCCCCACCAGGGCTGCCCCCATGCCGCCTGCGGCCCCCGTTCCCGGGATCTCCTTCACCTGCTTGCCAAGCGCCTGCTCGATGCAGTCTGCGTAACGGGCCAGATTGGCATCCAGCTCGGCCACCA
The DNA here is from genome assembly GCF_040908165.1 of Aeromonas sp. R6-1. Lineage (NCBI taxonomy): Bacteria > Pseudomonadati > Pseudomonadota > Gammaproteobacteria > Aeromonadales > Aeromonadaceae > Aeromonas > Aeromonas sp. R6-1. Next base: position 85,717 of record NZ_JBFODF010000026.1, read on the forward strand.
TCTCGGGAGTTGCCCCCTTCTGCGGACCGAACACGGCGGACGCCCCTTTGGGGCCGCACAGCGGATTGTCCACGTCGCAGGCCACCTCGATGTGGAGCCCGGTCAGACGGGGATCCAACCCGCTCAGGTCGATGGTGGCCAGCTCGGCCAGACCGGCACCGCCCGGCGCGATAGGGGTACCATCTGCTTTCAGGAGCTTGCCGCCGAGTGCCTGGATCATGCCGGCACCGCCGTCATTGGTGGCGCTGCCCCCGATGCCGAGGATGAGGTGGTCCACCCCCATCTCCAGCGCGGCCAGGATCAGCTCCCCGGTGCCGACACTGGAGGTGAGCCGCGGATTGCGCAGCTCGGGCGCCACCAGATGAAGGCCGGAGGCCGCCGCCATCTCGATGACGGCGCGCTTGCCATCCCCCAGCAGGCCCACGAAGCCCTGTACCCTGTTGCCAAGGGGAGCGGTCACCTCGACCGGCAGGATGCGACCACCGGTGGCATCCACCAGAGACTGCACCGTCCCCTCGCCGCCATCGGCCATGGGCAGCTTGACGTAGGTGGCATCCGGCAGCACCTGCTTGAAACCGGCCTCGATGGCATCGGCCACCGCCATGGCGCTCAGGCTCTCCTTGAATGAATCGGGGGCGATCACAATTTTCATATCAGTTCCTTAGGCGAGGCCAAACACGCCAAACATCAGGGTGGAGACAACGGCGATGGTCAGACCGACCGCGGTTTCGTAGGGGATGAGCTTGAGTCGCTCGCCGACGCCCATGTGGACGCTGCCGCCGGTGGCATGGAAGAAGGAGCCGTGGGGCATGTGGTCAAACACGGTGGCGCCTGCGTGGATCATGGCGGCCCCTGCCAGGCTGCTGATCCCCAGTTCAATCAGAGTGGCGCTGAACACGTTGGAGGCCACCACTGTCCCGGCCGTGGTCGAGGCGGTCGCCAGCGACATCAGGGCACCGGAGATGGGGGCCAGCAGATAGGAGGGCAGACCGGAAGCGGTCAGGCCGCTGATGAGCACATCTTTCAGGCCGGAGTTGGCGATGATGCCCGCCAGGGTCCCCGTCCCCAGCAGCATGATGGCCACCGGCGCCATGCGGGCCAGGCCCGAGACGGCAAACTGGTTCACCTTGGTGAACTTGCCCATCATCAGGGCCCCCACCAGGCCGCCGAGGGGCAGCGCAATGAGCGGGTCCACCACGATGCCGGCGATGGGACGCAGGGCCAGCAGCAGGATGGCGACCAGGGGCGCACTGATGGCGGCGGCAAAGCCGGGCAACTTGGCACCGTCAAAGCTCACCACCTCGTCGGCGGCCACCTTGCTGCCCCGGTTGTTGAGGCGCTTGGCGAGCCAGTAGGCCATCACCAGACCGAACAGGCCGGGAATGATGCCCGCCGCCATCACCGAGGTGAGAGGCAGGTGGAAGGCATCGGCTGCCGCAATGGCGTTGGGGTTGGGAGACATGACGTTGCCCGCCTTGCCACCGCCTATCATCGCCAGCAGGATGGCCGCCTTGGAGAGATCAGCCCGGCGGGCGATGGCCAGCGCAATGGGGGCGACCGTGATGACGGCCACGTCCACGAAGACGCCGACCGCTGTCAGGATCAGGGTGGCCAGCGCCAGGGCCAGCAGGGCGCGGGTTTCGCCGAGTTTCTTGACGATGGTCTCGGCGATGGTGGTGGCGGCGCCCGATTCGATGAGCACCCCGGCCAGCACACCCGCCGCCAGGATCCGCATCACCGCCGTGGTGATCCCCTGGGCGCCGCCGATCATCAGGGCGACGGTCTGGGTCAGGTCGGCGCCACCGATCAGGCCACCGGCCAGGGCACCGACAATCATGCCGTAAGCGGGCGGCACCTTCTTCAGGATGAGGAAGATGGCGATGGAAAGCGCGGCGAGCGCGCCGAGCGCGGAGACTGGGATCATGACGGGCACCTTGTTGTTGTAATGAGTGGCGCCATTATGGGGATCCCCGCCTGGAATGCTTTGGCCATAAAACCAAAAAAAGCATTTACCGGCCTTGTGTTTTTGTTGGAAAAGACAAATCAGCTATCGAGACTGAGCCCGAGATAGAGCAGAAATTTGTCATCTAACTTATTGAAATTCAAGCCAGTTATCTGCTCTATCCGGGTCAGTCGATAACGCAGGGTGTTGGGGTGAATGAACAGGGCTTCGGCACAGGGATGCAGATCACAATCCTGCAAGAAATATTGGCGCAGCGTCTTTTGCAGCGTTCCCTTTGTGTCCTCCTGCGCCAGCTTTTGCAGCGGAGCCCGCAGTTGATCCGCCTGCCAGGAGTCCGCCAGGGTGCCGAGCAGCACTGAAAGCCGGTAATCCTCGAAGAAATAGACCTGCTTGCGGGGCGACTGGCGCATGCCACGGCGCAAGGTGTCTCGCGCCGTCTGGTAGGAGAGCGCCAGCCCGGGGATGCCGGCGAAGTAATCACCCACCCCGATGCGAACCTTGAAATGGGGAATACGGGAGAGCAGCTGCCGGATCCGGCTGCGCTCCTGCGCCGACTGCCAGACGCCGTCGCTGAGCTGGGCGGGTTTGAGCACCACTATCTCGTCCAGGCCGTTGATGGCCACCAGGTTGTCCCGCTCCGGGTTTTCCAGCAGGTGAACCAGCTCCCTCACCTGGGCGGGCTCGGCCTCCTCCAGCGCCAGCACGGCCACCACCCGGGGCTGGGCGAGATCCAGCTCGAGGAAACGGGCCACCTGTTGCAGTTGATCGGCCCGCCCTTCGCCGCGAATGAGCTGCAACACCAGCTCCTCCTTGTGGCGCTTGTCCCACTGCAACTGCTCGGTGAGTGCCGCCTGTTCCAGGATGAGCTCGGCGGTCATGCGCACCAGCTCGGCGTAAGCACGCACGATGTCCGGATCCCCCGAGATGCCGATGACGCCGAGCAGCTCCCCCTGATAGGCGATGGGCAGGTTGATGCCGGGCCTCACCCCCTTGAGCTCCCGGGCGGTGGCCTCGCTTATCTCCACCACCCGGTTCTCGGTCAGGGCCAGCACGGCCCCCTCGTGGCGCTGGTGCAGCCGCTCCGGGTTACCGGACGCAATGATGAGTCCCCGCTCATCCATGACGTTGACCGAGAACGAGAGGATCTTCATCGCCCGGCTGACTATCTGATGCGCGAGCGCGTCGTTGAGCTGCATTGCCTCTCCATACCATTTGTTGACAGGGTCCCCGGCGTGCGCCATCACCGGGATCACCCGTTAAAGATCCCACATCATCAAGACAAGCGCGGGGGGGATCGCTAGAATAGGCCACTTTACGCTATCAGTGCCCCACCATGGATCAAGGATCCGGCATCATGCCGCTTTGCGCCGTGGTGGTTTCACCCTCCGATATGGACTCCGCTATGGATTATGAATTTCGCCGCGACCCGTTCGGTGGCTATCGCGCCCGGTTCTCCATGGGCCATGAAGCCATCGGCCAGTGGTTGATCGACGAGGTGGGCAAGGACGAGGAGAAGCTCGACGAGCTGTTCGCCATCATCGACCAGCTCTCCAGCCGGGCCCGCACCGAATACCGGCTGCTGGGGGGCGACTACTCCCTGCTGCTGACCCACGAGGAAGCCGAGGTGAAGGCCAATGTCCTCAATATCGAGCAGGATGAGGATCTCGACGATCTCGCCTACTACGATGATGAACAGCTGGCCATGTGCGGGCTGGAAGATTTTGCCCAGGTACTCGGCTCCTGGCGCGCCTTTATCCGCAACGAGGATATGGGCTGATTACCCCCATTCGGGCGAGCATGCCCCTTGCAACCCAACAGGATTGACTATGTCCATTTACGATTTTGATGACGAACTGCCGGAAGACGAGCTGGATCAACCGAAGAAACCCGCCCAGCCCAAGAAGAAGGGCAAGCAGGTGCTGAACACCCAGGTCAACCTGAGCCCGCGCGATGCCAGCCGCCTGAACGGCATGCACGTCGAGGCCATCACCACCCTGGATGACGTCAGTCTGCCGAAGAACGTCATCTTCAAGGCCGGTCTCATCGCCCTGGGCGAGCTGGAAGCCAGCAAACGTGCCGACATCATCGCCCGGGTCATCGCCGAGTCAGGTCGCTGATACGGGAAGGCCATCGCCTCTCTCGGTGACATCTTGCCGCCGCCCAAGCCGGAGCCCAGCTCCGGCTTTTCATTGCGCGTCTTCTGCCGGCCAGTCCCTTTTCCTTGAACCAGACCATGGGGATCGTTAAGGTGCGCCCTTCATTCATACAAGGAGACTCGATGTTACCACTCCCCGATATCCTCATCTGGCTCGTCCTGGGGCTCGCCGTACTCTGCTGCCTCGCCCGCCGAACCAGGCCCGGCATGCTTCTGTTGGGACTAGCCCTGCTCACCGTCCTCTGGCTTGAGCGACTCGCGCCCCTCGCCGCTCTTGTCAGCCTCGCCGGTCTGCTGCTGGCCTGGCGTACCCCCACCCTGCCCCCACCCTGGCGTGGCGTCGCACTGACGCTGATCCTGCTGTGGTCCCTCGCCCTGACGCTGCATCTGGTGCCCGGCTTTGACAATCTCAGGGTGCTCGACAAGGTACAGGCGGGCCCGGCCAGCGTGCCCTTCACCCTCTACCTCAATCTGGACAAGCCGCTCATTTTCTTCGCCCTGCTGCTGGCCATCCCCGGCCTGCTCGGCCCGGGTGGAACGATGCGCTGGCGGCCGCTGGCCCTGCTCATCCTGCCGCTCGCGGCCCTGCTCATCACCGCCTGGCAACTGGGCGCCCTCAAACCCGAAGCGGGACTGCCCCACTGGTGGTGGCTGTTCGCATTCAACAACCTGCTGTTCACCTGCGTGGCGGAAGAAGCGCTGTTCCGGGGATGCATCCAGCAAGGGGTGGCAAGCCGAAGCACGCCCTGGGCAGGTCTCCTGGTCGCCAGCCTGCTGTTCGGCGCAGCCCATCTTGCCGGTGGCCCGTTGCTGGTGTTGTTCGCCGCGCTGGCGGGGGCCTGCTATGGCCTGGCGTTCCAGCTGAGCGGGCGCCTCAGTGTCGCCATCCTGCTCCACTTCCTGTTCAACTTCGCCCACCTGGCCCTGTTTACCTATCCCCTGGCCAGCCACTGACGTCGAGCACAGGTTCACCGGGCAAAAAAATGCCCCGCCCCCGTGGGGGCAGGGCATCTGCATTCACCCTGCAATCTAGTCGACGTAGAAGGTCTGCTGGAAGGTCAGCGTCTGCTGCTGCCCCTCACCCATGATCTTCAGGGTGAACTGGTAGGTGTCCTCATTGCGATAGGGCAGCACTGCCAGGTAATAGATGGCATTCCCCTCTTTCACCTCCTGAAAATTCAGGGTGCGAAGGGTGCCTGTCAGATTGCGGGCTTCGCCGCTGATCCCCACCGCCTGTGCCACCCCCTGCTTGTTCTGCACCGCGATATTGACGATGCCGTTATAGCGGCTGCGCTCCAGGCCATAGGTCCTGGCTACCTCGGGGGTGAGGAAGCTGGAGTTGAACGCGCTGTAGTGCACTTTCCAGGGGCCCAGCTCCTGCATCTGCTCAGCCCGCAGCGGCAGCGTCATCAGGAGCGCCAGCAGGCAACTCATCCAGGCTGTTTTCATGATGTCATCCCTCTCGTATCAACCCTGATTATCGAGCAGAGCGGCAATCTCGGCGGGGATCTGCTTTGGCGCGTCGATGGCGACCGTCTTGTGCCGACCCAGCTCCCCCCGCAGGATGCGAACCTGCCCCTTGGCCACCTTGCACTGCTTGGCCAGGTACTTGATCAGGTGACTGTTGGCCTGACCATCCACCGGCGGCGCCGTGATGGCCACTTTCAACTCGTCACCGTGCAATCCGATGATCTGATCCCGGCTCGCCTTGGGCTGGATCATCAGATGCAACACCAGCTCGTCCCCTTCCAGCAGGACGGCGGGCATCAGATCATCCACCACAACTGGCCGAACAGATCCCCCATCAGGTAGTTGATGGCCTGCAGCGCGATGAAGGCGACCAGCACGGAGAGATCCAGCCCGCCCAGTGCAGGCAGGATGCGGCGAATGGGGGCCAGGAAGGGTTCAGTGAGCTGGTGCATCACGTATTCAATGGGGTTGCGACCCTGGCTGACCCAGCTCAGGATGGCGCGGATAAGCAGGATCCAGAAGATCATGGAACCCGCCTTCTTCAGCACGGTGAGCGTCGCAAACAGACAGAGAGTGAGCCAGTCCGCCTGCAGCACATTCATGCTCTTGAGCAGGACCAACTTGCCAAAGGCGATCAGCAGCGCCAGCAGCACAGAGGCCATGTCCAGCCCGCCAAAACCCGGGATGACGCGGCGCAGGGGCACCACCAGCGGGTTGGTCAGCTTGACCACCATCTGGCTCATGGGGTTGTAGAAGTCGGCCCGCGCCCACTGCAGCCAGACCCGCAGCAGCACCACCATGAGGTAGAGATCAAAGACAGTGTTAATCAAAAAGTAAGCCGTGTTCATCCGGGCTCCTTGCTAAAAGGGATTCAGAAAAGGGTTTCCATTTCGCCGGCCCGGGTAACGGCCGCCTGCATGGCTCTTGCGGTCAGCGGCATCAGCCCCTGCTCCTGGAATGTCTTGACGGCCTCGGCCGTGGTCCCGCCCTTGCTGGTCACCTGCTCGCGCAGGGTCTGTAGCGACAGATCGGGATTTTGTTCCACCATGGCGGCCGCCCCCAGGGCGGTTTGCTGCACCAGCAGGCGAGCCTGCTCCGGCGTAAAGCCCATGGCCTCGGCCTCCTCGGCAATCGCCTGCATGAACAGGAAGAAGTAGGCCGGGGCACTGCCCGCCGCCGCAATGACGCCGTTGATGCCGGCCTCCTCATCCACCCAGAGGGTCTTGCCCACGGATTGCATCATCTGTTCGGCCACCGCCCTATCAGCCTGCCCGATGGCGGGCGGTGCATAGAGCCCGGTCATCCCCAGCCCCAGCAAGGAGGGGGTGTTGGGCATGGTGCGAATGATGCGATCGTGACCGCCCGCCATCTCCTGCAAGCGCGCGACGCGAATGCCGGCAGCGATGGAGATGAGCAACTTGCCATCCAGCGAGCCAAGCTCGGCCACCAGCGCCGTCAGCATGCCCGCCATCAGCTGGGGCTTGACCGCCAGCACGATCACCTCGGCCTCACGGGCCGCCTCGGCGTTGTCCTGGGTGATACGGATGCCGAACTGGCTGGCCAGTTCGTCCAGCTTGGGGCGGCTCGGATTGGCGGCGATGATACGCTCTGCCGGGTAACCCGCCTGGATGAGGCCGGCAATGATACTGCGGCTCATGTTGCCTGCCCCGATGAAGGCGAGGGTTCTCTGCTGCATCAAACACTCCTGTTACTGACATCGCAGCGGATGCCGACCCAGCCTGTGCGGGCTGACAGCATCACACGCGCCTGTTTACCTGAAAAAAAGCACGACCGGGGTGTTTCTCGCCCCGGCTCTTGCTCATGAATAGTCACGGGCCCCGAAGATGGCGGTCCCGACCCGCACCATGGTGCTGCCATGGGCAATGGCAGGCTCAAGATCCTCGGTCATTCCCATCGAAAGGGTGTCGACGCTCGGGTATTGTTGCGCAAGCTCGGTGAACAGAGCCTGCATGCGCGCCATCTGGGCCGCGAGCACTCCCTCGTCGCGGGTATGCTCGGGGATGGCCATCAGGCCGCGCAACCGCAGCCGCTCGCTTTGGGCCACCAGGGAGGCCAGGTGGAAAATCTCTTGCTCCGACGTACCGGATTTGCTGCTCTCTCCGCTAATATTGATTTGCAGACAGATATTTAGCGGCGCGAGCCCACTCGGTCTCTGGTTGTTGAGGCGTTCGATGAGCTTGTCGCGATCGACACTTTGAACCCAGTCGAACCGCTCCGCCACCAGCTTGGACTTGTTCGATTGCAGCGGGCCGATAAAGTGCCACTCTATGTCTGTACAGGCGTTCTGCTCGCGCAAGGCATCAATCTTGAGCGCGGCCTCCTGGGCGTAGGATTCGCCAAAGCGCCGCTGGCCGGCGGCATAGGCAGCCTGAATGTCCCCCAGCGGCTTGGTTTTGCTGACAGCAAGCAACTGGATGTGATCTGGGCTGCGGCCAACACGCCGGGCAGCCTCTACAATACGTTCCTTTACCTGAAGCAGGTGCTGGGCAATCTGGCTCATATTTCGTTCGTAATCTTGTGATGGGAGAATAACAAATCTATGGATATCACAGAGTTATTGGCATTCAGTGTAAAGCATAAGGCATCGGATCTACACCTCTCGGCCGGGGTCCCCCCGATGATCAGGGTTGATGGGGAGGTTCGCAAGATCAATTTGCCCGCCCTGGATCACCGGGAAGTCCATGCCCTCATTTACGACATCATGAATGACCACCAGCGCAAGGAGCTGGAGGAGAACTTCGAGGTGGACTTCTCCTTCGAAGTGCCCGGCATGGCACGCTTTCGGGTCAACGCCTTCCAGCAGGCGCGCGGCTCGGGCGCGGTGTTTCGTACCATCCCGAGTACCGTTCTGACCCTGGACGATCTGGGGGCGCCGGAGATATTTCGCAAGATAGCGGAGTACCCTCGCGGCCTGGTGCTGGTGACTGGACCCACCGGCTCGGGCAAATCCACCACCCTGGCCGCCATGGTCGATTACATCAATGACAACTTCCACCACCACATCCTCACCATCGAGGACCCCATCGAATTCGTGCACGAGAACAAGCGCTGCCTGGTGAACCAGCGGGAAGTACACCGCGACACCAAGAGCTTCAGCAACGCCCTGCGCTCGGCCCTGCGGGAAGACCCGGATATCATCCTGGTAGGTGAAATGCGGGACCTCGAAACCATCCGTCTCGCCATGACCGCCGCCGAAACCGGTCACCTGGTGTTTGGCACCCTGCACACCTCCTCGGCTGCCAAGACCATCGACCGTATCATCGACGTCTTCCCCGGCTCGGAGAAGGACATGGTACGATCCATGCTCTCCGAATCCCTGCGGGCGGTCATCTCCCAGACCCTGCTCAAGCGTATCGGTGGCGGCCGGGTGGCGGCCCACGAGATCATGCTGGGGATCCCGGCGGTGCGAAACCTCATCCGGGAAGACAAGGTGGCCCAACTCTATTCCGTCATCCAGACCGGGATGACCCACGGCATGCAGACCATGGACCAGAGCCTCAAGCAGCTGGTCAACCGGGGGGTCGTCGCCTCCCTCGATGCCAAGGCCAAGGCGGTCGATCCCAATACCATTTAAGCTTGCACACCCAAGGAGTCGCCATGAACATGGATGTTCTGCTCGCCGCACTGGTTGAACAAAAGGGCTCGGATCTCTTCATCACGGTCGATGCCCCCCCGACCCTCAAGGTCAACGGGCGTCTGGTGTCGCTCAGGCCGGCTCCCCTCGACAAGACGACAGCGCTGGCGCTGATCAGGGAGAGCCTGGACGAGACCCACTTCGAGCGCTTCCTGCACACTCGCGAGGCCAACTACGCCATCCAGCGAGGCTCGCTGGGGCGCTTTCGGGTCAGCGCCTTCTGGCAACAGGATATGCCGGGCATGGTGCTGCGCCGCATCGAGACCCGCATCCCCACCTTTGACGAGCTGGTGCTGCCCCCCATCCTGCAGGAGGTCGCCATGGCCAAACGCGGGCTGGTGCTCTTCGTCGGCGCCACTGGCGCCGGCAAGTCCACCACCCAGGCGGCCATGATAGGCTTTCGCAACCAGCACGGTGACGGCCACATCCTGACGGTGGAGGATCCGGTGGAGTTCGTCCATCAGCACGATCGCTGTCTGGTGACCCAGCGGGAGGTGGGGATCGACACCGCATCCTTCGATGTCGCCCTCAAAAACTCCCTGCGCCAGGCCCCGGATGTCATCCTCATTGGTGAAATCCGCTCCCAGGAGACCATGGAGTTCGCCATCCAGTTCGCCGAGACGGGACACCTCTGCCTCGCCACCTTGCACGCCAACAATGCCAACCAGGCGCTGGATCGCATCCTGCATCTGGTCCCCCAGGAGAAGCACCGCCAGTTCCTGTTCGATCTCTCCTTCAACCTGCGCGCCATCGTCGCCCAGCAGCTGCTCCCCTCCGCTCATGGGCAGCGCCGGGTCGCCGCCTTCGAGATCCTGCTCAACACCCCGCTCGTCACCGACATCATCCGCAAGGGAGAGATGCACAGACTCAAGGAGGTGATGACCAAATCCGGCGAGCTCGGCATGCAGACCTTCGATCAGGCGCTGTTCACCCTGTTCTGCGCCGGCCAAATTGGCTACAGTGAGGCCCTTGCCCATGCCGACTCCGCCAACGACCTGCGACTGCTCATCAAGCTGTCGGGTCGCGAGCAGCTGGGCGCAGGCACTCTCGACAACGTGACCCTGGATGAATGAGGGGCGTGCGTCATCGCTAGTAAAGGACAGTTATGTTGATTGTGGTTTCCCCGGCCAAGACGCTGGATTACGAGTCACCCCTGGTGACCTCCCGTTTCACCCAACCCGAACTGCTGGACCACTCCGCAGCACTGATCACCCGGGCTCGTCAACTGAGCCCGGACCAGATCGCCAGCCTGATGAAGATCAGCGACAAGCTCGCCGGCCTCAACGCCGCCCGCTTTGCCGAGTGGCAGCCTGACTTCACGCCGGCCAACGCCCGCCAGGCGCTGCTGGCCTTCAAGGGGGATGTCTACACCGGTCTGGCCGTAGAAGATTTCAGCGAGGCCGACCTCGACTTCGCCCAGGCCCACCTGCGCATGCTCTCCGGCCTTTATGGCGTACTGCGGCCGCTTGACCTCATGATGCCCTACCGCCTGGAGATGGGGATTAGGCTGGAGAACCCGCGCGGCAAGGACCTCTACCAGTTCTGGGGCGACATCATCACAGCGCACCTGAACAAGGCGCTGGCGGCCCAGGGGGACGACGTGCTGATCAACCTCGCCTCCGACGAGTATTTCAAGTCGGTGCGCCCGAAAGCCCTGCAGGGGCGCATCATCACCCCGGTCTTCAAGGACGAGAAGAACGGCCAGTTCAAGATCATCAGCTTCTACGCCAAGAAGGCCCGCGGCATGATGGCACGCCACATCATCAAGCATCGGCTCACCCGGGTGGAACAGCTGACCGGTTTCAATGCCGACGGCTACTACTTCGTACCGGAAGAGTCCGACGCCAATACCCTGATGTTCAAGCGCGCTGAAAATTAATTACACATTCAAGGGAACCAAGTCGGAGATCCTCGGGTCTGACTCTGTGAATCCTCTGTTGTAAGCACTTTTTGTTGGCCGACGTCCTTGCGTCGGCTTTTTTCTGCGCCTCTCTCAGGCCACTCCCCAGGCAGCAGACAGCAAAACGGCCATCCTGGGATGGCCGTTTCAACTGTGCTCGGGGCATTACTTCTTTTTCTTCTTTGCCGACTTCTTGGCATCCTTCGGTTTTTTCTTCTTCACCGGCACCCGCGCTTCCTTGTGTCTGGGGCGCAGCTCATCGATCACCCGGCGCTTGAGGCGCTCCTCGGTGTAGCGTTCGATCTTGGCGACCATGGCCATGTCGTGAGCTTCCACCAGGCTGATGGCGCAGCCACGGTTGCCGGCTCGACCGGTACGACCGATCCGGTGCACATAGACATCCGCGCCGTAGGGCATGTCGTAGTTGATGACATGGCTGACGTTCGGCAGGTCGATACCGCGGGCGGCCACGTCGGTGGCGATGAGGAAGGGCACCTCCCCTTCGTGGAACTTGCGGATAGACTCGATGCGCTTGGCCTGCTCCATCTCGCCACGGATCCAGGCGCAGGGCACGCCTGCCGCCTGCAACTGGCCGGAAAGCTCCGCCAGTCGCTCACGGGTCTTGACGAAGATGATGGCCTTCTGGGTCTCCGGGTTTTTCAGGATGTGCACCAGCAGAGCCAGCTTGTGGGCGGCATCATCGGCCAGGTGGATCCACTGGGTGATGGGGCGGCGCTCGCTGCGGGGCGGCTCGGCGTGCAGCTCAACCGGGTCTTTGAGGATCTCGCTCGCAAACTTCTCGAGGCCGGCCCCTTCCAGGGTGGCGGAGAAGAGCATGGTGTGCTTGCGGTAACGCGCCTCTTCCACGATGCGGTTCACGTCCTTGATGAAGCCCATGTCCAGCATCCGGTCCGCTTCATCCAGCACCAGCACCTCGATGTCGTGGCTCTCGAACTCCTCTTTCTCGATGTACTCGAGCAGACGGCCAGAGGTGGCCACCACGATGTCGGTGGTCTTGGTCAGGGCAGGCAGCTGCTCTTCATGGCTGACACCACCGATGATGGTCTCGATGCTGAGATGGGTGTGCACCGCCAGGGCCTTGGCGTGAGCACTCACCTGCAGCGCGAGCTCGCGGGTCGGAGTCAGGATCAGCATGCGGCACGGACCCGGCTTGCGGCGCGGGAAGTCCAGCAGGTGCTGCATCGCGGGCAGCAGGAAGGCGGCGGTCTTGCCGGTTCCGGTCGGCGCAGAGGCCAGAATATCGCGGCCGTCCAGGGCTGGCTCCAGCACCATCTGCTGGATGGTGGTGGGGCGGGTGAATCCCATCTCGGCCAAGGCCCGACTGAGGGCTGGATTCAGGTCGAAATCATCAAAGGACTGGCTCATGGCAATACTCGGTCATTAAGGAAGCGGCAGATTATAGGCGATTATGCCGCCGGCTCCTATGGTGACTGTGGCTTAGCCGCTATAATCGCCGGCCATTTTCCGCGGGCAAGTACAGGAGGAGGGCCGAATGGGGCGCAACAACGGTTTCACGTTCAAGCAATTTCACATCGATCACGACCGCTGCGCCATGAAGGTCGGTACGGACGGCATTCTGCTGGGAGCCTGGGCGCCGGTCGACAGCGCCCGCCGGGTGCTGGACATCGGCACCGGCAGCGGCCTCATCGCCCTGATGCTGGCCCAGCGCAGCACGAACGACTGCCACATAGACGGGGTGGAGCTGGATAAGGATGCAGCCATGCAGGCCAAGGAGAATGTGGCGGCCTCCCCCTGGCGTGAGCGGGTCACCATCATAGAGAGCGCCATTCAGGATCACCTCGCCCCCCCTTACGATCTCATCGTCTCCAACCCGCCCTATTTCCCGGCAGGCCAGACACTTCGCGATCCGGCCAGGGCTCTGGCCCGTCATACCGGGGGGCTCGACCCCAGGGGATTGCTGGCCGCCAGTGATCGCCTGCTGAGCCGTGCCGGGCAACTGGCCCTGGTGCTGCCCACGGCGATGGCGGATGAAATTTTATGCATTTCGTCGAGTTATGATCTGTATGAGCGTTGTTATCTGGCTGTTACTACCAGAGAGGGGAAAGAGGCAAATCGTGTTTTATTGCTGCTTGGCAGAGGATTAAACAAGTGTGAGAGGGGTGAAATTGTGATCCATTCTGCCACGGGAGGCTATTCCGACAGATATATCCAACTAACCAGCCCCTTCTATTTGAAGATGTAAATTTTGCCTTGAACTATTTTTTCACATCATTATGCTGACTGCTAAATGAGCGCCCGCTCAAGACCAGTTCAAACCACTGGTCGCGATGAAAAAACCAGCGGGGCTCTTTTTTTTACCCCCGGAAAGTGCCGGTCACTGACAAATAAAAAACTATAACAAGCAATAGTTTACAAGACAGACGAGGTTGAACTTGACGAAATCACTCACATTGTCCGATGTACTCGGATTGGGCTTCATGACCTTTGCGTTCTATCTGGGCGCAGGCAACATCATCTTCCCGCCCCTGGCCGGCTTCATGGCGGGTGAGCACCTCTCTCTCGCCATGCTGGGCTTCCTGGTCACCGCCGTGGGCCTGCCCCTCATCACCATCATCGCCGTCGCCAAGGCTGGCAACGGCTGGGCCGGCATGACCAAGCTGCTGCCGACCGGCGTGGCCACCGCACTGGCCGTCGCCATCTACATCATCATCGGCCCGGCCTTCGCCGCCCCCCGTACCGGCCTGGTGGCCTACGAGATGGGCCTCAAGCCCTTCCTTGGCGACATGGGACCATCCGGTCTGGCTGCCTACACAGTACTGTTCTTCGGCGTGGCCATCCTGGTCTCCCTGAACCAGGGCAAGCTGATGGATGCCATCGGCAAGTACCTGACCCCGCTGCTGATGCTGCTGCTGCTGACCCTGGCCATCGGTGTCTTCGTCGCACCGCAAGGAAGCATGCCTGCCGCATCCGGTGACTACCAGAGCACCCCCTTCGTGAAGGGCATTCTGGAAGGCTACAACACCATGGACACCCTGGCGTCCCTGATGTTCGGCGCCCTGATCGTCGACCTGCTGCGCCAGAAAGGCATCCATGACTACCAGAGCCAGTTCAAGTACCTGGCCATCGCGGGCATCATCTCCGCCATCGGTCTCTCCGTGGTCTATGTCTCCCTGTTCCAGCTGGGCAACACCGCTGCCGGCGTCGCCACAGACGTGAGCAACGGCGGTGCCATCGTCAACGCCTACGTGCTGAGCCTGTTCGGCCAACCGGGTCAGTTCATCCTGGCTGCCATCATCACCCTGGCCTGCTTCACCACGGCCGTCGGCCTCATCTCCGCCTGCTCCGACTTCTTCCACAACCTGACCGGCATGAGCTACAAGAAGCTGGTCGTGCTGCTGGGTGTCATCTGCGGCGTCGTGGCCAACGTGGGCCTGAGCCAGCTCATCAGCCTCTCCATTCCGGTGCTGGTCGCCATCTACCCGGTTGCCGTGGCGCTGGTGCTGGTCACCTTCCTGAAGGGTTACTTCGGTCGCCCCCGCCTGGTGTTCCGCTCCGTGCTGCTGGTCGCCTTCCTGTTCGGCTGCCTGGACGGCCTGGGCGCCGCCGGCATGAAGATGGATGCGTTCGCCTTCCTGCCGCTGTTTGACAAGGGCCTGGCCTGGTTGCTGCCGACCCTGCTGGCCTGTGGCCTCGGTGTCATGGTGCGTGGCAATGGCAAGCTGGCAGCAGAAGCTGCCTGATAACAGATCTTGACCCAATAAAGAGGCCAGCATTCGCTGGCCTCTTTATTGTTGGTGCAATCTGATCCATCCGTTGTGGAGAGCGCTCCTCAGAGGACGGTTGCTGGCTTGGGTTTGCCTGCAAGACCGTACCAGTGATGCTCAAACCGGCCCGCATGCCAGCGCAGGGTGCCCCAGGGCTGGTCAGCCTGCCAGCGCGGGAAGTTGATCTCCACGCGGTTGTCTTCGTACTTGTAGAGAGAGGTGCTGATCTCGATATCCGACAGGATAAG
The DNA here is from genome assembly GCF_040908165.1 of Aeromonas sp. R6-1. Taxonomy (NCBI): domain Bacteria; kingdom Pseudomonadati; phylum Pseudomonadota; class Gammaproteobacteria; order Aeromonadales; family Aeromonadaceae; genus Aeromonas; species Aeromonas sp. R6-1. The sequence continues at coordinate 100,854 of NZ_JBFODF010000026.1, forward strand.
CAGCACCACCCCACCGATGACACTCCATTTCAGCATCTTCCACATGGCGATTACTCGAAGCAGATCTCGATGGTGGCACGGCCATACTCCGATTCGAACGGCATCATGATCTTGGCGCCGTCGGCCCGGTGAGTGATGGTGTGATTGGGACCGGAGACGATGACCGGGGTCGCCATGTCGAACTCATAGCCCTTCTCCCCCAGCATGCGTTTGGCGCCGCCCGTCACCATGTTGGTGATCTCGCCCACCATGTCGGTCACTTCCTCGTTGATGGTGGCCGGCGCCTCCCCCAGCATGCGACGCATGATCTCCAGTGCCAGCCCCTTCTCGAAGCTGATGGAGAGGGAACCCCGGGTCTGCGGACCCACCATGCCAATCAGGCCGGAGACATCTCCCCGAGCCAGCTCGTCCGTCTTGCGCTTGGGCGCGCCCGGTTTGAGTTCCAGCTGTGCCATGGTGGAGAGCACGTTGAGCAGGGAGAGCAGGAACGGGTTTACAAAATCAGCCTTCATCTTGACTTCCTACGGTAGCGGAACAGCGGGCACATTGACCATGGGCTTCTATGGTCTTGTTGGTAATAGTAAAACCATGCTGATGAGCCTGCTCGGAAAAGGCGCCGTCGATGGCGGGATCGTGCAGCTCCACTACCTCACCGCAACGATCGCAGATCAGCAGTTGCATCGGGTGGGCATGGTCGAAGTGGCAGCAGAAGATGAAGGCGTTGAGCGACTCCACCTTGTGGGCAAAGCCCTGTTCGAGCAGGAAGTCGAGCGCCCGATAGACGGTAGGCGGTTTGGCATGAGCCTCGGTCTGCTGCAACTGGGCCAGCAAATCATAGGCACTGATGGCATTGCCGTGGGCGGCAAGCAGCCGGAACACCTGGCGCCGTGTCGGGGTGAAACGGATCCCGCGCTGCTCGCAGAGGCGTTCCGCTCGTTGTAGAAGTTGGTCTTGATTCATGTTCACGCAGATACCCTGTCAATTAGCCGGATACTATCACAGGGCCCCCAGTGCGCGGCGACAAAATTCATTTTCTGGGGCTGTCTCACGTTGTGATAGAATCCCGCCCCTTGTTTGGCCAACCCGGATGATTTTTATGCAGGCGCAGCGCTTTTCCATCGCCCCCATGCTGGACTGGACCGATCGGCATTGCCGTTATTTCCACCGTCTGATGACCCGCCAGACCCTGCTCTATACCGAGATGGTGACCACGGGCGCCATCATCCACGGCAAGGGCGACTATCTGGGCTACAGCGAGCAGGAACACCCTCTCGCCCTGCAACTGGGTGGCAGCAACCCGGCAGACCTGGCCCGCTGCGCCAGGCTCGCCGAGGAGCGCGGCTATGACGAGATCAACCTCAACGTCGGCTGCCCCTCCGATCGGGTGCAAAACGGCCGCTTCGGCGCATGCCTCATGGGTGAACCCGCACTGGTGGCCGATTGCGTCAAGGCGATGCGCGACGTGGTCAACATTCCGGTCACCGTGAAGACCCGTATCGGCATCGACGATCAAGACTCCTACGAGTTCTTGCAGGCCTTCATCGAGCAGGTAAGGGACGCCGGTTGCGATACCTTCATCGTCCATGCCCGCAAGGCCTGGCTGAGCGGTCTGAGTCCGAAAGAGAACCGCGAGATCCCGCCCCTCGATTATCCTCGCGTCTACCGGGTCAAGCAGGATTACCCGGATCTGACCATTGCCATCAACGGCGGGGTGACCAGTCTGGAGCAGACTCTTGAACATCTGCAGCACCTCGACGGGGTCATGATGGGCCGCGAAGCCTACCAGAACCCCTACATTCTGGCCCAGGTGGACAATCTGGTGTTCGGCGAGAACCGTGCCGTGCCGAGCCGCCACGAGGTGGTGCGGATGATGCTGCCTTATATCGAACAAGAGCTGGCCAAGGGCAACTACCTCTCCCACATGACCCGCCACATGCTGGGGTTGTTCCAGAACATGCAGGGGGCGCGCGCCTGGCGTCGCCATCTGAGCGAGAATGCCTGCAAGCCGGGGGCCGACATTCAAGTGGTGCTGGACGCCATGGCCAAGGTGCCGGAGTTCGCGCCAGCCGACGCGGTGGAGTGATCATGTACCGCTTCACCGGATCCTGGCTGCACAAGGCCCTGGTGCGTCTGTGCGCCGGCCTGCTCACCATTCTCGGCATCAAGCTCAGCACCTTCTATTTCATCGGGCTGCTGATCGTGCTGGGGCTGCACCGGGACCAGATCCTGGGCTGAACGCCACCTCTCCCGAACAAGAAAAAGCCGGCGCCCCTGCGCCGGCTTTGTTGTCACCACGGAGGCGACCCGACAGTCTGGCTTACTCCTCCTGAACCATGAACTGGAGTTCAGGGGGAGAAGAGGTCAGCACATCGGCGCAGTAATCCCAGGTCGAGATGCGGTAGTGCTGCAAATCTTCATCCAAGTGCAGTCCATCGGATTCCTGATGGAACCAGCTGGCGAAACGGGACGGGGTGATGAGCTGGATCTGCTCCTCGATGACGTGGCTGTCACGCCCCTCCGCCAGATCACAATCCTCCATCACCCGCACCGCGAAGATGTGGCGAAAACTCACCCGGCACAGGGGCAACGGAGGCAGATCGATGCTGCGAGCACGCCCCAGCATGACGGTCAGGGTGTCGCTCCAGATATCCTGATGCAGTTCGGCCACGACCAGGCCGGGAGGGAGTTGACGAGAGGGAGCCCAGGGGACGGCTACCTGCCGAATGGCATTTTTCTGTTCCATATCCACCTCGCTACAGCGCATGCCATATCCTGAGTGTATCTGAAACAAATTTTGACGAAGATGGCAAGAAAAAACCCGGCACAAGCCGGGCTTCATTTGATTACAAGACGACCTTATTTGACGGCGTCTTTCAGCGCCTTGCCAGCCACGAAGGACGGCACATTGGCAGCTGCAATCTGGATCTCTTTGCCGGTTTGCGGGTTGCGACCGGTACGGCCCGCGCGATGGTTGACCTTGAAGGTACCAAAACCCACCAACTGAACGGCATCGCCCTCTTTCAGGCTCTGGGTAATACCATTGATGATCTCTTCCAGAGCGACTTTGGCCTGAGCTTTGCTCAGGTCTGCTTTGGCGGCAATTGCATCGACAAGTTGAGCTTTGTTCATAACATTTCCTTTATGATCGGGCATTTAGCACCGGGCCACTCTATTCAAAAAAAAACACTCAGGCAAAGGCTTTATCAGCCGGATTGGCTTGAATGCTGGGGTTTTCATCAAGATCTGCGGAAATAGTCACATATATCGCCCCCTTGTCCCCTGGATGGGCGACAGGATGCGAAGTACCGGTGGGGAGAGGCATGCAAATCCCCGCCTGATGTAACAATATCCCTACACTCCTATTGACGGTCAACTGGATTTTCCCTAGTTATAGGAGTGTCGTCAGTCGATGAGAATGACCGGAGGCATGCGACCCGAGAGCCGCATGTCATGCCCATGGAGGGACTATGTTAACTGAACTGGAAAAAACCAAGCGCGCACTGGCAGGCAAGCACAGAGCAATAGATGACTGGCTGGATGCCAGACAGGCGTTGCTGGTCGAGTACATGCGACTGGCAGGCCTCATGCCCGCCAAGTGCAAGCAACGCACCCTCCCAGGCCATGTAGAACTGCAACGTTTTTGCGAACAACTGGTCGACTACGTCAGCGCAGGCCATTTCGAGATCTACAACCACGTCGTCACCGCCTTTGAGCAAGCCAGCGGCGACAAACTGGAGCTGGCCAAGCGCATCTACCCCCATATCCGTGCCTGTACCGAATTCGCGCTGGAGTTCAACGACAAGTACAGCAACGCCGACGAAGCCCAGTTGCTGCAACTGGACGAGGATCTGAACCAACTCGGCCCCGTGCTGGAGGACAGGTTCAAACAGGAGGATCGGCTGGTCAAGGCGCTGCAGGTGGTGGAATCCCTCAGCCATCAGCAGGTCTGATATTCAATATCGGAGCCAGTTCAATATCCTGGCGTGCCAGCTGGATTACACTCTGCAACATGAAGAATGAGCATCTTGCTCGCACGCAGACCGGAGACGACCATGGCCGAGCGCCGCCACTTTACTCGGATTTTCTATTTGACCGCCGCCAAGCTCACCCAGGGTGAACACCAGTGGCGCACCCAGCTGGTCGATGTCTCCCTGCAGGGAGCCCTGCTGCTCAGACCCGAGGCTTGGGTCGCCAGCGAGGACAAGGAGTACGAAATCTGCTTCGTGCTCGGGGGCAGCGACATCGAGATCAAGATGCAAGTCGAGCTGACCCACGAAGCCAGCAAGAAGCTGGGGTTTTACTGCCACCACATCGACATCGACAGCGCCACTCACCTCAAGCGGATGATCGAGCTGAACATCGGAGAGGAGCAACTGCTCCATCGCGAGCTGGAGCAGTTGCTGCAAGAGCACCGAGACCACGTCCCCCCCGAATCCTGAGCGGGCGGTCAGAAAAACAAAGGAGCGTTCATACGCTCCTTTTTCATGGTTGGTTACAGGGCCTCGAGGGCATCGGAGAGTTTCTTCACCGGCACCACCTCCATCCCCTCGATGGGATGTTTGGGCGCATTGGCATGCGGGACGATGGCTCGGCGGAAACCGTGCTTGGCCGCCTCCTGCAGTCGCTCCTGACCCGAGGGCACGGGCCGTATCTCGCCGGAGAGCCCCACCTCACCAAAGACTACCAGATCCTTGGGCAGGGCCTGATCCCGGAAGCTCGACACCATGGCCAGCAGCAGCGCCAGATCCGCGCTGGTCTCCTCGACTTTGACGCCACCCACCACGTTGATGAACACATCCTGATCCGCCATCTGCAACCCGCCGTGACGATGCAGCACCGCCAGCAGCATGGCGAGACGGTTGTGATCCATCCCCACCGCCACCCGGCGCGGATTGGAGAGCTGGGAGTAATCCACCAGCGCCTGCAACTCCACCAGCAGGGGGCGCGTGCCTTCCCAGATCACCATGACGATGGAGCCCGGAGCCTGCTCCTCCCCGCGGCTGAGGAAAATCGCGGAAGGGTTGCTCACTTCCTTCATTCCCTGCCCGGTCATGGCGAAGACCCCCAGTTCGTTGACCGCACCGAACCGGTTCTTGTGGGAGCGCAGGGTGCGAAAACGCGAGTCGTGCCCGCCATCCAGCAGCACGGAGCAGTCGATGCAGTGCTCCAGCACCTTGGGACCCGCCAAAGTGCCGTCCTTGGTGACGTGGCCCACCATGAAGATGGCCACATGATTCTGCTTGGCATAGCGTGTCAGCAGCGCCGCCGACTCCCGCACCTGGGAGACGGACCCCGGCGCAGACTGCACATCCGCCACGTGCATCACCTGGATGGAGTCGATGACCATGATCTGAGGTTGCTCCTGCTGGGCGATGAGGCAGATCTGCTCGACACTGGTCTCGGACAACATGCGTAGCTTGTCCGTGGGCAGACCCAGCCGACCGGCCCGCATCGCCACCTGTTGCAGTGACTCCTCACCGGTCACATAGAGGGTCTTCATGCGCTGCGCCAGGCCGCACATGGTCTGCAGCAACAGGGTCGACTTGCCGGCCCCGGGGTTGCCGCCGATGAGAATGGCCGAACCGGGGACCACACCGCCACCGAGTACGCGGTCCAGCTCCTTGAAGCCCGAGCTGAAACGGGGGATCTCCGTGGTAGCGATCTCCGCGAGGGTCTGCACCTGGCTGCCGACGGCGCCCGCATAACCGGTATAGCGAGCGCTCTTGCCGGGTGTCGTCACCCCCAGTCGCACCTCGGTGATGGTGTTCCACTCCTTGCACTCGCTGCACTGGCCTTGCCAGCGGGTGAAGTCGGCTCCACATTCGGAACAAACATAGGCGGTTTTGTTTTTGGCCATGGATAACTCGGGGACAGGATGAATTCCTGCTTGATATACTTGTTTGCGACCGGCAGATCAAACCCAGAATCGGAAAAGTGACTTTCCGCGGCAGGAATACATGGATTCAGAACAACCACTACATCTGATAGAACAACTTGTCCCCCTGCTCCGGGAAAAGGACTTCGACGAAATCTTCAACCGTCTGACCCAGAACGAAAATACCAACAGCCGGTTCCTGCTGAAGATGGAACTCAAACGCAAGTGCACCCCCTGTCGGCGCGTCATCGACATGCGCAACGAGCTGGGCACCCTCTGTCAGGTGCATGAGTTCGACGGGGTGACCCACTTCATGCCCGCCGAGGCCATCGAGCTGTTTCAATCCCAGTGCTACCTCTACCGGGACAGCTACACCCTGGGGGTCTACGAGGCGCTGCAAGCCTGGTACAAACTCAACCAGGGGCGCAGCGACAATCTGGCGCTGCCCATCAGCCCGTTTCGCCCGTTCGATGTCAGCGCCATCCCCTTCGCCAGCCATTACGGGCGACAGGAAGAGCGCATGCACTTCAGCTCTCCCATGGTGCTCCAGCTCGCCAACGGCGAGAAGATCCTCGCCAAGAGCTCCGACATCTCCCTCGGCGGCATCCGGGTATCCGTGCCCTATCTGCCCGACTACCAGACAGGCGACCTGATAGCCGTCTTCTTCACCGGACTGGAACGCGATCATCCCCATCCCCTGCTGCGTGACCCGGTCAGCTACCAGATCCTGGGGGAGGAGAGAAAAGAGGACAAATTCTGGCTAAGGCTGCTCAAGAACGGCGAACATCCGGTGTTCGACGAGTTCCTGCGCGACTTCATCGAGCGCAACCGCAGCCGCTATCGCGTCAGCGTCGACTACCTGCTCTCCGCCGCCGTCATCAAGGGGTATGAACAGTTCTATCTGCCGCGCATGACCGGCATGCCCCTCTATTTCGGCAAGGGCAGCGTCCCCGCCCTCGAGATCGCCCTGCGCACCGAGAACAACCAGCACATTCTCGAATACTGGCGCGACGCCAAGAACCGCGACATGCTCGCCAGCCTCTTCACCGCTGCCCGCATGCCCTCGTTGCTCCCGGGCAAGGAGGGGCTGCGCGAGACGCTGATCTACAGCTTTACCCATGCGGTACGCAGCCACCTCTACTTCTTCTCCGCGACCCGGGAGGAGCTGGAACAGAGCGGACTGACCGCGCTCTTCTTCCAGATCGGCGCCCGCCGCCCCAGCTGGCGGGTATACAAGTTCAGCATGGAAGCCTGCACCCTGCGGGAGGCCGACCTCGACAACCCCCAGGGCGGGGCGAGCCCGTTGCAGGACAGGCTGCTGCGCGAGCGCCTAGCCCAGCTCGGATACGTAGGCATACTGCAGGAGATAAACCTGGACAACCAGCGCGACGAGTTCCAGCGAGAGACGGGTCAGGATCCGCTCAACGCCAACGCCTTGCAGCGCTTTGGCCATGACATCCATGCCGCCCCCTTCGAGATAGAGACGCTGCACTATGTGCAACTGCGCAAGGAGGCGCGCTACATGCACAAGACGGCCATCGTCTTGCATCACAAGGAGCGATCCTGGGTCGGCTGGACCCGAGACATCTCGGCCCACGGTATGCAAATCGAGCTGGAGGAGCCGTTCGACGGGGAGAAGGGAGACATCATCACGGTGGCTCTGCCCCGTTTGCAGGAGCTCGCCAGAAACATGGACCTGCAACGCCTGCCCTATCGGCTGGTCAGCCTCAACCTGAGCAGAACCGTGCTGCATCTGTGCATCGAGGGGACGGCTGAGCGCCATACCGGCCACCAGTTCTTCAGCCTGCTGATCGAAAGCAACCAGAACAAGCTCAAAACCACCCGGGAGTTCAATCGCTATCGCGGCATGGCCAGGGCGCTGCGCAACCTCTACACCCACCACCTGTTCAACACCCCCGTCTATGTGAACAAACTCAAGGCCGCCCCGAAACTGGCCGCGGCCGGCCTCTCGCCACAGCCACGCAGCCTTTCCCGTCTGCTGCGCATCTGTGCCGAGCAGGATCAGCAGTTGAACCTGTATCCCCTGTTCCAGGGGGCACTGCTCAAGGCCCTGCTGCTCAATCCCCTGCGCGCCATCGAGCGGGAAGACAAGCCGGAAGAGGAGGAGGTCTACATCGCCGCCCTCCACTCCCAGGGGGGAACCCCCCTGTTTCGCAGCCACCTGGCCAGCAGCTTCAGCTCACCGGATCAAAAGCGCCGTTTCATCGAGCTGGCCCGGCAACAGGGAGAGTTCTATTCAGTACTGGTGGGTATTTCGCGCACCGGCCGCCCGGACACCAGCTTCATCGCGGGTGAACTGGACTACATCGCCAAGTTCGCCATTCACAAGGCCAAGAAGCTGGAAGAGGAGCTCTGGAGTGTCGTGGGCGTGGGTGAACTGACCGATACCACCGAGGCGACCCTGTTCCGCCTTGGCATACCATCCGGGCCCCGCTAGCCAGCAGGGCCGGGAGACAACAAAAAACGGGCACGCAAGTGCCCGTTTTTTGTCTATCAGGCAGCCTGGGGGTTACGCAGCCAGGCGAGGATGTCGGGGAAGTGATCCTCCTGTGCCTGGGGGGCCGTCAGCATGTTGATGTGGTCGTAATCGAGGCGGTTGCCGTTGTCCCGCCCAAGGCGGGTGTGGCGGGCGGCCGAGCCCATCTCGTCGCTGAAGCGGCGCACGTCGACGGGGTGGCCAAGTACCTTGTCCGCCTTGGCGGAGATCATCCAGAGCGGGGGCCAGTTGACCCGGCTCGCCGCCTCGTCATAGGCGAAGCCGTCAAAGGGGTCCAACCAGGGCCCGCACTTGACCCAGGGGATGGTCTCCTGCAAGTAGCGCAGGGGCTCATCATCGGCCCCTATCTTCAACCGGCGGGCGGCCAGAAACCCCTGGCGGCTCGCCAGCCAGGGGGCAAGCCGGTTCCAGATCAGATCCACCTTCAACCAACGCTCCGGGTTCTGCACCGAGACCCCCCGCTTGGTGCCGAAGAACACCAGGCTGGCAACCTGCTCCGCCAGCTCGGGGAAGCGCACCAGGGTCGAGGCCATGATGACGCCGCCCCAGGAGTGGGCCATCCAGTGCACCCGGGCACCGGCATGGCGGGTCGATACCCAGCGCTGCAGGGCGGGCAGATCCTCGGTGATCAGCTCATGCTGACCGTGGCCGGCCCGCTCGGCGATGGTCGGTGTGCTCAGACCCCGACCACGCAGATCCGCCACATAGACCTGATACCCGTGGCGAGCCAGAAAGCAGGCCAGCCCCTTGCCCGATTCGGTGTAGAAGATGCGGCCGTTCTCGATGGCCCCGTGCACCATCAGGATGGGGTCGGCATGCACCGCGACACCGGGCTGGATATGGCGCACATGGAGTCGATGCTCACCGCAGGGGACAAACAGGGATTGCTGTAACAGTTCCATCTCGTGATCGGCTCCTCCTTGAGCGGGATCAGCACCAGCGTCGGTCGCGACAAGCCAGGGCGCCGAGCAGGCAGAGCACCCCTTCCAGATCGTGGTGATTGAGGGTCGCCGCCGCCTGGGCACGAACCAGGGGTTTGGCATGAATGGCAATGCCAAGCCCCGCCACCCCCATCATCTTGAGATCGTTGGCACCATCGCCGACCGCGACCGTCTGGGATGCAGCCACCCCGTACTCCGAGGCCAGCTGTTGCAGTGCCTCGGCCTTGGCGGCGGCATCGACGATGGGGCCGCTCACCTTGCCGGTCAGCAAGCCCCCTTCCACCGCCAGCTCGTTGGCGAAAATGGCATCCAGACCCAGGGCACGCTGCAACTCGCCGGCAAAGCGGGTGAAGCCACCGGAGGCGATCGCCACCTTCCAGCCAGCCTGCTTGAGGGTATCGACCATGAATGGCAGGCCCGGCATCCAGGGCATGTCGGCCGCCACCTCGTCGAGGATGGTGACAGGCGCCCCTTCCAGCAGCGCCACCCGGGCACGCAGACTGTCGGCAAACTCCAGCTTGCCCTGCATGGCTGCCGCGGTAACGGCCGCCACCTGCTCACCGACCCCGGCCAGCCGCGCGATTTCGTCGATGCACTCTATCCTGATCGCGGTGGAATCCATGTCCATCACCAGCAGACCGGGCTCACTCAGGGTCGGCAGGGCGGCCAGATGACACAGGTCGATGTCCCACTCCTGGGCTTTGAGCGCCTGCACCAGCTCGGGGGAGAAGCGGTTGGTGCCAAGCAGCAGCAGCGGAATACCAGCCTGCTCCCCTGCGGGATAGAGGCTTGACTCAAGCCCCAGGGCATCCAGCTGCTGGGCCAGGCGGGCCAGATGACCGGCCTCCAGCCCCTTGCCAAACAGGACAATCCAGGCGCTGTCGTGGGCGTTGGCCGCGGGCAGCAGGGCTTCGTTGGTGAGCTGCCAGCAGGGGGCACAGCTCAGGGCCCCGGACCAGTCGTGCAGGGAGCGGGGAAGTTGGGACAACAACATAAGAGAGACGCCTTCCTTGGAAATCATGGGGTTCATCATGCGGGCCCAGAGTAGCGTATTGCTTTTTGTACAGGCAAGCGCCAAGATCCCGCCTGCGGTGCGGGCAGACATGGAAACAGACCACCCTGTTTCCCGCTTCGCGGCACCGGGGCACCAGCCAGCCCCGCTCATCCATTATCAGAGGCCCGGTTCTGTGCGTCATCTTCCCATCAAACGTGTTGTCAGCCTGGCGGCGGGAGTCCTGCTCGGTCTCTGGGTGCTGGTGCTGCTCATCCACATGCAGGGAGAGAGTCAGGCCGCCCTGCACGCGGCGGCACGGGACAGGGCACAGGCGCTGGTCGCCTATGCCGCCCGGGACATGCGCCGCTGGATCAAGGAGGACAAGGAGAGCGAACTGGAGAGACTGGCGCAGGATCTGGCCGCCGAGCCTGACATTCTGGATGTCACCCTCTACGACGCCCGCGGCATTCCCCTCGCCCAGTCGGACAACGCCCTGCCGCTGGACAGCCTGCTGCCCATCGGCAGCGACAACAAATCCCTGCCGGAGCAGGGCAAGGGGCGCATCCAGTTTGTCCAGGAGATCCAGGACGGAAACCTGACCCTGGGCTATCTGAGGATCACCCTGGAAGAGCAGAAACTGCTGGCCGCACAAGATACCCATCTCAAGGTCAACCAGGAGAAACAGCGCCTGATGTTGCTGGTGATGCTGCTGGCCGGCCTGCTCATCTCCTACGGGGTGCGTCGCAACTACATGCGGGTGCGCAAGCACAAGAAACAGAGCAAACCCGCCGCTCCGCAATAAGCGGGAGTGGATCACATCCTCCGGCTTGTATATAACACTGGCAAGATCACTGGCAGGAGAGCCACATGATTGCCCCCCCCTTGCCGCTGGATGAACACAGTCGACTGGAACGACTGCGCATCCTCGGCCTGCTCGACCACGAGCCCATCGATCAGCTGGATCGCCTCACCCGGCTCATCACCCGCCATTTCGCACTCCCCATCGCCATGGTCTCCCTGACCGACGTGAACAGGCAGTGGTTTCTCGCCCGCACCGGGGTCGATATGTGCGAGATCAACCGGGAGCACTCCTTCTGCGGTCATGCCATTTTGCGCCCCGACATCATGCAGGTACCGGATGCCAGACGGGATCTCCGCTTTGCCGACAATCCGCTGGTGACCGATGATCCCGGCGTGGTCTTCTACGCCGGTCGGCCCCTGCGGGCGCTGGATGGCGTGGTGCTCGGCACCCTCTGCCTGGTGGACCATGTGCCGCGCCATCTCGACGAAGATGCCTGCCGGGATCTCGACGACTTCGGCCGCCTGGTGGAGAACACCCTGCACGACCTGGAGCGGCGCCACCAGGTGCGTACCCTCAACCAGGTGCTGGAAGACAAGGAGCATCTCTTCACCCTGACCTTCAACCAGTCGTCGGTGGGCATGGCCCTCTCCTCCCTCGAGGGGAAATGGCTGAGAGCCAACCCGGGGCTGGAGCGGCTGCTCGGTTACAGCGAGCACGAGATGCTCAGCAGGACCTGGCTCGCCATGACCCATCCCGAAGATCTGCAGCGGGAGCAGCCCCTGTTCGATGCCCTGATCGCGGGGCAACGGCAGGATTACCGGCTGGAGAAGCGGATGATCCGGGCCGATGGCACCCAGTGCTGGGTCCAGCTCAGCGTGACCCTCTGCCAGAGCCGCACCATGGCCCCCCACATGATCGCCGTGTTTGCCGACCTCACCGAGCGCAAACAGGCCGAAGCCGAACTCGTGCGGCTGCAGCAAGGGCTCGAGCAGCAGGTGCAGTCACGGACCAGTGAGCTCTCCCGCACGGTGGAACAGCTGCATCAGGAGATGCGCGAGCGCGGCGCCATGCAGCAGCAGCTGTGGCAGGAGCAGCGCCGCTTGCAGCACATGCTGGAGCACACCAGCAATGCCTTCCTCGAGCTCGATGCCGATTTCATCATCACAGGCTGGAACCCGGCCTCCACCACCCTGCTCGGCTGGCACGCCGACGAGATGCTGGGCCGTCCCCTCTTCGGGCTGCTCGGCGCCGATCACCCCCTGCTGAGCCTGTCAGGCAACCCGCAGAGTCCGCCACGGCGGCTGGAGTGCGACATCATCACCCGCGCAGGCCGGCACATCCCGGTCGAGGTGATCGCCGAGCGTTACCGGTTCGACGGCAAGGTGCGCCTCGCCCTCTTCCTGCACGACATCTCCGCCCGCCGCCAGGTGCTCGCGGAGATCGAGCGTGGCCGTGCCCGACTGCGGGCCATCACCGATGGCCTGCCCGTCACCATCAGCATGGTGTCGCCCGAGGGGCGTTACCTGTTCGCCAACCAGGCCTATTGCCGCTACTTCGGGCTCGATACCGAACAGATGCGGGAAATGAGCGTGCGGGACGTCATCGGCGAGGAGGCCCACGGCAGGGCCATGGCCTATGTGGCAAAGGCCCTCGCCGGTGAACAGGTGAGTTTCGAGCGCCGCTTCGATCTGCCCATAGGTCAGCGTGACCTCAGGATCACCATGATCCCGAGCCGGGGCGACGAGCCCGGGGTCTACATCCTCGGCAGCGACATCACCGAGTTCAAGGCGCTGCAAAGTCAGCTGGAACACGAGGCGGCTCACGACCCCCTCACCGGCCTGCCCAACCGGCGCGCCTTTACCCTGCGCCTCTCCCGGGAGCTGGAGCGGGTGCGCCAGAATGCCGAACCCCTGGGGCTGCTGTTCCTCGATCTAGACGGCTTCAAGGGGATCAACGACAGGCTGGGGCACCACGTCGGCGATGCCCTGTTGCAGCGCTTCGCCCAGGTGCTGAGTGCCGAGGTGCGCCCGGGGGACATGGTGGCGCGCCTGGCCGGCGACGAGTTCACCATCATACTGCCCGCCTTGCGCCAACCGGCGCAGGAGCTGCCCGCCCTGTGCGAGCGGCTGCTGGCGGCCATGGCGGTTCCTGGAGACGTGGCCGGTCACCGGCTGCCCCTTGCCGGCAGCATAGGGGGGGCCCTCTGTCATTCGGGCCAGTATTGTCACATCGACGATCTGCTGCACCGGGCCGATGCCGCCATGTACCAGGCCAAACAGGCGGGCAAGGGGCGCTTCGCCCTCGATCTCAGCACGGCATAAGGGGCTGTCAGCCCCCAAAGCAACGGGGAAGCCTCATGCCTCCCCGTTTCTTGACCCACTCCAAGTTCCCCGCAGCTTGGCAGATCAGGAGTCAACGCCCCTCTCACCTGCTGGCTTTCAATCCGAAACGATCTCCCAGGAGCCGTCAGGCTTCTGGCAAGCGGTACCGAAGGCATCCTCCTTCTTGCCCCCCACCGTGATGGTCTGCTGGAATTCGCGGCAGTAGCGGCCACTGCTGCTGGTCCCTTCCCGCACCGCAGTCACCGAGCCGGAGGCGTCACCATTACTCCAGGTGACGGGATCGTTCAGGGGTGCCGTGGTCGCCTTGACCTGGGCAGCCTCGTGCTCCCGCTGCTGCTCCTCATTGATGTTGTCGAGGATCTTCAGGGTAATGGCGGTGAAGGCCAACCACTTCCAGGCATCGTTGTCGTCGTAATAACTGCCATAGCCCCCATACCAGTGGCCATAGGGACGAACCACCACCACGTCGTGATAGACACGGCGCCGATTCGGTGGCACGACGATATTGTTGTGGTGATTGTCGATGACCAGGTTGTTGCCCCTGATGTCACGACTATTGTCGATGTGGCGGTTGTCCAGCTGATGGTTGCCCTCGACATGGCGATCCTGTATCTGACGCTGGTTGACATGAACCGGCCGGGTCGCCTTGTCCCGCGCCCTCACATTGCCCCACCCCTCGTTGAATTTTACCGACTCCCGATTGGCCTGGCGGGGCACGGCCCTGTGCTGCACCGCGTGGGGCTGGGATACCCGCTGCGGCGCCGACCTGTGCTGGGGCATGTGCTGGCCCCTGCCCTCCAGCGCCAGCGCCTCCTGCCAGAGCGTCGGGACTATCAACATCATGGCAAGCAGCAGCGGAGGCAGGATATATATTCGTTTCATGGTGTTAGCCTCATGAGGAGTTGCCCGAAAGTATAGACAGCGCAACTCGCCAGCTGAGTTTTCCATCCCGATGAGGCATAAAAAAACGGCGACCCCTGGGTCGCCGTTTTTGCGTGGAACCGAAGCCTGGGATCAGTCACCCAGCAGGACGGAGTCCAGCGCGATTTCGATCATGTCGTTGAAGGTCAGCTGACGCTCTTCGGAGGTGGTCTGCTCACCAGTACGGATATGGTCGGAGACGGTGCAGATGGTCAGCGCCTTGGCACCGTACTCGGCGGCCACGCCATAGATACCAGCGGCTTCCATCTCGACACCCAGGATGCCGTATTTTTCCATGACGTCGAACATGGAGGGGTCCGGGGTGTAGAACAGATCGGCGGAGAAGATGTTGCCCACGCGCACGGCCACGCCCTTGTTCTTGGCGGCCTGAACGGCATTGGCCACCAGGTCGAAGTCGGCGATGGCGGCGAAGTCGTGATCCTTGAAGCGCAGACGGTTCACTTTGGAGTCGGTGCATGCACCCATGCCGATCACCACGTCACGCAGTTTCACGTCTTCACGCACGGCACCGCAGGAGCCCACGCGGATCAGGGTCTTCACGCCGTAGTCGGTGATCAGCTCTTTTGCGTAGATGGAGCAGGACGGGATGCCCATGCCGTGACCCATGACGGAGATGCGACGACCCTTGTAGGTGCCGGTGAAACCGAACATGTTGCGCACGTCGCACACCTGCTCGACGTTCTCCAGGAAGGTTTCGGCGATGTACTTGGCACGCAGGGGGTCGCCCGGCATCAGCACGGTATCAGCAAAGGCGCCATCTTTCGCATTGATATGAGGAGTTGCCATTCTCTTTATTCCTTCACACTAGGTTGAGTTTTATTGTCTTTATGGATTGTCCGCTGCCTGCACGGCGGCGGTACATTACAGGAAACCGGGGCCCTGTGGCACCCCGGGCAGGCGAACCGGCCCGGGGTCACCATCACAGGAAGCTGGTACCGTATTGCAGCTTGGGCAGGCCGTGGTAGGCCGCGATGCTCTGGCCGATGTCGGCGAAGGTCTCGCGACGACCGACGGAGCCCGCCTTGACCGGCTTGCCGTAGAACAGTACCGGAATGTATTCGCGGGTGTGGTCGGTACCGCTCCAGGTCGGGTCACAGCCGTGGTCGGCGGTCAGCACCACCACGTCGCCATCCTGCAGCAGGTCGAACAGCTCCGGCAGGCGGGAGTCGAAGTACTCCAGCGCATCGGCGTAGCCCTTGACATCACGGCGGTGACCGTAGGAGGAGTCGAAGTCCACGAAGTTGGTGAAGACGATGGTCTGGTCACCGGCCGCTTTCACCTCTTCCAGAGTCCTGTCCCACAGCTCGGTCAGACCGGTCCCCTTCACCTGCTTGGTGATGCCCTGCTGGGCATAGATGTCGGCGATCTTGCCGATGGAGACCACCTGGCCACCCGCTTCCTTCATGTAGTCCAGCACGGTCGGCGCCGGCGGCAGCACGGAGTAGTCGTGGCGGTTGCCGGTGCGCTTGAAGTTGCCCTTGCCGCTGCCCACGAACGGACGCGCGATGACGCGGCCGATGTTGTAGGGCTCCAGCAGCTCGCGCACGATGTGGCACAGCTCATAGAGCTTCTCGAGGCCATAGGTCTCTTCGTGGCAGGCGATCTGGAACACGGAGTCGGCAGAGGTGTAGAGGATCGGCTTGCCGGTGCGCATGTGCTCTTCGCCCAGATCGTCCAGCACCTGGGTGCCGGAGGCGTGGCAGTTGCCCAGATACCCGGGCAGACCGGCCTTCTCGACGATGGCATCCAGCAGCTCCTGCGGGAAGCTGTTGTGGTGGTCATGGAAGTAACCCCACTCGAACAAGACGGGCACGCCGGCAATCTCCCAGTGACCGGACGGGGTGTCCTTGCCGGAGGAGAGCTCCTGGGCAAAGCCGTAGGCGCCGATCACCTCGACATCCTTGTTCAGTCCGGCCGGGAAGGTGCCGCTGGCGAGTTCGCCCGCGTGGCCCAGACCCAGCTTGCTGAGGTTTGGCAGGTTGAGAGCGCCACGGCCCTCGATCTCACCGGCGGCGCACGCCTTGGCGATATGGCCAAGGGTATTGGCACCCACGTCGCCGAACTTGTCGGCATCGGCGGCAGCACCAATACCGAAAGAGTCCATCATCAGAATAAAGGTACGTTTCATGGGACTTCCCCTTGTTACAAATCAGCCAGACCGATGCGACGGTAAACCTCGGGCAGCGCCTCTGGTCGGGTGTCGCCGATCTTCACGGCAGCCTGCACCATGCGGGCAGCCTCGGCAAATTGAGCTTCTGTCTGAGCGTGGATCAGGGCGAGCGGCTTGTCAGCATCGACGCTCTGACCCAGGCGGATAAAGTCGGTCAGACCGACCGCATAATCGAGTTTGTCGGCGGCGGCGCGGCGACCGCCCCCCATGGCGACCACGGCCAGACCCAGTTCACGGGTATCCATCGCGGTGACGAATCCGCTGTGGGCCGCGTAGACGGGGCGCACGATGGCGGCTTTGGGCAGGTAGGCGTCGTAGCGCTCCATGAAGTCGGCGGGACCGCCGAGGCCGGTCACCATGCGCCCGAAGATCTCGGCTGCCTTGCCGTTGTCGAGCACCGCCTGCAGCTTGGTGCGGGCATCGCCGTCATCGCTGGCAAGACCGGCAGAGATCAGCATCTCGGCGCACAGGGCCATGGTCACTTCGTGGATGCGCGGGTTGCGATACTCACCGGTCAGGTAGCGCACCGCTTCGCGCACTTCCACGGCGTTGCCGGCGCTGGAGGCCAGCACCTGGTTCATGTCGGTCAGGAGTGCAGAGGTGCGGCAGCCGGCACCGTTGGCCACGGCGACGATGCTCCTGGCAAGCTCTTCAGAGGCTTCAAAGGTCGGCATGAAGGCGCCGGAGCCCACCTTCACGTCCATCACCAGGGCTTCCAACCCGGAGGCAAGCTTCTTGGAGAGGATGGAGCCGGTGATCATGGCAATGGACTCGACGGTGGCGGTGATATCCCGTACCGCATAGATACGCTTGTCCGCCGGGGCGAGATCGCCGGTCTGGCCGATGATGGCGACACCCGCCTCTTTCACCACTTTCAGGAAGCGGTCGTTGTCGACCGAGGTCTGGTAGCCGGGAATGGCGTCCAGCTTGTCCAGGGTACCGCCGGTGTGACCGAGACCACGGCCGGAGATCATGGGCACGAAACCGCCGCACGCAGCAACCATGGGGCCCAGCATCAGGGAGACAACGTCACCCACACCGCCGGTGGAGTGCTTGTCGACGATGGGGCCGCCCAGATTGAGGTGGTCCCAGGTCAATACCATGCCGGAGTCGCGCATGGCGCAGGTCAGGGCGACCCGCTCATCCATGGTCATGTCCTTGAAGTAGACCGCCATGGCCAGGGCCGCAATCTGGCCTTCGCCGATGGTGTTGTTGGTAATGCCCTGGACGAAGAATTGAATCTCTTGGGTACTGAGCGCTTCACCGTTGCGCTTCTTGCGAATAATTTCTTGAGGCAAAAACATCTTTCATTCCCTCCGTGCATCACGCACGAACACAGACCGAACCAGATCCGGAAGGGGGCGGCGCACCGCCCCCTGCCACCGCTTAGTAACCGCTGGTATTGGCAGGCTTGTCGCCATGCCCCAGGGTCGCCAGCAGGCTGGCCAGCAGACTGGAGGCACCGAAACGGAAGGTGCGGGCGGATACCCAGTCCTTGCCCAGGATCTCTTCGGCCATGGCCAGGTACTGACCCGCCACGGCGGCGTCTTTCACGCCACCGGCCGGCTTGAAGCCCACTTTCGGGTTCTTGGCCTTGATCACTTCCATCATGATGCGGGCCGCTTCCGGGGTCGCATTGACCGGCACCTTGCCGGTGGAGGTCTTGATGAAATCGGCACCGGCGTCGATGGAGATCTCGGAGGCGCGACGGATCAGCGCCTCTTCCTTCAACTCGCCGGTCTCGATGATCACTTTCAGCAGTACCTTGGCGCCGCAGGCTTCCTTACATGCTTTGACCAGATCGAAGCCGACCTGTTCATTGCCGGCCATGAAGGCGCGGTACGGGAAGACCACGTCCACCTCGTCGGCACCGTAGGCCACGGCGGCGCGGGTCTCGGCCACGGCGATCTCGATGTCGTCGTTGCCGTGGGGGAAGTTGGTCACGGTCGCGATGCGCACGTCGGCAGCGCCGATGTCACGCAGGGTCTTGCGCGCGATGGGAATGAAACGGGGATAGATGCAGACGGCGGCGGTCAGGCCAGCCGGAGACTTGGCCTTGTGGCACAGGTCGATCACCTTCTGATCGGTGTCGTCATCGTTCAGGGTGGTCAGGTCCATCAGGTTCAGGGCGCGTTGGGCGGCCACTTTCAGATCAGTCATGCTATGTCTCCAAAGTCTTGTTAAGCCCCATCACCCGCGATCGGCTTCACCGAACACCAAGGGTCGGCAGAGACGTTCCCGGAGCAACGGGATATGGAATTGCAGCGCAAATGCACAGGCAATACGGCTGCAAATAAGGCAAGAGCCCTGTCACTTTCTTACAAAAGTGCGGACTTGGTTCCATGAAGACTTGAGAAAGGCCGACTACGCAGACCCGACTTCCCAATCAATTCCATTTGACCGCCAACACCCGGATTCACCGGGCATTAGTCAATGCCAGCACCCTGCTGGCATCGCCTATTTCAGCCGAGATACCCCGTGTTTGCAAGCCAGATTTGCCAATTTCAGAGGTACCTCACACCCGGCAAATCCAGCGCTGGCAGGCGCTTAAGAGAAGAAGCGGGTCAGGATCCAGGAGTAGGCAATGCCCCCCAGATAGACCCCCACGATCCCCATGACGCCGGAGAGGACGGGCGGCGCCGGTATCGGCAACTTGAGGAAAGAAAACAACACCCCAACGATAAAGCCGGCCGCCATAGCCAGTAGCACTTCATTCATAGAACCTCCGATTTGACTCACTTTATTATTAGTCTTGACAGGAAAACGGTTGTCACCACCCCAAACGAGAACGCCACAGCAAATCGCTGTGGCGTTCGTCTTTATCCTGTCAGTCAGGCGATGTTACATGCCGGACAGCGCCAGGAAGAAGCCTGCGATGGTCGCAGACATCAGGTTGGACAGGGAACCTGCCAGCACGGCCTTCAGACCGAACTTGGCGATGGTGCCGCGACGGTTCGGTGCCATGGAGCCCAGACCACCCAGCAGGATGGCGACGGAGGACAGGTTGGCGAAGCCGCACAGGGCGAAGGAGATGATCGCCTTGGTGTGCTCGGACATGGCCACACCGTTGATCAGTACTTCATCCTTCAGGTAGGGAGCGAAGTTCAGGTAGGCCACGAACTCGTTGACCACCAGCTTCTGACCGATGAAGGAACCGGCCACGACCGCTTCGCTCCAGGGCACGCCGATCAGGAAGGCCAGGGGGGAGAACAGCCAGCCCAGCAGCAGCTCCAGGGAGAGTTGCGGGTAACCGAACCAGCCGCCCACACCGGAGAAGATGCCGTTGATCATGGCGATGAGGCCGATGAAGGCCAGCAGCATGGCACCCACGTTCAGGGCCAGTTGCAGACCGGCGGAGGCACCGGCGGCGGCAGCGTCGATCACGTTGGCCGGCTTGTCGTCCAGCTCACCTTCTGCGGTGTTCTCGTCGTAGCTCGGGGTCTCGGTTTCCGGTACCAGCAGCTTGGCGAACAGCAGACCACCCGGGGCAGCCATGAAGGAGGCGGCGATCAGGTATTCCATCTTGACACCCATGGAGGCGTAACCGGCCAGCACGGAGCCGGCAACGGAAGCCAGACCACCACACATGACGGCGAACAGCTCGGAGTCGGTCATCTTGGAGATGAAGGGACGTACCACCAGCGGGGCTTCGGTCTGACCGACGAAGATGTTGGCTGTGGCGGAGAGGGATTCGGTACGAGAGGTGCCCAGCACCTTCTGCAGACCGCCGCCCAGCAGCTTGATCACCCACTGCATGATGCCGAGGTAGTAGAGTACCGCGATCAGGGAAGAGAAGAAGATGATGACGGGCAGGACGCGGAAGGCGAAGACGAAGCCACCGCCACCGAACACTTCGAACATCTTGTTGCCAACCAGACCACCGAACAGGAATTCGATGCCGTTCTGGCCATAACCGATGACGCTGGAGACGGCGTCGGACACGCCCACCAGGATGTCACGACCGACCGGCACGTAGAGCACGAAGGCCCCCAGACCGGCCTGGATGGCAAAGGCGCCACCTACGGTACGAATTTTGATTGCCTTGCGGTTGCTGGAGAACAGCACCGCAATCAGGACGAGCGTCGCCATCCCTACCAGACCCATTATCAGATTCATTATTAACACTTCCTCTTTAGTAGCACCTGCCAGCTTGTTAACGATTTGTGTATTGAAGCCGCTAATCAAGGGTGCGCATTATACTAATTACGGTGCGACAAAATAGAATACTGGTCACATTTTATAAGCCACAAATGGCCTGAACATCGTTTAATTAGACCGCAAACGATTTTTATGGGCCCTGTTTTTTATCACTCGGTCATCATTTGATAATCAAATGTTAATTTCATGATTTCCTGGGGGGAACAGCCGCCGGGTGGAGTCATGTAACACCGAAATAACATCCTCCAGCGGTTGCTGCCGCAATTGTGCCAACAAGCGGGCTATGGTCGGCAGGCTGGCTGGCGTGTTCACCTCCCCCTGCTGGCCTTGCAGCGGCATGTCGGGAGCGTCGGTTTCCAGCAGCAAGGCCTCCAGCGGCATCTGGCGTATCGCCTCCCGGGTCTTGTTGGCCCGCTCATAGCTGATGACCCCCCCGATCCCCAGCCTGAAACCCAGTTGCCAGAACACCTCCGCCTGATGCAGGGAGCCGCTGAAGGCGTGAATGACCCCCCCTTGTGGCGGAGTGAAGCGCCGCAGGATCTTGGCGACCGTGTCGTTGGCACGCACCGAGTGGACGATGAGGGGCAGCGCATGCGCCATGGCCAGTCGCACCTGCGCCTCGAACATCTCGACCTGCCCCTCCTGCGGCACATGGGAGCGCAGATCCAGCCCACACTCCCCCACGGCCACCAGCCCACGGGGCCGACTCGCCAGCAGGGTCTCCAGCCGGGTCAGTGCATCCCGGGGCTGCTTGCCCACATACCAGGGATGGATCCCCAGGCCATAGCGGATGTCGTCGTGGCGTCCGGCCAGCGCCATCACCCGCCCCCAGTTTTCCTCTCCCACGGCGGGGATGATATACTCGCCCACCCCCAGCTGGCGCCACCGGGTCAGCAGCGCCTCCCGATCGGCGTCAAAGACCGGAAAATCGAGGTGGCAGTGGGTGTCTATCAATTCCATGTCGCGCTTACCTGTCTGTCGTACTCAATGGGTTCATTCCATGCCAACACACGTTTCCCGAGGCTTTACCCTGATAGAACTGGTGCTGGTCATCATCGTGCTGGGGATCCTGGCCGTGACCGCCCTGCCCCGCTTCATCAACATCCAGGACGACGGGCTCAAGAGCAGCGTCTCGGCCACGGCGGGCAGCTTTGCCAGTGCCGCCCGGCTCGCCCACGCCGGCTGGGCGGTCAAGGTTAAGGGGGAGCCCCTGGCACTCTACAACTTTAGCGGCATGGGCAGGCAGGATCTCGACATCAACAGCCATGGCTGGCCGGTGGGCACCAAGGAGGACCAGGGAGGTCAGGGGCCCGATACCGTCTTCCCCGGTGGCGACAGCGATCAGATCTCTGTCAGCAGCCGGGACGACTGCGAGAGCCTGTTTGGCGCCCTGCTCGATACCGATCTGACGGTGGCCGATGAGTTGCACCAGGATTCGGACAGTGACTACATCTCCCGGCTCATCCCGGCAGACGCTCAGGCTGACGGCGCCCTTCGTCACGACAACTGCCGCTATACCCTGCGCAGCTCCGTGGGCCGCTTCACGGCATACCCCGATGGGCTATCGTTCGACTACAACAGCGTCACTGGCGCCGTGACTCGCCAGTTCCAGTGAGGTCGTCGCCCTTCTCCGGGCGCTTCTCCTCTTCATCATGGCGTACCGGCGCGCAGCAGCGCCGGTTCTCCGGTGTGAGTCCCCACTCCTGGCACCAGGCATCGTAGCGAGCCAGCCAACGCAGCAATATCCCCTTCATGGGCGCCTCCTTGTCTTGATGGTTTCCCCACAAGCCTGCCCCAATCCAACTCCCCAGACCAGCATCTCGGGGCCAGCGGCGTCATGGCCTGTCCAGCGGCAGCAACAGCCCCATGGAAATCTCGTCCACATAGCCCTCGTCCAGCCGATAGGCCTGCCGTCTCACCCCTTCCTCCACGAATCCGCACTTGCGATACAAGGCGTGGGCCACCTCGTTGTGCGCCATCACTCCCAGCTCCAGCCGGTGGATACCGAGATCCCTCGCGGCCGCGATCAGGGTACGCAGCAACCGTTCACCCCATCCCTGCCCGCGCGCCCCCGAACGCAGCCACATCACCACCAGGGCGCAGTGGCGGTTGCGTGCCA
This sequence comes from Aeromonas sp. R6-1, assembly GCF_040908165.1. Taxonomy (NCBI): domain Bacteria; kingdom Pseudomonadati; phylum Pseudomonadota; class Gammaproteobacteria; order Aeromonadales; family Aeromonadaceae; genus Aeromonas; species Aeromonas sp. R6-1. The sequence goes on from NZ_JBFODF010000026.1 coordinate 123,715, forward strand.
GGCCGCCACCAAGGAGCGCGGCAAACCCTTGCACCTCCCCCGCCAGCTCCAGCAGCCACATGGCCTGATTGGGGGCCGCGACCATGGCCTCGAGCCGCCTGCGCTGCCCCTCGATGTCCGAGGGGCGCTCTCCCGCTTCATACAGCATGAAGCGGGTCTCCCTGTCCAGTTGCCCGAAGAAGCGATCCAGCACCGCCGCATCCTCCACCCCTGCCATACGAATCATCACGCCGACCTCCCTGCCTGGTGGTTCTGCCGACCACGACCATAAAAAAAACGAC
>NZ_JBFODF010000026.1:124449-347601 GCF_040908165.1 Aeromonas sp. R6-1
GTCGTTTTTATCAGAGCCATCTGGCTAACGCCACGCCCTCGGCCCGATCAGGCTTTCGCTGGCAGGCTCAGGCAGGCGACCGCTTCCACCTGCATCGTGCGAGGGGAAGATCCCGAGCGACGATCAGGCCTTCGCTGGCAGGCTCAGGCGAGCAACGGCTTCCACGTGCATGGAGTGCGGGAACATGTCCACCGGCTGCACCTCGTCCAGCACGAAGCCCTGCTTGACCAGCCAGGCGAGATCCCGGGCCAGGGTCTGGGGGTTGCAGGAGACATAGACCAGACGGCGCGGCGCCATGGCCACCAGGGTCTGCAATACCGCCTTGTCACAGCCCTTGCGGGGCGGATCCATCACCACCACGTCGGCACTCACCCCGTCGGCATGCAGGGCAGGCATCAGCTGCTCCGCCTTGCCCACGTGGAACTCGGTCTGCTCGATGCCGTTGAGGGCCGCATTGCGACGGGCGTCGCTGATGGCACTCTCCACCGACTCAATCCCCACCACCTTGGCGGCCTTGCCTGCCAAGAACAGGGAGATGGTGCCGATGCCGCAATAGATGTCGAACACCGTCTCGCTGCCGGTCAGCTCGCAATACTCCAGCGCCTTGGAGTAGAGCACGTCGGTCTGGCTCGGGTTGTTCTGGAAGAAGGAGAGGGGCGAGATCTCGAATTCGAGCTCGTGGATCTTGTCGCGGATCACCCCGCTGCCCAGCAGCACCCGGTTCTTGTCACCCAGGATGCGGTTGGTACGCGCCTCGTTGATGTTCTGCACCAGGGTAGTGACCGGCAGATCCGCCAGGGCCGCCAGCAGCTCGGCTTCGAACGGCAGCGCTTCGCCCAGGGTCACCAGCACCACCATCAGCTCGCCGCTCTTGAAGCCCTTGCGGGTCATCAGGTTGCGCACGCAGCCGGTGTGGGCCACCTCGTCATAGGCCGCGATGTCGTGCTCGCGCATCCAGTTGCGTACCCGGGCGTTGAGCTCCACGTGCAGGGAGTCCTGCACCGCGCAATCATCGGCGGTGATGAGGTCATGGGAGTGTTTGCGGTAGAAGCCGATCTCGGCGCCCGCCTCGCTGCCACGCACCGCGTACTGGGCCTTGTTGCGGTAGGCAAACGGCGTCTCCATGCCGAGGATGGGGTTGACCACGGCCTCACCCAGACCGACCTGCTCCAGTGCGCTCTGCACCAGGCTCTGCTTGAGGGCAAGCTGGGCCGGATAGGCCAGCGGGCGCACCTGGCAGCCACCGCATTCGGTGTTGGGGCAAAAATCGGCCACCCGATCGGCAGAGGGTTGGGTCAGCTCGACCAGCTTGCCGTGCAGGTAGTTAGGTTTGACCTCGGTCAACTCGACCAGCGCCTGCTCACCGGGCAGCAGACCCTCGACAAACAGGGGGCGATCGAACAGGCGACCCTTGCCATCCCCCTTGTCGGTCAGTTCCAGAATATCGATCTGATGTTGGTGTCCCACTAACGGCATGAGCGGCTCCGAAGGCATGAAAGAGAGGGTGACGACGGGGCAGACCCGGCGACCCCGAATAAAGGGTGGCAGAGTTTAGCGGAGATCCGCCCAAAATGCAGGCATAAAAGACCCCGCAAACACAAATAGCGACCCCGGCCACCAGCGGCCCGGTCCGGGCAGCCTGGCCAGCCCGCCCCAATAAAAAAACCGCCGGACGGGGCCGGCGGTATGACATTCATGGCAGCAGGATCAATGGCTGTAGGCTTTCTCGCCGTGGCTGGTCACGTCCAACCCTTCGCGCTCGGCATCTTCCTTCACCCGCAGACCGATCAGCAGGTCCACCAGCTTGTAGGCCACGGCCGAGACCAGGGCGGTCCAGACCACGGTCACCCCCACGCCGATGACCTGTACCTTGACCTGGGCCAGGATGGAGTACCCCTCGGCCACCTGGTTGGTCACATAGTCCCACACCCCGGTGCCGCCCAGATCCGGGCTGGCGAACACCCCGGTCAGCACGGCACCCAGGATCCCGCACACCCCGTGCAGGCCGAACACGTCCAGGCTGTCATCGGCCCCCAGCAGACGCTTGAGACCGTGCACGCCCCACAGACCAGCCACACCGCTGAGCAGGCCGATGATGAGGGCGCCCCCCACACCGACGAAACCGGCGGCAGGGGTGATGGCGACCAGACCCGCCACCGCACCGGAGACAGCGCCAAGCAGGGAGGGACGGCCCTTCATCGCCCACTCGGCGAAGGTCCAGGAGAGGGCGGCAGCGGCCGGCGCGATCCAGGTGTTGGCGAAGGCCAGGGCCGCCGTGCCGTTGGCTTCGAGGGAGGAGCCGGCGTTGAAGCCGAACCAGCCGAACCACAGCAGGGCGGCACCGATCATGGTCATGGTCAGGCTGTGGGGGGTCATGGGGTCACGGCCATAGCCAACCCGTTTGCCCACCATGAAAGCCCCAACCAGACCGGCCACCGCGGCGTTGATGTGCACCACGGTGCCGCCGGCGAAGTCCAGAGCGCCGTGCTGGAACAGATAGCCTGCGGTGGCACCGGCCGCTTCGGCGGCGGCCGCATCCGTGTAGGCATCCGGACCCGCCCAGTACCACACCATGTGCGCCATCGGGATATAGGCGAAGGTGAACCAGATCACCGCGAACAGCAGCACCGCCGAGAACTTCATCCGCTCGGCAAAGCCGCCGACGATGAGCCCGCAGGTGATGGCGGCAAAGGCACCCTGGAACACCACGTAGATGAACTCGCTGATCCCGACCCCCTTGCTGAAGGTGGCGGCGATGGAATCCGGCGTCACCCCCATCAACAGCACCTTGTCGAAGGAGCCGTAGAAGGCGCCGCCCTCGGTGAAGGCCAGGGAGTAGCCGTAGACCACCCAGAGGACGGTGATGAGGCAGAACAGGGTGAACACCTGCATCAGCACGCTCAGCATATTCTTGGCGCGCACCAGGCCGCCGTAGAAGAGGGCGAGGCCCGGCACGGACATCAGGATCACCAGGGCCGCCGCCACCATCAGCCAGGTATTGTCCCCCTTGTTGATGGTCACGGTCGCAGCCGCCTGTACCACATCGGCCTGCGCGGCCACCTCTTCGGCCCAGCCCGGGGCGGCCATGGTGGCGGCCAGCGCCAGCAGGCCAGTCATTACGAGTCTCTTGAACATACAGCCCTCTCCTTGTCGTCCCGGCATCCGGGTCCATTTCCTGATATGCATTTCCAACCTGGCCACCTGCCCACCGCACCTGTGTGGCTCACGGAGACATCATGGCGACATGACATGGGGAAAGCATAAAGCAGGCCAAGAAAAATAATCCTTTTATTTCATGTATTTATGTTTTTATCACATTCAACACGCACCATCTTGGCGCACGATGCCCGGTTACAGGGGGAAAATCGCACTTTGGCTGTGCATTGCCGGGAAAGTGCACCAGGATGACCCAACCACCTCACAATGACGGGGCGAACCCGTGGTGATGTCACCCTGGCAGGCTTATCTATCCCGCTAAGGTATTTATGAAATAAATGAAATGGGCCATACCATGGTGAAATCAAATGAGGCTGACGGCCAATATCCCCCCACCCGAGGGGCACAAGCACGATAAGAGTGCAAACTCGCGCCATTCGTCTGGCCTGCCCCGAAATGCCCGGTCATACTGGCAAGCCATCTTCCCCTGTTCCCAGCGCCTCGAGGAGCCCATGCCCAATCTCAACGTGACCGAAATCAAGGCCTTCGTGCCTGCCCGGGATTTCACACTGTCAAAGCAGTTCTATCAGGATCTCGGCTTTACCCTGGCCTCCGATGGCGACGGCGTGGCCTATTTTCATCTCGGCAACGCAAGCTTCCTGCTGCAGGATGGCAACCCCCCGGGGCTGGCCGAGCAGCTCATGATGCACCTCCTGGTGGAGGACGTGGCCGCCTGGCAGGCCCAAGTGGAGGCGAGCCAGGTCGCCCGCCGCTATGGCGTCAGGGTCACGGAGCTCGTCACCCAGCCGTGGCGCATGAAAGAATTCTGTCTGTACGACCCCTCAGGCGTGCTGTGGCGCATCGCGCAGAACATCGACTGAGGGGATGGCAGTCCGAGAGGTTGATGGCCCGAGAGCCTGTGGGTCTGAGGGTCTGAGGGTCTGAGGGTCTGAGGGTCTGAGGGTCTGAGGGTCTGAGGGTACACCTCTTCGCACCGCCCGGAAAAACAAAAGGCCATCCGCGAGGATGGCCTTTTGTCATGGAATCTGATGGTGCCCGGGGTCGGACTCGAACCGACACGTATTGCTACGGCGGATTTTGAAACCATCGCCAGCCGCTGTGAATCAATTGGTTGCCGTGTTTTTGCGGGTTTGCTTGGGGATGGATGGGGGTTATTGGGTGTCGCTGGTGAGCGCTGCCGCCACTTTGCCGCCATTTTTCAGCGCGGTGATCGGGTTGAGTTTGACCGCGTCTTCGAGGTGGTCAGGGGCGAAGTGGGCATAGCGCATGGTCATCTTGATGTCGGTGTGGCCGAGGATGCGCTGCAGCACCAGGATGTTGCCACCGCCCATCATGAAGTGGGAGGCAAAGCTGTGTCTAAGCACGTGGGTTCGCTGGCCGGCCGGCAGGGTGATCCCCGCGCGGCGCAGCGCCTTCTCAAACTCGGCGTAGCAATCACCGAACAGGCGGCCGGTGCGCTTGGGCAGCAAGGCCAACAGCCAGCCGGCCACCGGTACGGTGCGGTTCTTCTTGCCCTTGGTGCGGGTGAAGGTCAGCCGACCGATGCCCACTTGTGATCGAGTCAGCTTTTCAATCTCAGACCAACGCGCCCCGGTCGAGAGGCACAGCATCACGATCAGCCACAAGTCGTTCAGCCCCGCGCACGCTGCCAGCAACTGCTCGATTTCATCCTGATTGAGGAACGCCAGCTCGGATTCCTGCACCTTGTACTGGCGCAGCACCTCCAGCGGGTTGCCGTGGGCCCACTCCCCCAGGCGGCCGAGCTCATTGAACACCGCCTGCAGGTAGAGCAGCTCGCGGTTGATGGTGGTCGGGGATACCTGTTTGCGCTGACCGGGCACATAAAGCTCGCCGGCCAGTCGCCGCTCACGATAGGCCGCAAACTGCTGGGCAGTGAACTCTGTGGCCAGCGGGTTACCCAGCGCCTCAGCCAGCCAGATCAGCTTGTCGCGGCGCCGTTCGCCATCGGTCAGGGTTTGGCCGTGGCGACCATACCAGAGCGCCACCAAGTCACTCAGCCGCCGCTCATCCGCATGGCCAGCCTCTGGTTGTTGCCAGGGCTGGGCCAGCATGTGTTTTTCCCATGCCAAGGCTTCGCCCTTGGTGGCGAAGCGCTTGCGTTTGCGGGGGCCATCACGGCCTTGTGGATAGACCTCAGCAAGCCAGAGCTTAGACTTGCCATCATCGAGTTTACGGACAGTCATACGTAGGAGTCAGATTGATTAGTTTGACTTTAGTAACTGGCATTTTTCTTTAATAAACACATGCAAACTCCATCCGTACTTAATAAAGTGTTTCTCACATAGCTGCCACGACAGGAAGCCAAGAGAAAGGCATATTAGTAGCGATGAAACCTGATTAAAAAGAACTCCTTGAGAATGAAAGTAATGGGCCATGACTTGCTGCACTGGAAATCCCCATAAATAAACGCCATAAGACAAATCAATTTTAGGCTTTATCTTTAACATAAACTTTCTTGATGAAAGATATAAAATAGATAAGAAGATAAATGCATATGCCAAGTATGCTGAGTATAGTGTACCACTGAGAACGTAATACAGCACAAAAAAACCAACACAATGAGAGAGTCTCACATTCACAGTGTCTTTATATAAAGCTAGAATCGCACCGAATGCAAAGCAAGGGGCTAAAAAATCTATTTCGTGATTTTGTGGAACCCATGGAAACATAACTTTATAAGTTATAAATGGTTCGATCAGTATGAGTATAAATATAGCAACACTGAGTTTTTTAGACCTTAGTACACCCACAGCAAAGAAAGCAAAAAGCAATACATATGCAAATACTTCAAATGGGATGGTCCACAGTGAACCGTTGACTGCATTGGGATATGGGTTATCTACGAATACCCCAGGAAGGGTATACTGTATATTCATGGATGTAATATTATAAATATATCTTAAAACATCATTGGAATTGAAATAATCAACAATTGTCAACTGTGTTAACAATGGCCCCAAAAGAACAGCAGTAATAACGCTTGATAATATAAGGGCTGGCCATATTCTAAAAACCCGAGATATAACAAAGCGAATTAGATCGCCGTTATTTATAAGTGAGTTAGTTACAACCAATCCACTTAAAAAGAAAAATATCTTAACTGCAATTGACCCTGAATAATCATCATGCAGTAGGACTCTATGAATTACATCTGATTTTCCAGCCTCAGGAGATAACGCATAAGCATGGCCGTAAATTACCATGCTGGCAGCGATCAATCTGAATATATCTATATTGTTATTTTCTTTTTTTAATAAATCAGATAGTATCAACTTAATCTCCAAATATAATAAAATATAGCAAATAAAACTCAGATACCTATCGCTTTCTAAAAATTCGATGCTCGACCATCACGCCGATGATCTCAATATGCTGCCGGTCGGAGTGCATGGGCGGGTAATCGTCGTTGAGGGGGACCAGTTCAAAGACCTCTTGCCCACTCTCATCAATGCCACGGGGCCGGTACTTCTTGAAGGTGGCCTCTTCGCTGCCGTTCTTGGCGACCACGAAATCCCCCGGGCGTGGCTGTTCGTCAGGGTCCACGATCACCAGGTCCCCCTCATTGAATTGCGGGGTCATCGAGTTGCCACGCAGCCAAAGGCCAAAGCCACGGGGACCGATGTCCACACTGGCCGTCACATACTCGACGTTGCCATCAAAACCCGTGGCCTGTTCGCAGATCTCCCGCCAGTTGCCAGCCTGCACATAGCTCAGGATCGGTACTCGACCGCCTTGCGGGATGACCGCCGGTTCTACGTTGCGATAGCCAGGAATAGGAGACTCCGCGACGCCCGTGCTGCCTTCTTCTTTGCCGGTCAGCAGCCAATCAACAGACACGCCGAGCGCAGCCGCTAAATCGTTGAGATAGCGGCCTTTTGGCTGGTTCAGCCCTGATTCCCACTTATTAACAGACGCGTGAGTAATCCCAACGCGCCTAGCTAACTCGTTTTTGCTGATCTTGAGTGCCTGGCGGCGCTCTGAAATGCGGTCATTGATCGTTTTCATGAAACCTAAGTTACCACCCGCGATTGATACTTTGGGATCAAAAATCGTTGACCACCTATAATACCTAGGTTACAGTTTTCGCATTGTTGATACTTAAGGACACGGTGAGGGCAATGCGAAAACATGACGCCATAACACACTTCGGTGGTGTGACTGCCACTGCAAAAGCGCTCGGCATATCACACGCCGCAGTAGTTAAGTGGGGCGACACCATCCCACAGGGCCGCGCCTACCAGATCGAGGTGTTGACCGGCGGTGCACTGAAGGCTGACCCCGCCCCCACGTCTGGCCAACGGCGCCCATCTCAGCGCGTCGCGCCGGGCACCCCGCTGGAGGAGATCCCCAGCGTCCAGCGGGCGACGGCCGCCGCCAAGGCTGACCCCACCAACGCACAACCTGGTAAGGCGTAACCACCATGCCACCTCGTCATGTCAATCCAGCCGCCAGGCCGACCCAGGCCACCGCCGTCAGCGCGATCAATCTGGTGATCTCGGCAGACATTCCGCCGCTGATGCCCATCGCCAGGTTTGCCGAGTGGATCGGGGTGTCTGTCGATACCGCCCGCCACTGGGTCAAAACGGGCCGCCTCGATGTCATGGAAAAAACGCGCGCCAATGAGTTGGTGATGGTCAAGGTGCATGTGTTTATCGCCAAACAGATGGCGGGACACTCGTCATCCCTGTTCACACTCGCCAGCTAACCATAGCGACCTTTGGAGGGAAATCAGAGTGTCAAACCAGTCCTGTTTTTCACACAGCCACTTTGCAGGGGCATGCGACCTGTTCAAGCAGGCGCACAACATCAGCCAGCTGGCAGAAGCCATCGGCATGTCCAGCCACGTGCTGCACAACAAATTCAACCCGGCGTGTGAGCGGCACAACCTGACTGCGCACGATCTCATTGCCCTCTACCACGCCACCGGCGACGACACCCTGTTTGATGGCCTGCTGTTTGATTGCCAACTGACCGCCGTTCGTCTGCCGGATGCCGCCCAGGTTGCACCAGAGGCCCGCGCCCAGCAGGCGCTCAATGCGGGCGCCCAGATCATGGGCGTCACGGCCCAGGCCACCACCCTGCTTGCCGGTGATCGCGTCACCAAATCACACCGAAACACCGTCGTCACCGGCATCTGGGCAGGCATCGAGCACCTGGTGCTGCTGGCTACCGAGGTCGAGGACCGCTTTCACGCCATCCCCAGCCTCGCGTGCGCCGCCGATATGGCCCGCGCCGCCATCGGCGCATAGGAGACCAGACCATGAGATTGATTTGCCCCCACTGCGGTTACCACGCGAACACCCGAAACTCCACAAAAATGAGCCCTCTGACAGGGCACGCCTATTACGCCTGCAGCAATGTCGACTGCGGCCACACCTTCAAGGCCGCGTTTGAAATCGTCGGCACCATCAGCCCATCCGCCATGCCCAATCCGGCCATCGTGCTGCCGACCTGCAAGGGCGTGGGCAAAAACTGCAAAACCATGTCGAAGAGCGTCCCGCTCAAGGAGCCAGCATGAAACTTCGCGCAGAGCAGCCGGGGCTGATCCCGCTGCCTTTTCTGCTGTTCAACCGCGCCACCGTCGTCACCAGCGGCGACGAGCCGGTGATGCGCAACACCACCCGTTTCGACGGCAGTTATCTGGAAGACAGCGAGGGCCGCCGTGGCGCGCTGCGCTTCCAACCATGCCGCCAGCTCAGCAAGAGACCTCGCCCGCACTGGCTGACCAGGCTGCTGCAGGCATAACCGGAGGGCCACCCCATGAGCACCGCAAAGATTTTCGAGCTCGTTCAACAGCCCAGCGCCGCAGAGGTGGCGCTGGCAGAGATGCGCGCCCAGTTCGGCCGCAATGGGGCGGCCAGCCGCTGGTCACGCCTGCCGACCCGGGCCCGAGCCGTCATCTGCTACGCCGCCGGGGTGTCGACCACCCAAGCCGGGCGCGAGCTGGACCAGTTCGACTTTGAGCAGCAAGAGGCGATCCGCCTCGCCCTGGGGGAGCTGCTGGCGACCCTGCACGAGTTTGATGGCGGCGTGCTGCACCGACGCGAGTGGCACCGTACCACCCGCCGCATTGAGGGGCCGACCCGCAGCGAGCTGGAGCAGGCGGCTTTTGAGGACAAACGCCGGGCTCTACTCAACGAGCAGGCCAGCACATTGGAAAGCCGCATCGCGGCATTGAGAAAGGCAGCCGGGAACGGCCAATAAAAAACCCCGCTATCGGTGTTGGCGCACCAGCGGGGCTTTCAATCAATCAGCGAGGTAAACCTCATGAACAATCTTACAGCAGAACAGGCGATCCGCAAAGTCGCCAACTCCTTGATAAATACCCACCGCCCCCAGCTCGGGGCCTGCCACAGCCTGGCCGTCGAGGCCAGCCTTGAGGCGCTGGCCGAACTGGCCGACGAGCTGGCCCTGCTCGACATCTACGCCGAGCTGACCAAGCGCCTAGAGATCCTGCAGGGTGGCCAGCGGCCCCACATCATCGGCGTGGACATGGCGGCCCCAGTCCATGACGTCACCGTGATATTCCAGCCGCCTTTTGCCCATGAGCTGCAAGGGGGTGCCCAATGATCGCCATCACCGCCAAGCACACCGCCCCATCACCGGCCGCTGCCGTCGCCTACCTGGTGCGCCACGGCTACATCAACGTCAAAAACTGCTGGCTGCGTGGCCAGCGCCAAGCCGCCCGTATCGAAACCCTGGCCTCCGGCCGCGCTTGTGTACTGGAAGGAGTAGCCGCATGAGCAACATGAGATGTGAACAGTGTGGGCGCTACCGCCTGCCGGATCCGGCCGCCTTTCGCTGCGGAGACAAGGTGACCTTCAAGCGGGTGATCCAGCGCGCCAGAACCACCCAGCTCAAAGCTGTCGATGGCGTCATCGTCGAGGAAGGTGTCGCCACTGTGACAATCCGGGTTCGGGGTGGTGACAGGGTCCAAGTCGCACGCACCGGCATCACCATGCAGGGCGCGCCAGGTCCACTGACCTATGAACTGTTTGGCGTCTGCCACTGTGAAGGAGGCCAATCATGAGCAGCACCACCGGCAATGTCATCGAGCGCGAGCTCTACCCAACGCCCGCCAGCGCAGTGGCTGCCCTGATGCGCTGCATCAGCTTCCGTCCAGGTGATCACTTCATGGAACCATGCCGCGCAGAAGGGAACATCTTCGATCCAGTTCCGCTGCCGGCCGAGCAAAAGGAGTGGGCCGAGATACGCCATGGCCGCGACTACCTGACTTGGGACTTTGGCCGCCAGTTCGACGTCATCATCACCAACCCGCCGTTCTCGCTGACGGAGGAGTTTCTGAGAAAGAGTCTGTACGAGCTCGAACCTGATGGCACCCTGATTTACCTGCAGCGGGTGAACTTCTTGGGCAGCAAAAAGCGCGTGCCGTTCTGGGCAGAGGTCGGCTTTCCGAACAAGACCCCGATCCTGGTACCACGGCCCCGTTTCGTGAATGGCGGGTCTGACTCCTGCGAATACAGCTGGTTTATTTGGGACAACGGCAATCGTGTGAACCTGCCGAACGGCCTGAGTCATCTGATTGCGGAGGATGCAGCATGATCCACGACTTCTGGCTCGATGCCATGTTGAGCGACGCCGCGCGCCGCCGGGAATACCAACTCGAGTTACTGGATGCCCGTCGCCGTCCCTGCCGCCCCCACCGATATATCAAAACCCTGCTGGTCATGGTGCGCGCGGCCCGCCGCTGCGAGCACCAATCTGCCGCCCGTCTGCGCCAGTCATACAACGGAGGCGCCATCTAATGACTCACCAAAAACCAGCCGGGCTTGCCCCGGCTTTGGGCGTCGTGCGCCCTGCAAACAGCAATATCGTGACGCTTGAGCCCTGCACCAAGTGCCACCAGATGGCGGTTTGCCTGCCGGTAGCGGGCCGACACGGTCGCCGCTCTTACCCCTACTGCGTCGAAACCTGCTGGCCGCTGGCCCGCGCCGCCAGTGAATCCGTGGTGAAGACCGTCCCGGCCAACGCTCGCCCCTCGATGCGGTGCAGTTGCTGCGGCGAGTTCGGCCATGTGCGCCCGGTCATCCTCTCCGGCAACCGCATGACCAGTCTGTTTTTCTGCGAGTCCACCTGCTGGTCTGATCGGCTCGCCACCCTGGACATGGTACCGACCTGCTCCACCTGCGGCCGCTACCTGCAACCCAACGAGTATGTGACCGAAAAGTGTGGGGTGTGCAAATGAGAGAACAGAATTTCAGCCTCTTCAATGAAATCGTCGTGGACAACTTCGCCGGTGGCGGTGGGGCGTCTACCGGGATCGAGATGGCGCTGGGTCGCAGCCCGGAGATCGCCATCAACCACGACCCCGATGCGATCTCCATGCACACCGTCAACCACCCTGACACCGAGCACTATTGCGAATCGGTGTGGGATATCGTGCCGCGAGACGTCGTGGCTGGCCGCCCAGTCGGGCTCGTCTGGCTGTCACCTGATTGCAAGCATTTCTCCAAGGCCAAGGGCTCGACCCCGGTCAGCAAGAAGATCCGGGGCTTGGCGTGGGTCACTCTGCGCTGGGCCGCCACGGTACGCCCCCGGGTGATCATGCTGGAGAACGTCGAGGAGTTTCAAACCTGGGGCCCGCTGCTGATCGACTCGGAGGGCAACGCTCGCCCTGACCCTGCAAAAAAGGGCCGCACCTTCAACAGCTTCATCAACGCTCTGCGCCGCCAGGGCTACAAGGTGGAGTGGCGGGAGCTGCGTGCCTGCGACTACGGCACCCCCACCATCCGCAAGCGCCTGTTCCTGATCGCTCGCCGGGATGGCGCCCCCATCGTGTGGCCCAAGCCGACCCATGGCGACCCCGCCAGTGCTGAGGTGCAGGCCGGGAAGCTGCTGCCGTGGCGGACCGCTGCTGACATCATCGATTGGTCAATCCCGTGCCCCTCCATATTCGAACGCAAGCGGCCACTGGCAGAGAATACCCTGCGCCGGATTGCCAAGGGGCTGGAGCGATTCGTCATCAACGCCGCCGAGCCGTTCATTGTTAAGTGCAACCACACCAGCACGCGCACTGTGTACGACTGCTTCCGGGGTCAGGGTATCAACGAGCCCCTGCAAACCATCACCCAATCACCGGGGTTTGCCGTTGTGCAGCCAACCCTTGTCCCCTTCATCACCGAGTTCGCCAACGCCAGCCATCAGCGCAACATGCCGGCAGATGAGCCGCTGCGCACCATCTGCGCCCAGGTGAAGGGCGGTCACTTCGCCCTGGTGGCACCGGTCATCGCCCGCCAGTTCGGCAACTCTGTCGGCCAGTCAGTGGAAGACCCGCTGGGCACAGTGATGGCCAAGGCCGACAAGAGTCAGCTGGTGACCGCCTTCTTAGCCAAGCATTACACCGGCGTCGTGGGTGCCGAGCTGATCCAGCCGCTGCCGACCGTCACCACCGTTGACCACAATGCGCTGGTGACCAGCCATCTGGTGAAACTGCGCGGCACCTGCCAGCACGGCCAGCCAGTAACCGAACCCATGCCCACTGTCACCGCTGGCGGGCTGCATATCGGCGAGGTGCGGGCCTTCCTGCTCAAGTATTACGGCACCAACATCGGCCACCCTGCTGACGAGCCTTTGCAGACCGTCACCACCAAGCACCGGTTCGGGCTAGTCACCGTGCGCGGAGAGGATTACCAGATCGTCGATATCGGCATGCGGATGCTCGAACCCCATGAGCTGTTCGCCGCCCAGGGGTTCCCGGCCGACTACGTGATCGACCACGACGCCACTGGCAAGAAGTTCACCAAAACAGCGCAGGTGGCTCGCTGCGGCAATGCCGTGTGCCCACCACTGGCTGCCGCTCTGGTTCGCGCCAACCTGCCAGAGATGTGTGCCGATGCGCAGGAGGTAGCGGCATGAATGACGCCATCACCAACCTGCACGGGATACAGCTGCCCCAGCACTACCTGGTCGGGCACCACGCCATCAACATGGCCGGGGCGGCCGAACAACTCGCCCGCATTGAGTGGCACGTTGCCAAGCCGCTGGCCGCGACCTTCCTGCGCCGCTACCCGGCCAACCCCAAGACCGCCAACATCTGGCTGCGCCGCATGGTCGACGCCTGCGCCGCCGCACAGAGCCGGTTCCCGGTACCGGTGATTGATCTTCGCAACGATGTGCGCCGCGAGCTGGTTGCCGCCGAGTGGGCCCGTCGCTGCCAGCAACTGCTGGCGGCGGCGGGCCATGAGCGCACCGCCACGGAGCTGCTGGCCGATATCGGGGCCCAGGCCAAGGCGTGGCACTTCTGCCCTCCCCTCCCCATTCACCCGCGTACCAAGGTGGAGTGCCTGCTGGGCCGCCCACTGAGCCAAGAAGAGCGGGATGATCTGGCTGACGAGGTGGACAAGTTCGAGGGAGCCGCCGCCAGCCTGCTGGTGCGCCTGCTCGACGAGTCATGGTGGCTGCGCAAGATCAACCGCGCCTGGGCCATCTACTGCGAGCTGATTGCCATCCTCACCGGCCAGGTGCGCAAGGGGGTCAGCCCCTACGCCAGCGCCCACGCGGTGCGCGAGTTCACCCAGCGCAAGGCGGCACAGCAGGCATGGATGGCGAGCATGAGCGCCGTCAACGAAGATCTGGGGCAAGAGATTGACCTGGTCGATGCGGTGATGGGCTCGGTCGCCAACCCCGAGATCCGCCGTCATGAGCTGATGGTGCGCATGCGGGGCTTTGAAGACATGGCACAGGAGCAGGGCAAACTGGGCCTGTTCCTGACGCTGACCGCCCCCTCCAGCTATCACGCCTGGCGCCAGGGCAGCAAAGACAAGGCGAAGACCTACCAGAATGAGAAGTTCAACGGCGCCTGCCCGACCGAGACCAACCGCCTGCTGTGCAAACAGTGGGCCCGCTTTCGTGCCGCACTGGCCCGCGAGGGGATCATGGCCTTCGGTTTTCGGGTTGTGGAACCGCACCACGATGGCACCCCGCACTGGCATTGCCTGCTGTTTATCAACCCCGAGCACCAACGCGACTTTCTGACCCTGCTTGCCTACCACTTCACCGCCGCCGAACGGGCCGAGCTCAAAATGCCCAACGGCGACCAGCTCGATGCGCTGTCCGAGATGAAAATCCGCAACAAGATGCCGCGCATCAAGTGGCTGCTCGATGTGAGCAGCCCGGCGGTGGTCAAGGCCATCAACCCACGGGTGAATTGGAAGGAGATCGACCCAACCCAAGGCAGCGCCACCGGCTACATCGCCAAGTACATCGCCAAGAACATCGACGGCCACAAGGTCGGGATGGATTACGAGGCCGAGGCCCCGGTCGACCACACCACCATCGCGGTCGCGGCCTGGGCGAGCTGCTGGCGTATACGCCAGTTTCAGCAGATAGGCGGCCCTGCTGTGAGCGTATGGCGTGAGCTGCGCCGCCTGGGTGACGAGGTGATCGAGTGGGATTGCATCCTGGAAGCCGCTCGCACCGCAGCCGACAACAACCGCTGGGGAGACTTTATCGACGCCATGGGCGGCATTGACCTTCCCCGCAAAGAACACCTGATCCGCCTCTCCAAGCGCCTCGATGAAGCCGCCAACAAGTATGGCGAGGATGTGCTGCGCCTGATGGGGGTGATCACTGACATCGGCATGACCACCGCCATCACCCGCACCGAGGGTTGGCAGATAGTGCGCAAGGGGGTCAACGGGTCGGGTTTGGGCGAGCAGCGCGAGCCTGCTGTGAGCGAGCGCAGCGAGTTGCCCTCAGGCGGCGGCAGCCGCCCCCCTCGGAGTTCTGTCAATAACTGTACGGAAGGATCCAAATCGGGGGTGAAAGGATCCGCTCTGGCTAAAGAGTTGAGCCGTATGGGTCTTGATGAGAGTAACGCCACCCTGCTGCTGCACGGCAGCATCATCAATGCCGGCGGCCAGTATGTGCGACTGCGGGGCGATCGGCTGATTGTGACCCGACACTGGCCTGGTGCTGGCGATGCTGTGGCCGACCAGCTGACCGCCGAGATCGAGGCAGAGCAGGCCAGCAACCGGGCCGCCAGCAGCGACATGCTGAAACAGCAGGCCCGCGAGCTGATGCACTCCGGCGGCAACATCACGGAATGGCTGGCAGCTCTGCCGCTGGCGCAGGCCGAAGAGGCGATCACCATCTTCACTCGCCTGCTGGATGACGAAGAGGACCGGGCCAGTTACCAGCCCACCGAACAGGAGCAGGCCCGCGTCGACTGGCTGAAAGCAGACAACAAGCGCCATGAAGCAGAAATCGCAGCGGCCCGTCAACGCAGGGGCCTTTAACTAAGGAGGTGTGTATGAAGAAGAAACCAGCCTACATGCTCTGGACAGGCACCATTGTGTGCAAAACCACAGGAAAAAAGCTGTGGATTGCCGAAGGCTGCCACTACGACAAGGCCAACCCTGGGGCCCGCGAATGGCTTAACCCCACCTTCAATCCAGACGAATACGAATTTCCAAAGCCAGAGGAACCAAGAGAAACATGGTCGCCTTATGCAGAGGGGGAATAACGTGCAGGACATCATCCCCCGCGCCAACGTGGAGCGCCTGCTGCCGCTCTGCCAGCGGCTCTGGCCCATCATCCAGCAATACCCGCCGGGATCGGCAGGTCGTGCCGCCATTACCCACGAACTCGACAGCCTGCCGGCAGCCGACCGCTATCTCTGCGATCTGCTGCTCGACCGCATGGAGCGGGTCATACGGTTCGAGGATGCCTGGTTCCCGTTCTACCAAGGTGAGATAGACACCATCACCCCACCCAAGAAGGCAAAGCGGGTGCTGCCTGCTGGCCCAACACCCAAGCAGGTCTGGAAGGCCACCCGGGCGCGGCAGGGCGCGTTTGCCAAAAGATAATGTCCTTACTTCACCACCGGCAGCTCGCCGAGCGCGGTGGTATAGCGGGGGCTTAACTGCTCTCGCTTCATCATCCACTCCCGGGTGTCCCGACCGCGAGCCGCGAAGTAGACCTTCCCCAGCCGCCCCTGGTTGATCTTGTCGATGACCTGCATCAGCGCCTCGTTAGGTGGGGTGATGGTGCCGATTTTCCTCGGCAAGGACCAGAGAAGACCTGAAAGACCCTAAAAGGCCCAGAAAGGGAAAATAAGGGGCAATCAGAGACTACCAGGGTTGATTGGTGGCGCAATGTTGCGCGATACTGCGTAATATACAAAATTGAATATTACTCACCGAGCATCTGTTTGGTGACGTCCACCCCATCATTGAAGAGGATCACGCTATGAGCAGCCATCTCAATGAGAAGCAACTCCAGGCCAAAATCCGCCCTGGGAAAAGCAAGCGAATCACTAGCGACTCATTCAAAGCCAAAATGGCTGAGGGCTTTGTTACCGTGGCAAAGAACATGGAAACAGAGCGGTGGAAGTGATTTTGCCGTTTTGATTGCGGTATGAATGAACTGCGCATCGACTGGTCAGTTATCGGCCAGGACATGCAAAACTCACTCAGTGAGGAAGGAACAAACCATGTTTAACGAAGAGCGTGTGGCACAAATGGCCGCCTTCCTGCTTTCCAAGCGGGGCGGACGAATGGCATACCTCAAACTGATGAAACTGCTCTACCTGAGTGATCGGGAGTCCATGAGCCGTTTCGGTGAATCCATCAGCGGAGACCTCATGGTGTCCATGCCCCATGGGCCCGTGCTGTCACAGACGTTGAATCTGATCCGCGGTGGCGGTGAGCATGCTGACGGCTGGAATGAGTGGATCTCGGGCGAAGCGAATTACGAGGTGGCAATCCGTCGCAACGTGTCCGACCGGGACGACTTCGACTTGCTCAGCGATGTGGATTTGGAAATCCTGACCAAGGTATGGCACGAGTTTGGGCACATGACTCGATACCAAATCCGTGACTACACCCATGACCATTGCCCGGAGTGGCAAGACCCCAGAGGCAGTGCTTACCCCATCAAGGAAGAAGACCTGTTTTTGGCAGTCGGCAAGTCGCCGGAAGTGGCTGGCGCCATGGCGCAGCATCTGCGCGAACAACGCCAGCTCGACGAAATCACCAGCAGGTTGCGCTAATGTCGATAGCACTCGTGCGAAGAGGCACGCTGCTGATCCCATCGGGCGCAACCAATCATCTGTTTTTTGTCTGTAACGACCCCATTCTTTACCCCAGAAACACCAAAGCAAGCTTTCTTGCGGTCAATATCAGCAGCATCGCCCCCAACATCGAGCATGATCGGACTTGTGTGCTTGATGTGGGGGATCACCCTTTCGTGCACCACCCTAGTTTTGTCTTTTACCGCAAAGCCGAGATTTTCGGTGCAGCAACGGTCGGCGAACAAATCGCGGCTGGTGACATTCAAACCCACGCCATCTGTGAAGAGCCAACCTTTGCACGCATCTTGGCCGGGTTTGACCTGTCTCCACACGTCACCCCCTTGATCCGCAACTTCTATCGTAAATACTGCCTTCCCCAACCCTGAGCAGTCCTGCGCTCCCTGACTTTGTGTATGTTTCCTGCCGAAACTAACGTCCCCTTCCTTGCGTAGAACCGGTACCCTGCCGGCGGTGTTGTGCTGCTGGGCAGGGGTGATGGTGCCGATTTTCCCTGATAAGCGCGGATGCGGGCCGCAGGGGGCCGGAAAGGGACAAAAAGGGAGCATCGGGGACTATTGGGGTTGATTGGTGTCGCGCTGTTGCGCGATACTGCGCGGGCAACGGCAAAATCCGTTGCCGGGATTGGCGTCCCGAACTTCCACAATGAGCACAACACGCTCTCGCGTGTTTTTTTGTGCAACCCAGTTGTACCTGTCAGTTATGACGGGCTGGGCGGGGGCCCTTCGGGGCGCCGGGTTCATTGTGGCCGGTACGCCAACCTCGTTCAGTTCGTCACCAGATGATTGGCGTCATCGGTGGCGTTACCCAACGACGTTTGGAGACACCACAATGAACAGCATCCGCTTCCATGACACCCAGTTCACCGTTATCCCCCATCACGGCCAGCCCTGGCTGACCGCTACCCAGATCGCCCAAGCCCTTGGCTATGCCAGCGAAAAGTCCATCAGTAACCTGTACAACCGCAATGCCGACGAATTTACCCCCTGCATGACCTTGGTCATCAATTCGATGACCAAGGGGTTCGGCAATGGCAGCAGCGAGAAAGAGGTTCGAATCTTCTCCCTGCGCGGCGCCCATCTGATCGCTATGTTCGCCCGCACTGCGCTGGCCAAAGAGTTTCGCCGCTGGGTGCTCGATGTGCTGGACCGGGAGACCGCCGCCCATCCGCAGCCCCTCACCGTGCTGACCGACGACGAACTGCATTCGCTGGCGTGGCTCTGGCGCGCCGCCGATTACATGATGGGGGCCGCCCGCCGCATCTATCCCCTACTCGAGGTGGCCGAGCATCGTGAAGCCGGCACCTACTACTCCATCATCCACGAATACCCGATGACCCTGGCCAGCGCCCAACGCATCCTGGCCGACAAGACCCGCCATGTGCAGCCCGCCACCCACTGTGATCGCGACTGGAACAGGTTGATTCCCCACCTGCACCGTCTGCCGACAGCAAAAAGTTGGTAATGTGACCGGTCACGCACCTCGGTGCGTGACCGGAGCAACCCCAAAGGGTAGTCTTTTGCATGGGGGCTCAGATGAGCTTTAACCTATATTATCTGCCAGCGGCTCCCCGCTAAAAACACCGAACCCATTAATTTTAAGGAAGAATTATGGCGCTTCTGAATCGTAGTGACCTGCAATATAGCTACTCTTGGACGACAATATCACCTGATGATCCACGAGTAACAGGAACCCCTGATAACACCTTACTGAATCGTAATGAAGGGTATGAAGTTCTGTCGTTTCTGAACCGCTTGGCCAAAGCTAGTGAGTGGACTACCAAGGCTCCTGCTTTGAAAGCGGAAAGGCTTATCAAAAGCCATCTTCCAGGAGATGTGCGTAGCCATAAGAATGTCTGGAGCTGGCTTGTTGCTAATTGGAAATCCTATCAATAAGGCTTAGAGCCCATCAAAAGAACTGGGGGCGTAATAGAGCCCCCAGTTCTTTTTGTACCATTGACATCCATTCCATTCTGCCAGGTGAATACGTGAAAGGATCTGACGGAAAGTGAAGGATCGCAAAAAGGATCCGGCATCCCCAGCGCGGCCAGTGCTGGCGCGGGGAGCCGCTCCCCTCCCCCAGCCGTTCACCTGCATGGAAATCGACACATAAAGCGGGCAGGCGTGGCGGGGTCCCGATTGCGCGCCAGCGCTGCGCAGGGGGTCGTAACAGGCCGCCATGGCTCACCGGTGAACGCAGGGAGAGCCAGCCGGATTTGGGCGCGGTGCTGAGTGGGTTTGAAGGGCGATCGCGTAGCGGGCCGCTGGCGAGCCTAGGCGGGGGATCGTCCAGGTGAACCAGATGGAGGCCGACCGATGCCATGCGCCGGCAAAAGAAAACCCCGCCAGGTGGCGGGGTGTCGGGATGCGATCGGAAAGGTCAGCGCGGCAGGTCGCCATGGCTGGCCTGCTCGATGCCGGCGGCCAGCTTGTAGGGGTTGAACCGGATCACCTCCTCCCCTGCCCAGTCATTGAGCGCCAGCAGGCTGGCCTTGATGCTGTCGATCTCGTTGATGTCGAACACCTGGGCGGCCTTGGTCACATCGCCGAACCCGCCCGTGCTGTTCGGCATCACTCCCATCAGCTGGGGCGGTACCCGGTGGGTGGCCAACTGGTCGTCGCGGCTGACGTTCTTGATGGAGAGAAAATCATCCTTGGCCGCCACCTCGGCCACCGGGATCAGCTTCACCCCGTCCTTGCTGCCGTTCGGGGTGTAGAGCAAGAGGTTGCGGAAGTTGCCGGGCCCCTTGCTCTGGCGCAGCGCCTCACGCAGGGCCGCAATGTCGCCCTCGTTCTGCACCGCGTCGGTGATGTGCATGATGAACCCAGCGTGGGATCCATTCTCGTAATACTTGCGGCGGAACAGGGTGGCCGACTCGTTGAGCAGGGTAGAGTTTAGCCCGCCGACATAGTCGGGGATGCCGTAGATCTCCTGGTTGATGTCGCTCTCCATCACATGGCCAACCCGCCCGGCCGGCAGCGCCTGCTCCTGGCCGGGCTGGGCAATCCACCAATAGGTGTCCAAGTCCAGGGCGCGCCGGGTGTACTTGGCCCGCAGGTGGTCATAGCGCAGCACCCCGCCGAGCCGGTTCTGCACCGCCTGCAGATAGCCGTTGCCGAAGATCAGATAGTCCAGCGCCAACCCGGTGAAGGCGGCCAAACTCAGTTTCGGATGCGGGATGAAGCAGGAGCGCAGGATATTGCGCTTCACCTGGATGGCCGAGGCGTGATGCACCCCAGCCCGATAGACCCGGGACAGCCCATTGAGGGAGAGGGGCGGCTCGTACCAGCGGCCGTTGTGCATGGCCTCCAGGTAGTCGAACACCTCCCGTTGCGATAAGACGGGCACCGGCTCGCCAAAACTGAACGCCTCGATGGCCGCGCCGGGTTTCTGGGTCGCCGTCACCGGCGAGGTATGGCGCTGTGGGCGGCGCTTTCTCATGCGAAAATCTCCATCATGCTGGTATTGGCACCGGTGGCACCTGCCAGCGGTTCATGTAACAGGGCCTGCATCGTGGCCCAGGCAATATCGGCGTGGCTGGTTTCCTCTGACCGGCTGGCCTCAAAGGTCGGCAGCTTGCCGCCCGCGGTCACGGCGCGGCGGATGCTCATGAACGCCTGGGCGAGGTCGGTCCAACCGCTGTCAAACTCCAGCCGCCCCTTGTTCATCACATCCTGCGCCTTCATCACCATCTGGATTTTCACGCTCGGGTTGTACTGGATAGGGGTCGCCGCCGGGTAGAACTGCTTCACCAGCTGGTAGACCCCCTCCCCGATCCCAGTCGTGTCGATGCCGATGTAGCCCACGTTGTAGCGCTCGCACATGGCTTTGATGGCCCGCGCCTGGGCGTCGAAGTCCATCCCGCTCCAGCGGTGGCGCTCCAACACCCGAAACTTGCCGCCCGGTACCGCTGGCGGGGCCAGCACGGCGCAGCCCGCGCTATCCCCCTGCCCGCCCTTGGCCGGGTCATAGCCGATCCACACCGACCGGTTGCCCAGCGGGCGAAGGGCAAAGGGCTTGTAGTCGTCCCACAGTTCCCAACTGTCGACCATGCAGCGCTGCAGGGTGGCAAGCGGGAAGACGCTCGAGGTGTCATCCATGAAGATGCACATCAGCAGGTTGAGGTATTCCTCCTCGGAGTATTCGCTGCGCAGTTGTGCCAGGTCGAACAAGTCGCAGCCGCCGCGCACCGCATCCTCGACCGTGACAATCTGCCGCCACTGGCCATCGGCGCACAGCTTGCCGTCGGCTAGGTTGGCGTGGCTCAGGTCAATCTCGACCCGGTCGGCCTTGGGCTTGCCCCGGTTGAAGTTGGCGCCGGACCAGAACGCATAAGCAGGATGGGAGAGGCTGGAGGGGGTGGAAATGTAGGTCTGGCGCCACTTCTTGTGCATCGCCATGCCGGAAGCCACCTTGCGGAACTCCAGGAAGCCATGGATCCAGAAGTACTCATCCATGTAGATATTGCCGTGGTAGCTCTGGGCTGTGCGGGCGTTGGTACCGAGGAAGTAGAGGTGCGCCCCGTTCGGCAGCACCATGGGGTCGCCCTTGAGCTCGACCCCTTCATCCTTGGCAAACTGGATGATGTACTGCTTGAACACATGGGCCTGCGCCTTGCTGGCCGACAGGAAAATCTGGTTGCGCCCGGTGACCAGGGCGTCGATGAACGCCTCGAAGGCAAAGAAGTAGGTCGCCCCAATCTGGCGCGACTTGAGCAAGTTGCGGATCCGGTACTGATTGCCGGCCTCGTACCAGGTGCGCTGGTAACCAAACATGGTCGACTCGAATCGCTCGATCAGCCGCGCCTGCTGCTCGGGCTCCACCACATTGCGCTCGGGCGCCTTCTTCGGCCCCCTGTTGCGGTTCGCCACCTTGGGATTGAGGTCAGCCTCGTTGCCGCCGTTGCTGTATTTGTGAACCCGGGCGATGCGCTCCATCTGGCGGCCAAGCAGGTCAATCTCCTTGAAGTCACCGCCGGTTTTCACCTCCTTGGCGATCAGCTGGCACATCCGCGCCTCGATGGCGAAGTCGACCCGGTCAATGGGTTTGATGTCATCCCAGCCGTCGCGCTTCTTCCATGTCGAGATAGTCCCCTCCGGCGTCTGCAGCAATTCAGCAATGGCGCGGAGCGGATAGCCCTGGAAGAACAGGTGCATGGCCTGCCGTCTGGGTTCGATATGGGGGAAAAGTAAGGGTGCTGTCGTCATGGCGCCAGTCTACCCAGCCACAACCCATCCAAACGCCACCCCGCCAGTGTGCCAGCGCCGTACACACTGGCCGCCGATTGCACGAGCCAGCCTGTCACCCAGACCATAACCGCGACATCACCACCCAATCACCAAAGGGATCCCAGCTCATGGCGAAGAAAGCAAAATTCAAGCGCGTCGCGGTGGCAGGCCAAACCACCGACGGCCGCACCATCGCGCCGGAATGGCTCACCCAGGCAGCCAAAAACTACAACCGCGAAAAGTACGGCGCCCGCGTCAACCTCGAACACTACCTCAGCCCGTTCCCTGATAGCGATTTTCGCGCCTATGGCGACGTGATCTCCGTCTATGCCGAAGAGGTCGAGATCGACGGCGAAAAGAAAATGGCCCTGTTCGCCGATATCGACCCGACCGAAGACCTGATCAAACTCAACAAAGCCCGCCAGAAGGTTTACACCTCCATCGAGCTGGATCTGGACTTTGCCGGTACCGGCGAGGCCTACCTGGTAGGTCTTGCAGTGACCAACACCCCCGCCAGCCTTGGTACCGAATACCTCCAGTTCTGCGCCGGTGCTGGTGACAAAAGTCCGCTGGCAGCGCGCAAGCAAAAATCGACCAACCTGTTTACCTGCGCCATCGAAACCGAGGTCGAATTCACCGAAGAGGGCGACAAAGGCCCCGGCCTGCTGGAACGGGTCACTGCGATGTTCTCCAGCCACAAGAAGCAATCCACTGCCGATCTCAGCGACGTGCACCAGGCCGTCGAGACCGTTGCGAAAGAAGTGACCAGCCTCGATGCCGACCTGCAGAAGAAGTTCACCGACCAGGCCCAGACCATCACCGAGCTGACCAGCAAGCAGGATGCCACCGCCAAGGCGCTGGCCGACCTCACCGCCAAGCTGGAGGGCCAGGAAGATTTCAGCCACAAGCGCCAGCCGGCCACCGGTAGCGATGGTACCTCCATTCAAACTGACTGCTAAGGACCCCATACATGCGTAACGAAACCCGCCAGAAGTTCAACGAGTTCACCGGCCAGGTGGCCAAACTCAACGCCATTTCCAACGCCATGGTGCAGTTCAACGTGCAGCCGAGCGTCCAGCAGACCCTGGAAACCAAGATGCAGGAGTCGGTGAAGTTCTTGGAAATGATCCAAGTCATCCCGGTACCTGAGATGAAGGGGCAGAAAGTGGGTATCGGTATCGGCAACACCATCGCAGGCCGCACCGATACCAGCAGCAATGTCCGAGAACCTAACGACCCGAGCGCCCTCTATCCGCAAGACTACGAGTGCGCAAAGACCAACTACGACACCAGTCTGGGTTACAACAAGCTGGACATCTGGGCCAAATTCCCCGACTTCCAGACTCGCATTCGCGACGCCATCCTCAAACGCCAAGGGCTGGACCGGATCATGATCGGCTGGCACGGTACCAGCGTGGCGCCGAGCACCAACCGCACCGCCAACCCGCTGCTGCAAGATGTGAACAAGGGCTGGCTGCAACACATCCGTGAGGATGCCCCGGCCAAAGTGATGGATGAAGGGGAAAAAGGTTCCGGCCATATCTACATCTACCAGCCGAAGGGGGAGGACGACGCCAAAGAAGGCGACTACCACAACCTCGACGCCCTGGTGTTCGATGCCGTAAGCGAGTCTATTGCCCCCTGGCATCAGGATGACACCGAACTGGTTGTCATCTGCGGTCGCAAGCTGCTGGCCGACAAATACTTCCCCATCATCAACAACGCCGACAACAACCAGGAAAAGCTGGCCGGCCAGGTGCTGGTCAGCCAGAAACAGATCGGCGGGCTCAAGGCCATGCGGGTCCCCTTCTTCCCCGAAGACTCCATGCTCATAACTTCGCTGGAAAATCTGTCCATCTACTGGCAGGAAGGCGCCCGCCGCCGTCATATCCAGGAAGAACCGCAGCGTGACCGCATCGTCAACTACGAAAGCTCCAACGATGCCTACGTGGTGGAAGACTACGACTGCGTCGCCCTGATCGAAAACATCGTCATCGGGCCGAAACCGGCCGCCGGCGGTTAAGGGGGCGATATGACACCTGCCCGTCGCAACCGCGAACGCAAACTGGCCGCCCTGCAAGGGGCGGCCAATCCTCAGTTCGACCAACAACGCGCCAACGCCTACGAGCTGCAGCTGATGCAGCTGGCCGAACACCGCCGCACCCTCAAAGGCATCCAGAGCATCGAACGCAAGATCGACGCCAAGCGCCCCATGCTGGTCGTCTATCAGCCGTGGATTGATGGCGTGCTGGGCGCCGACCGGGGCGGACAAGATGACGTCCTGGTCACCGTCATGCTCTGGCACCTCGACACCGGCGATCTGGAAGGAGCCCTACCCATGGCCTCCTACGTGATCCGCCATGGCCTGAGCACCCCCGATCGCTACGAACGCACCGCCGCCACCATGATCGCCGAAGAAGTCGCCGACACCGCCATCAAGCAGCAAGAAGCCGGCGCGGGACCCTCCCTGCCCCTGCTCAATCGCTATCTGGCCATGTTGGCCGACTGCGACATCTTCGACCAGGTGCGCGCCAAGCTGCACAAGGCGGTAGGCCGTGCCTGCCTCGCCGATGGGCTCAAACAGCAGGCCGCCGAGCACTACCGGCGCGCCATCGAGCTGCATGACAAGGTCGGCATCAAAAAAGAGCTCGAAGTGCTCGAGCGCGAACTGAAAAAAGAACAGCAGCCCGACGCCACCGGCGGCGGCAGCTAACCGAGCGAACCCCGCACCCTGGGCGGCTCGGGCCTGACGAATGCGTTTCGCATACCAGACGGCCCGACCACCGCCCAACAAGCGGAAAAGGAGCACCATGAGCACCGGATTCATTGCCAATGCCCCCACATCGCCAGCCGAAGGGGAGATAGACTCCAGCCCCTTCTGGCCGGCGATCTCGCTGCCTGACCTGCGCGACACCGTCCGGCTCGATGGCACCGTCACCACGGCCCGCCTCAAGCATGCCGTGATCGACGCCATCACCAGCGTCAACCGGGATCTGGCTGACTGGCGCCGCGCCCGTGAGGCAGAAGGGGTCGCCACCCTGGCCGCCGTACCGGGTGAGGTCATCAATGGCGAATCGGCGTACCTGCACAGCTACCGGCGCGCCGTCTATGCCATGACCCGCGCCAACCTGCTGGAGCGTTACACCGACTACAGCGCCACCGGTGATGGCGTCAAAGGGGCCGATGCCAAAATCATCAGCTCGGATGACCTCTACCGCGACGCCCGCTTTGCCATTCGCGACATCCTCGGTACCACCCACATCACCGTGGCGCTCATCTGATGGAGCTGCGCAGCCAACAGGGTGACACCCTCGACCTCATCCTGTTCCGGCACTACGGCTACACCGCAGGCATCACCGAGCAGGTGCTCGCACTCAACCCCGGTTTGGCCGCGCTCGGCCCCATCCTCCCGACCGGAACCCTCATCACAATGCCAGCGGCCCCCACCCAGGCCGAGCAGCCGCTGATCCAGCTATGGGACTGACCATGAGCCGCCTCGACGACGAACTCGAACGACTGGCCGACATCAGCGAGCAGCAACTCGCTGCCCGCATCCACGCCGCCCGCA
Organism: Aeromonas sp. R6-1; assembly: GCF_040908165.1. Lineage (NCBI taxonomy): Bacteria > Pseudomonadati > Pseudomonadota > Gammaproteobacteria > Aeromonadales > Aeromonadaceae > Aeromonas > Aeromonas sp. R6-1. Next base: position 150,494 of record NZ_JBFODF010000026.1, read on the forward strand.
TCAGTGGCACCGGCCCGCACTACTGCATCGACTGCGACAACACCATCCCGCAAGCGCGCCGTGAAGCGATCCGGGGCTGCGAACGCTGCGCAGAGTGCCAGACCATCCACGAATTTCAAACCGCTCGCCACTACGGCAGCAAACGATAGGAGAGCAAGATGCCAGAACCCATTTCAGCCAGTACCGCCAATGGCGTAGCGCTCGCCCTTGCGCTTGCCTCCACCGCGCCCTGGCTCGATCCCATCATCCTGCTTGGCTCATTCGCCGGTGCACTGCTCTTTGGGCTCACCAGCGAGGAGAAGATTGCCGGGCGAGTCATCCTCCTGTTTATCACCTCGTTCATCTGCGGGCTGCTCGCTGCAGATTTCACCGTCCAGATGCTGACCAAGCTGCTGCCGGTAGGTATCGAGATCAACAAGGGAGTTGGGGCCATCGTGGCCGCAGCCCTGGCGGTGAAAATACTGAAAGTCGCGATGAACTCGATCCCCGGTCAGCTCGGTACCCTGTTCAGTCGCATTGGCAAAGGGGGCAACGATGATCCCCACTAACCCCACCTACGCCATGATCTACACCGCGATCTATGCCCTGATGTGCACAGCCATCTGCCTGCGTGTCATGTTCTTTGACAGCCGGGATGGACGCTATCAGGCGCTTCCTGCCTGGCTGTCTTGGGTGATCTGTGTCGCCACGGCATCGGTGCCGATCCGCTTCTTGTTCGGCACCATCATCGTCCCCGACCTCGCCTCCGTCATCATCACCGCCTTCCTGCTGTGCGCGGTGTGGAGTGACGGCGGCTCTATCTACCACCTGCTGCGCAGCAAAAAACACTACCGCACCACCGATAGGAGGCAACCATGAGCCTGAAAAAAGGGGATACCGGCGCCGCCGTCGCCGACCTGCAGCGTCGCCTGGTCAAAGCAGGTTATCCGCTCGATCCGGATGGCTGGTTTGGCGATGCCACCGAGCGCGCCCTGCTCGCCTTTCAGCGGGACTACATGATCACCGCCATCGGCCAGGCTGGCCCCCGCACCATGGCCGCCCTGCTCGGCAGCGAGCGGGGCAACCAGTTGCGCATCGGCGACATGCAGGCTGGCGCTGACCTGCTGGGCCTGCCGCTGGCCACCATGGCCACCGTCGCCCAGGTCGAGAGCATTGGCGAAGGCTTCACCCAAGACCAGCGCCCGGTGGTGCTGTTCGAGCGGCATGTGTTCTACAAGCAGCTCACCCAGCACCTGGGCAAAGCCACCGCCGACAAGATGGCCGCCCATTACCCCAACCTGGTCAACCCCAAGCGCGGCGGCTATGCGGGCGGGACGGCCGAGTGGGAGCGGCTGCAACTCGCCATCAGCCTGCACCGGGATGCCGCCATCGAGTCGGCCAGTTGGGGGATGTTCCAGATCATGGGCTACCACTGGCAGGCGCTGGACTTTGCTTCGGCCAGCGAATGGCAGGCGGCCATGCAGCGCAGCGAGGTCAACCACCTCACCGCCCTGTGCCGCTTCATCCAGCAAGATCCCGCCATGCACAAGGCCATGCAGGGTCGCAAGTGGGCTGACTTTGCCCGCCGCTACAACGGCCCGGCCTACAAAGACAATGACTACGACACCAAGCTGGCCAAGGCATACGACCACTTTGCCAAGGTCTATCCGGTGAAGGAGGTGGCGGATGTGGCGTAGCCTGCTGCGCTCCCCCCTCACATGGTTGCTGCTGGCCCTGACCGTCGCCTTGGCTGGCTGGGGCTGGTCGGCCACCTCGGCAGCGACCGCCAGAGGCAAGGTCTCCACCCTGCAAAGCGACCTCAAGGCCGCCAACGACAAGGCCGTCGAGGCCGAGCAGCGGGAGAAACTCAAAGACGGGACCATCGACACCCTCACCGGCGAGCTGGACGCCCAGGCAACCGCCGCCGCCACGCTGCAACGCCAGCTTGGCGATCTGACCATCACGGCCGCCACCCGGGCCGACACCATCAAGAGGCTCAAACGTGAAAATGCTGAACTCAAGGAGTGGGCTGATCGCCCTCTGCCTGATCCTGTTGTCAGGTTGCTCCAGCGCCCCGCCTTCACCGGCGCCGCAGATTATCAGGCTCACCTGTCCAGCCCCGGCGCCCTGCCAACTGCCGGCAGCCAGCCCGGTCAATAACGGTGATCTGCTCGACCAACTGACCCAGACCGAGGCGGCATGGGCCACCTGCGCCGCCCAGGTCGACAGCCTTATCGCCTGCCAGCAACGCCACCAGAACGGGAGGGAAAATGGAAAAGCCAAAACAGATCCGTGAGGTGTTGCAGCAGTGCATCCCGCTGCTGCGCCAGAACCCGGATCACATGATGATATTCGTCGACAAGGGCAAGCTGGTTGCCACCGGCGCCGCAAGCCTGTCGTTTGAATACCAGTACGAACTGACCATCATCGTGGCCGACTTTGCCCAGAACGTGAACACCGTCATGGTGCCGCTGCTGGCATGGATCAGGCAGTACCAGCCAGAACTGATGATGAACAGCGACAAGCGCGAAAACGCCATGCGGTTCGAAGTCGAGATCCAGAACAACGAGACTTGCGACATCGAAATCAAGCTGCCACTGACCGAGCGGGTCAAGGTCTGGAAGGATGGCCAGGGCCTGCACTTCGAACACCTGCCCGAACCGCCAGAAGACCCCTACGACGGCATCACCTGGGAACTGTTCATCAACGGGGAGTATCAGCCGTGGCAGCCGACATCGACCGTCTGAACGACTTCGCCGCCAGGGTAGAGTTGATCCGGGCCAACCTGTCGCAGCGGGAGCTGGCCAAATTTGCTGACCAGATGGCCAAAGAGATGCGCGAAAGCAACGCCAAGCGCATCAAAGACAACGTCACCCCGGAAGGGGACAAGATGGACCCACGCAAGCCGCAGCGCGGCAACCGCGAGATAAAGTTCATCTACACCACCAGTGACAAAGAAGTGCGCCATCTGAAAAGCTGGCGCGGCACTCGCAGCTACATCATCGGCTTCGATATCATGCGGGGCGGCATCCGGACCTTCAAACGATCACGCATCAAGCGCTTCATCAAGGTCGATGCCAGCAAGGGCGACACCGTCAACAAAAGTCGGCTCAAGCGCAAGATGTTCTCCCGCCTCATCAAGTCGACATGGCTCAAGGCCAAGGGCTATAGCGACAGGGCCGAGGTCACATTCGCCAGCACGGCCGAGAAAATCGCCCATATCCACCACTACGGTCTGAAAGACAAAGGCAGCAAGGGGCAAGACATTCGGTACCCGGAACGGCGGTTACTGGGCATGGATGACAAAGACATCGACAAGGTCGAAGACCTGCTGCTCGCCCACCTCACCAAAGGGCTGTAACCAACGCCGCCAGTGTGCCAGCGCCGTACACACTGGCCGCCCCTCGCCTTACTCGCCATTGCCCAAAACAATGGCCCCATGCAACCGACCCCGACCGAACTCCAACGCCTGATCGACAACCTGATCCGCATCGGCACCGTCACCGCCGTGCGATCAGGGGAATGTCGCGTCAAAACCGGCGACCTCATCACCAACTGGCGGCCCTACGCAACTGCGCGGGCCGGGAGGAACCGCACCCGCCATCGCCTCTCCATTGGCGAACAGGTGCTGATGCTCTCGGTCAGCGGCGATTTGCGCAATGCCTACATCGTCGGCCCCATCAATTGCGCTGCCTTCCCAGAACCCTTGGCAGGCGATGACAATCCGGATCTCGACCGCACTGAATACGCTGATGGCGCCGTCATCGAGTACAACCCGGCCACCGGGGCGCTCAATGCCAGCGGCATCAAGCGCGCCACCCTCTCGGCCTCGGTGACCGTCAAGCTGATCACCCCCCTGGTGGAATGCACCCAGGCACTCAAGGTCGGTACCACCATCAGCGCGGGCGGCAAGATTACCGCCCCCACCGCAACCATCGGCGGCATAGAAGTCACTACCCATAAACACAAAGACACCATGCCGGGCAACGGCACCTCCGGGGGCCCGGTATGAACTGGCTCGGCATGAATGCCGCCCATGGCCGCGCCATCAGTGCCACCGACCACATCATCCAGTCTGTGCGCGACATCCTCATCACCCCGGTGGGATCCCGCGTCATGCGTCGTGACTACGGCAGCGAGCTGTTTTACCTCATCGACCAACCCCTGCACCAGGTCACCCGCTTGCGCCTGATGGCCGCCACCGTGCAGGCCCTCATCAACTGGGAACCGCGCATCACCATCACCCGGGTTGACGTGCTGACTGGCGCCACTGCCAGCGCCTTGACCATCGAGCTGACCTGGCAACGCAAAGATGGCGGCGCTCAGGAGTCTGCCAGCATCACTATCCCAACCGGAGCCGCCCAGTGAGCACCATCACCCTCTCCCAACTGCCACAGCCTGATGTGGTCGAGCTGCTGGATTTCGAGACCATCCTGGCCGAGCGCAAAGCCTATTTCGTCAGCCTCCACCCGGCAGACCAACAAGCCAGCGTCGAGGCCACCCTGGCACTCGAATCAGAGCCCATCACCAAGCTGCTGCAAGAGAATGCCTATCGAGAGCTGATCCTGCGCCAGCGTATCAACGATGCCGCTGTCGCCAACATGCTGGCGTGGGCCAAGGGGAGCGACCTCGATAACCTGGTGGCAAACTGGAATGTGCAGCGACTCATCATCCAGCCGGGTGACCCCACCGCCACCCCGCCGGTACCAGAACTCAAGGAAGATGACGAAGCCCTGATCCTGCGCGCCCTGATGGCGTGGGATGGCCTTAGCGTCGCCGGCCCGACCGGGGCCTATGAGTATTTCGCTCTCTCTGCTGATGGCAAGGTGGCAGACGCCAAAGGATCCAGCCCATCGGGCGCCGTGGCCATTGTCACCATCCTCAGCACCGAAGGCGACGGCACCGCCGACGCCGCGCTGATAGCCAAGGTAGACAAAGCCCTGAGTCACGAAGACCGCCGCCCGGTTGCCGACCGCCTCACCGTGCAGAGCGCGGGCATCATCCGTTACAGCATCAACGCCAAGCTGCATATCAGCAGCCAGGGCGCAGAGGGCGACGTGATCCTGCAGGCCGCCCGCGACAAGCTGGCCGCCTTCATCAACCCGCGCCGGCGCATCGGCATCGAGGTGCCGCGCTCCGCCATTGATGCCGCCCTGCACGTGCAAGGGGTCAGCAAGGTCGACCTGATCGGCTGGGCAGACATCACCCCCAGCCCGACCCAGGCGGCCTACTGCACCGGCTTCACCGTGGAGCGGGCATCATGACCACCCTGCTGCCGCCCAGCACCAGCCGCACCGAGCGCAACCTGGCCACTGCTGGGGAGCAGGCCATGCAGTTGCCGCTCCAGTTTCGCTCACTCTGGTCACCATGGACCTGCCCAACCCACCTGCTGCCCTATCTGGCCGCCAGTTGGAGCGTAGATCGCTGGGATGACAAATGGCCAGAGGCCACCAAACGCCAGGTCATCGCCAACAGCTACTTTGTGCACTGCCACAAAGGCACCATCGGCGCCATCCGCCGGGTGGTCGAGCCGCTGGGCTACCTGATCCGGGTACTGGAATGGTGGCAAGAAACCCCGAATGCCGCCCCGGGCACCTTCAAGCTCGACATCGGCGTGCTCGACACCGGCATCACCGAAACCATGTACCAGGAGCTGGAACGGCTGATCGCCGACGCCAAGCCGATGACCCGCCACCTGACCGGCCTTGCCATCAGCATGGAGACTCGCGGTCAGCTCTATCTGGGGGCCGCCTGTCACCTGGGTGAAGAGCTGACTGTGTACCCCTATCAGCCGGGCCCCATCGTCGTGACCGGGCTGGATGTGTTCGGTGCTGCAGTGCACACCATCGACATCACCAGCATCAGCTCGGAGGCTGGCGACTACCACTTCAACAAATGGGCCGCAGCCGTTGAAACCAGCTGCGCCCTTGGCTTTACGGAGGTAACTAATGGCGTCCATTAACCAGGGCGATGACGCCGTCGAACGGCTTGATAATGCCGTCACGGCATTTGAACAGATCATGACGGGGCAGGAAGGGCAGACCGTGGCGGTGCCGGGGCACCAACCACAGCCGACACTAGCCGAACGGGTCAAGCAGAACCTCAAGCCCAGCACAGACGAGGCGGCCGGTTACGCTGCGCAAGCATCAGTCAGCGCCAAAGCGGCGGATGATGCGGCCAAACGGGCGTCACAGATCTCCAGGCTGGAAACCGTGGCCGATGCCATTGGGTTAGCTGCCCTCCCGCTGCCGGATGTGTGGGCGCCGCTCTCTGACAGCCTGCGCCTTATCACCGGTTATGGCCGGGATGTGCTGGTCGGGTCGGATGTGGTGGCGAGGATGGTAAATTTCAGCCGCAACTCCACGGCGACCTATATCGGCAAAGACGGCCAGCTTAAAACCGCTGCTGCGAATGAGCCGCGCTTTGAGAAAGAGGGGCTGCTGATTGAAGGCCAGAGCCAGAACATCATTCCAATCAGTAACTTTCCACAAAATCTGGCTAGCTGGTCAACACCAAACCCAACTGGGAACCTGTATTCCTATGTTGCCGCCCCTGATAGAACAAGCTCCGCTGTCAAGGTTTCGTTTGCTGGTGATGGCTTTAACCAGCCTTTCCCATCGCTTGTCGTTGGGACTGTTTACACATTCAGTTTTTATGCAAAAAATGAAACAGCAACTGACGTTAACGTTTCAATCATGCTCGGCTCTGGGAGTGGCGAGGGCGCAGTTCGAATCCCAGCGAACACAGCATGGACTCGTTATTCTGTTACTCGCACGTTCCAGGCTGGTGATTCGACCCTTAGATGGTATTTCTCAACAAAAAATGTAGAGGTGTCGCTCTGGGGTACTCAGCTTGAAGCCCTGCCATTCGCCAGCTCTTACATCCCGACCAATGGCGCAGCGGTCACTCGGGCTGCAGATGTGTGTTGGATACCGAATGCGCTCAACGTCACGCCTGACTATGGCGATATTACGATAGCGATGGAGGTACGCCGCAATCTGGCCATTCCGCCCAGCGTATTCCCTCGGGCAATTCACATCTCTGACCGTCAGTTTGTGGTCGCTGACAGTGCCAGGATCATGGCCAGAGGCGGCGGCGTCGAGCAGGTTAATATCAGCACAGCCGCCCCAGGTACAAGGGAACGAATTGCCGCAACAATCAAGGGGAACACAATCGCGTGCTTCCTGAACGGGATAAAAGCCACGCTGCCACAAACGCCGATATTGCCTGTGTCTAATGGGACTAGCTGCTTTATTGGCTCTCGCAATGGATTGGATGGGCTCTTTGGCCACGTTCGTAATGTGCGGATTTGGCAGCGCACTCTCTCTGACGAGCAAATCAAGGCGGCCGCATGACAGACTATATCGACCTCAACCTCAAGGCGGCCGACAAGGCCGCTATGACCAAAGCCCTGCTGGCAGCTGGCTTTATCAAAGACAGCGAAAGCGGCACCCTCTATCACCCTACCGCCTCGCTGCAACTGCTGCCGCCCGGCATGGTCACTCGCCCCACTGGCGAGGTACAGACTGTCGATGGCATCGAGCTGGAGGTGCGGGAGGCCGTACCCGGCTATCACGCCAACGTCAGAACCCAAGACCCTGCAATGGCCGCAGCCCTGGCGCCGGTGACCGTCAACGTCGATACACCCCAGTATGTCTGGGCGCAATAAGGAGCTCTCATGGCAAACTACTTCGCACTCCTGACCAATCAGGGCGCTGCCAAACTCGCCAATGCCGCCGCGCTCGGCATTCCGCTCAAACTGACCGCGATGGCAGTGGGTGACGGCAATGGTCAGGCGGTCACCCCGAATCCGGCCGCGACCAAGCTGGTCAACGAAAAGCGCCGCGCCCAGCTCAACGCCCTGTTCGCTGACCCGCTCAACGCCAGCCAACTGGTCGCTGAACAGATCATCCCGGAAACCGTCGGCGGATGGTGGATCCGTGAACTCGGACTCTATGACGAAGCGGGCACCCTGATCGCCGTCGCCAACTGCCCGGACACCTACAAGCCGCTGCTGTCAGAAGGCTCTGGCCGAACCCAGGTCATCCGCATGGTGCTGATCGTCAGCAGTACCAGCGCAGTCGAGCTCAAAATTGATCCGGCGGTGGTGCTGGCGACTCGCCAATATGTCGATGAAACACTCAAGACCCACAAAGAAAGCCGCGATCACCCAGACGCCAGTGAGGCTGAAAAAGGCTTTTCCCGCCTTGCTACGCAAGCTGAAGTAAATGAAACCGTCGCCGCCAATCGAAAAGCGGATGTCGTGGTTACAGTGAAAACCTTGTGGGGGTGGGTAAAGCAGGCCACTGAAACTGTGCTTGGCATGATGAGGGTTGCCACCCAGGAGCAGACTAACGCTGGAACCGCTGATGATGTAGCCATTACCCCGAAAAAGCTGCGGGCTGGCTTCTCAATCCTGCTGGAAAACAACGGCTATATCGTCACCCCATCATGGATGGGGGGATGGATGCTGGCGTGGGGTACAGGCGTTATCCCACCAAATAGCCAAGCGGTGACCCTGACCTACGCCTTGGCATTCCCGACCAAAGTGCTGGGCGGTGGGGCTTTCCATAACAACGGTACCGTTCCCGCATTCACCCTGGATGCTAACACCAGAGTATCGACCACCCAGATTGCCATTAAATCAAGTGCCATGACGGCAGCAGGGGCCATCGGCGTGAACTACATCGCCATCGGCTGCTAAAGGAGAACGACATGTATCAATACTCACCCTCAACCAAAGGGTTCTATCTGGTCGGGTTAAGCGCCAACATCCCGGCAGATGCCATAGAAATCAGCAATGAAGCGTACCAGCAGCTGCGTGAAGGCGAATCCAAAGGGCTGGTAATCACCATCAGCGACGCGGGTCAACCTGAGCTGATGTCACCACCGCCACCGACAGAACAGCAATTACTTGAGCAGGCCGTGCAAATGCAACAGCAGAAGCTCAAAGAAGCCTATGTACAGATGGATCCACTTATCTATCTGGATTCGTTGGGGCAGTGTTCGGCCCAAGAGGCAGAAAACCTGCGCCAATGGCGCGAATATACAGTTGATGTCAGTCGCGCCAACCAGCAGCAAGGCTGGCCATACAACATCACCTGGCCAGTAAAACCAGGGTAGCCGACCCATCTCACCACACCCCGCCCAGAGCGGGGTGTGTCGTAACTGCCGCCAGTCACCACCTTGTCACCGTCTCGCCAGTGTGTGTGGCCCTCACACACTGGCCGCCGCTCGCCTGACATCCCCTGCCCCTGCATCCTGACCCTGCTCGCATCACATGCATTACCTACGCAAAGAATGCTCCGTCCGGACAACAGGAGAACCTATGGCACTGGACCAATTTCACCACGGCGTGCGCGTCGTGGAAGTCAACGAGGGCACGCGCACCATCCGCACCGTCGCCACGGCGGTGATCGGCATCATCTGCACCGGCAGCGATGCGGATGCCGCTTACTTCCCCCTCAACAAACCCGTGCTGATTGCCAACCTGCCGGCGGCCATCGCCAAGGCGGGCGGCACCGGCAACCTCAAACGCTCGCTGCAAACCATCTATGACACCGTCAACACCATCGTCATCGCCGTGCGCGTGGCCGATGGCGCCGACGCCGCCGAGCTGACCAGCAACATCATCGGCACCATCCTGCCGGATGGCAGCTATACCGGCCTCAAGGCGCTGGAGCGTGCTGCCCCGGTCACGGGCGTCAAGCCGCGCATCCTCTGCGTGCCGGACAACTGCACCTTAGCCGTAGCCACCGCCCTGGCGGGCGCAGCCAAAAAGCTGCGCGCCTTCGCCTATGTGCCGACCATCGCCGACACCGTCGAGGCAGCGCTCGCCTACCGCGAGAACTTCTCCAGCCGCGAACTGATGCCGATCCACGGCGACTGGACCGCCTGGGACACCACCGCCAATGCCAGTATCAAACTGGATGCCTGCCTCAAGGCGGCCGCCATGCGGGCATTCATCGACAAAGAAATTGGCTGGCACAAGACCCTGTCGAACGTCGGCGTGACCGGGGTCGACGGCATGACCAAGGCCCTGTTCTGGGATCTGCAAGACCCCGATACCGAGGTCGGCCTGCTCAACGCGAGCGAAGTCACCGCCCTCATCCGGGCGGACGGCTTCCGCTACTGGGGCAACCGCACCTGTTCCGATGATCCCCTGTTCGCCTTCGAGAACTACACCCGCACCGCCCAGATCCTGGCCGACACCATGGCCGAGGCGCACATGTGGGCCAACGACAAGCCGCTCACCCCAACTCTGGTAAAGGACATCGTCGAGGGCATCAAGGCCAAGGGCCGAGAACTGGTGGCGGGCGGTTACCTGCTCGGCTTTGACTGCTGGTACAACGAGGAGCTCAACGACAAAGACACCCTCAAGGCCGGCAAGCTGCGCATCGATTACAACTACACCCCGGTGCCGCCGCTCGAAGACCTCGGCTTTATCCAGCGCATCACCGACACCTACCTCATCGACTTCGGCGCCCGCGTCGCGGCCGCCGCATAAGGAGCCCCCATGGCACTGCCACGCAAACTCAAACGCCTGAACGTCTTCCTCAATGGCGATAACTGGGTCGGTGAAGCGGAAGATTTCACCCCGGCCAAGCTGTCCCGCAAGTTTGAAGCCTATCGCGGCGGCGGCATGGGGGGTGCCGTCAACATCGACATGGGGCTGGATGACAGCGCCCTCGATGTCTCGTTCACCTTTGGCGGCTACGGCGAACCCCTGCTGAATTGCATGGGGGAGCCCAAAGCCGACGGCACCAGCCTGCGCTTTGCCGGTTCAGTCCAGCGTGATGACACCGGCGAAGTGGTCGCCGTCGAGATCGTCTGTCGTGGCCGCTTCAAAGAGCTCGATCGCGGCACCCTCAAGGCCGGTGACAACACCCAGGCCAAGGTCAGCATGGTCAATACCTACTACAAAGAGACCGTCAACGGTCAGGTGATCCATGAGATTGACCTGATCAACATGGTCGAGATTGGCCCCGACGGCGTCGACCGCATGGCCGAGCACCGCAAAGCCATCGGCCTCTAACCCATTCACCCATCCAACGGGCGGCCAACAGCCGCCCTCACCACATCCACAACAGGAACCAGCACCATGGACCAGAAAGAAATCACCCTCGACACCCCGATCCAGCGCGGCGAAAGCACCCTCAACAGCCTGATCATCCGCAGCCCCAAGAAGGCGGGCCACCTGCGCGGGCTCAACACCATGGACATCGTCCAGATGAACGTGGATACCCTCATCAAACTGCTGCCCCGCATCACCGACCTGACCGAAAAAGAAGTCAACGACATGGACCCGGCTGACCTGCTCAAAGCCGGGGTGGTGGTGGTCGGTTTTTTGATGGGCTCGCAGCAGGAGGCCTACCTCACTGCATAGACGATCTGATGGCCGAGATCGCCATCATCGCCCACTGGCCGCCGTCCGAGATGGCGGCCATGGACATCAGCGAGCTGATGGGCTGGCACCAACGCCTCGTTGAGATTCACAACCGCATCAACGGGGCAGAAGAACAATGAACCCTCTCAAACTGCAAATCCTGCTCGGGGCGGTCGACAAACTGACCGCCCCCCTCAAAGCCGTCAGCGGCCAGAGCCGCCTGACCGCCAAAGACTTGGTCGACACCAAAAAGCGCATCAAAGATCTCGAAACCCAGAGCGGCCAGATTGACGGCTATCGCACCCTCGGCAAGCAGATAGGCGCCACCCGCGCCCAGCTCACAGCAGCCCAGCGCGATGCCCAGCAGATGGCCCAACAGCTCGCCCAGGTCGAACAGCCAACCAAGGCCATGACCAGGGCGATGGAGCAGGCCAAGCAGAGGGTGCGCGACCTCTCCCAGCAAGAGCGGGAAATGGTCGCCCGTCACGGCAGCCTGAAACGGGCCCTGGGCGAGGCAGGTATCAACACCAAGCAGCTCGGAGAACACCAGCGCCGCCTCAAGACTGACCTGGCTGCCGCCAACGGCCAGCTTGACCAACAGCGCGCCAAGCTGGGCCAATTGGCAGACCAACAAAAGCGCCTCAACCAGGTCAAGGCCAGCTACCGGCAAACCCAGGAGCTACGCGGCCAGATTGCCGGTCACGGTGCCGCGGCACTGGCAACAGGCACAGCCATGGGGCTGACCACCCTCAAACCCGTGATCGAGTTCGCCAGAGCTGAAACATCGGTCGTAGACCTCAAGGTCTCCATGATGGGCAGAGGCGGCCAGGTGCGGCAGGAGTTCCAGGCCATCAGCGATCTGGCCAACAAGCTCGGTAACAAACTGCCGGGCACCACCGCGGACTTCCAGAACATGATGAGCACGCTGATCCAGCAGGGGATGAGCGCCAAATCCATCTTGGGCGGCCTGGGTGAGGCAACGGCCTACCTCGGTGTGCAGTTGAAAATGCCATTCGACCAGGCGGCGCTGTTTGCAGCCAAGCTGCAGGATGCCACCGGCACCGCCGAGCAAGACATGATGGGGCTGATGGATACCATCCAGCGCTCGTTCTACCTTGGCGTTGACAGCGGCAACATGCTGGGCGCCTTTACCAAACTCACCCCGGCCATGGGCATATTGCGCAAGTCAGGGCTTGAGGCCGCCAAGGTACTGGCCCCGTTGGTCATCATGGCCGATCAGGCCGGCATGGCGGGCGAGTCATCAGGGAACGCCTACCGCAAAGTTTTCCAGATGAGCATGAATACCGGAAAAATTGCCAAGGCCACGAAAGGCACCGGGTTGAAGCTGAATTTCACCGACGGAAAGGGGGAATTCGCAGGGATGGAGAACATGTTTGCCCAGCTCGCCAAGCTGAAGGGATTGAACACCGAGCGCCGCCTGCAAGTCCTGAAGGGCATCTACGGCGACGATGCTGAAACCCTGCAGGTGCTGGAGCTGATCATCAGCAAAGGGATGGATGGCTATCGCGCAACCCAGAAGAAGATGGCCGACCAAGCCGCCCTGCAAGAGCGGGTCAACGCCCAGCTTGGCACCCTGGGCAGCCTGTGGGATGCCGCCACCGGCACCTTTACCAACGCCATGGTCAGCTTTGGTGAAGCCATCGCCCCAGAGATCAAAGCCATCACGGAATGGATCGCCGAACTGTCCGAGCGCCTCGGTAACTGGGCGAAGAAAAACCCGGAACTCTCCAACACTCTGATGAAGATTGGTGCCATTGTATCGGTCGTCACCATTGCCTTCGGCGGCCTGTCGCTGGCAGTGGCCGCCGTCTTGGGGCCCATGGCCATCATGAAACTGACGTTCGGGATCCTGGGCGTCAAAGGCACTTTCCTAGGCAAAGCCATTACCATGCTGCTTGCACCGCTCAAGTGGCTCACCCTCGGCATTTCCCGGCTGGGGATGGCCATGCTCACCACCCCGGTAGGCTGGTTCATCATGGGGATTGCCGCTATCGCCGGTGTCGCCTACCTCATCTACAAAAACTGGGACGGAATCGCCAAGTGGTTCAGTGAACTCTGGGAGAAATGCAAAGCCCCGCTGATAGCCTGGTGGGATCTGCTCAAAGAGCTGTTTTCATGGACTCCCATCGGCATGCTGATTGCCCACTGGAACGACATCTGGGCCTTCTTCGACACTCTGCCAGACGGTGCGGTCAACAAGGGCAAAGCCATCGTGCAGGGGCTGATCGACGGCATCACCGCCAAATGGAAGACCCTGATGGAGAAGGTCAAGGAATTCACCAAATACCTGCCTGACTGGTTTACCGGCGGTAACGTCACCATCGGCCAGGACAAGTCGACAGGGCCGGGTTATCTGACGGGTAATCTCCCCCAGCCGGCACTGGCTGGCGCCAGCGGATACGGCCCCCGTATCGCCGACACACCGAAGCTCAAGCCCAAGGTCAGTACCACCACCATCCACAGTCAGCCGTTCTACCAGCTCACCGTCAACCCTTCGCCGGGAATGAACGAGGCACAGCTCGGCAAACTGGTGATGGACAAGCTCAAAGAGAGCGAGCGCGCCAACCAGGCACAGGGCCGCGCCCGATTTGGCGACCGCAACTAAGGAGCAACCACCATGATGATGACCCTGGGCTGGTTCGTGTTTATGCGCTCGACCGTGGCCCCCCTCTCACAACAAGACGAACGGGCATGGCGCCACCCGGGCAATAACCGGGTCGGCGCCCGCCCGGCTTATCAGTACCTCGGCCCTGACGATGAGACCAGCACTCTGAGCGGGGTGCTGCTGCCAGAGCTGACCGGCGGCCCTGTCTCCCTCGACATGCTCAACCTGATGGGCGACAGCGGCCAGGCCTTCCCCCTGATCCAGGGGGATGGCGTGATGCGCGGCTCGTTCGTGATCGAAGGCATCAGCACCACCCGCAGCGAGTTCTTCGCCGATGGCACCGCCAGAAAAATCGAATTCACCATCAAGCTCAAGCGGGTGGATGACAACGACAGCACGCTGGGCAACACCCTGCTGGGGCGCACCGCGGGCAACCTGCTCGGCCGCTTGGGGGTGGGCAAACTCATGGGTAGCATCGGCGGCAAGCTGGGGGGGATCCTCTGATGGGGGCACTCGACCAGTTCGGCAGTCGCCTGGCCGAGAATCTCGGCATCACCAGCTCGCTCGATGCCCTGCGCCAAGGCCATCCGGTGCCGGCCTACCAGGTGCTGGTCGATGGCAAAGACATTTCGGCCGCCATCCGCCCGCGCCTGATGTCGATGACCATCACCGACAACCGGGGTTTCACCGCAGACACCATCGAGATCACCCTCGATGACAGCGACGGTCAGCTCGACATGCCACGCCGTGGGGCGACCCTGCGCGCCCTCATCAGCTGGCAAGGCAGCGCCCTGGTCGACAAGGGCACCTATAAAATTGACGAGGTGGAACACAGCGGCGCCCCCGACGTGCTCACCCTGCGTGGCAAATCGGCCGATTTAAGCGGTGAAATGAACAAACTACGCGAGCGCAGCTGGCACTATGAAACCGTCGGCGCCATCGTGGACGTACTAGCCACCCGCTATGGCCTAGTCCCTACCGTAGGTGATGTGTTCAAGGGGATGATGATCGACCACATCGACCAGACCAACGAAAGCGATCTCGCCTTTCTCACCCGCTTGGCGACTGAGCAGGATGCCATCGCCACCGTCAAGTCTGGCCGCCTCATGTTTATCAAGGCCGGTCAGGGCACCACCGCCAGCGGCCAGCCACTGCCGGCCATCACCATCACCCGCCAAGATGGCGATCAGCACCGCTTCTCAGTGGCAGACCGCGACGCTTACACCGGCGTGACGGCCTACTGGCAAGACAACAAGTCCGCCGAGAAAAAGAAAATCGAGGTGAAGCGCAAGAAGAAGACCAAACCGAAACCGGAACGGCCCCTGCCGCCGGGCGTGGTCGTCAACAAGACCGAGCGTGAACTGCTGATCGGCAACAGCGACAATGTCAAAGTGCTGCGCCACATCTACACCAGCGAGCGCAGAGCAGCCAACGGAGCCAGGGCTGCATGGGAAAAGCTGCAGCGTGGGGTGGCCGAGTTCGACATCACCCTGGCCAGGGGCCGGCCCGAGCTCTACCCGGAACAACCCACCACCGTCAGAGGGTTTAAGCCCCAGATTGATGAAGCCGACTGGCTGCTCACACAGGTAGTGCACGACCTCACCAACCAGGGATACACCAACCGCCTGCAGCTCGAAGTGAAACTAGACGAGCTGCCAGAGTAACTGGCCAGATGCGAGAAGGGCCCCACATGTGGGGCCCTTCTCATTCTTCCTGACGACGCGCTGAAACATGGCCAGGGAAAGGTGCCGCATGAAGCACGCGATCAGGCAGACGCCGCATCATACAAGAAGGTACATCCAGCACCAAAAACATAGGGTGTGGCCGGGAAGGTCTAAAACTCTGCCGCCATTTTGCCGCCACTTGGGGCCAGAAAAACTTAAGGCCACCCGCTTGGGTGGCCTTAAGTCATTGAATTCTAAATGGTGCCCGGGGTCGGACTCGAACCGACACGTCTTGCAACGGCGGATTTTGAATCCGCTGCGTCTACCGATTTCGCCACCCGGGCAGCTGCGAGGGATTATACGAATGGCGCTTGGCCATGCAAGGTGTTTTTCTTGCGCCCACCGTTGTTTGCTCATTTATTCAACGCCTTGCCGATGCCAAGCCAGTTACATAGAATGCCCGCATCATATTAATGGAATAATCATCATGGCCAAGCGCAAGACCCCCTCCCCTCTCCAGCCTGCTCCCCGGCATCCGTCTGCCGGTCTGCTGCGCCGTCTCGGCGCCCTGCTCTATGACTATCTGGTGGTGATTGCCCTGCTGATCATCGCCGGCTTCATCGGCATGGGGGTGGCCCACCTGCTGCTGGCCACCGGCATGGCGCACGTTCCTGAGGGCAAGGATGCCGCCTGGCTGCTCACCAGCCCCCTCTACAGCGCCTGGCTGGCCTTCGTCATCTGCGGTTTCTACACCTGGTTCTGGGTCCGCGCCGGCCAGACCATTGGCATGCGGGCCTGGCGCCTGCGCATCCAGAACCTGGACGGCAGCAACATTCGCGTCACCCAGGCCCTGATCCGGCTCGCCACCTCGGCCTTTGGCCTGGGCAACCTGCTGTGTGTGTTCAATCGCGCCCGCCCCCGCGCCTTCCAGGACATCTGGGCCGAGTGCGAGGTGGTGGTGCTCGGCAAGACGGAAAACCTGGAGCAGCTCAATCGCTGATCCCAAGGCGGCAACGAAAAAGGGCACCCCGAGGTGCCCTTTTTGCTGACCAGAACTGACGGCTTGCAGCCCAGAACCTTGACGGAAACGGTGCATCGAGAGCAATAGCCGCCTTTTGTCAGCAGCCCGCCGTCCTTCAGGCCGCTACTGCTTGCGGCTCAGGATATAGAAGGAGATGCCGCCAAACAGCAGGCTGGGTGCGATGGCCGCGAGGATGGGCGGGACCGCATAGACCAGGCTGACCGGGCCGAACACCCTGTCGCTCACATAGACCGCGAAGCCGGTCATGATCCCCATCAGCATCCGCGCCCCCATGCTCACCGAGCGCAGCGGGCCGAAGATGAAGGAGGAGGCGAGCAGTATCATGGCCACCACGGAGAGCGGTGACAGCAGCTTGCGCCACATCTCCAGCTTGTAGCGTCCGGCATCCTGCTTGTTGGCATCCAGATAACCGATGTAGTCCCGCAGCCCCGAGATGGGCAGGTTCTCGGGATCGATGCTGACCACCCCGAGCTGCTTGGGGGTCAGCTCGGATTGCCAGGCCATCTGGGCATGCTCTTCGTCCTGGATCCGGGTGGGATCGTCAAACCGGGTGATGTGCACCTGTTTCAGCAGCCAGTGGTGATCCTCGAACACCCCCTCCTTCGCCTGCACCACGTCGATCAGATTGCGGGACGGAGTGAAGCGGTAGAGGGTGATGCCGGTCAGGGCGCCATCGTTGCGCACCCCGTTGATGTTGACGAAGTTGTTGCCATCCCGTGCCCAGACCCCGTAGGCCGAGACCGTGAGCCGCCCTTCCGACATGGCCCCCGCCTTGATGTCATCCGCCATCCGCTTGGCGGCCGGTGCGACGTACTCGCCCATCAGCCCCACCAGCAGCATCAGGGGAATGGCGGTCTTGAGCGCCGCCATGACGATGCTGATCTTGGAGCGTCCCGCCGCCTGCATCACCACCAGCTCGGAGCTGGTCGCGAGCTGGCCCAGACCGATGAGGCCACCGAGCAGGGCCGCCAGGGGGAAGAAGAGCACCGCCTCCTTGGGCATGGAGAGCAGCACGTAGTAGAGGGCGTTGAGCATGTCGTAGTTGCCTTCCCCGACCGCCTTCAACTGCTCCACGTACTTGATGAGCGCGGCCAGCCCGACCAGGGTCAGCTCGCACAGCAGGATCGACATGAAGATGACCCTGCCTATGTATCTATCGAGAATGCCGAACATCAGCAGAGACTCCCAGGTTGCAGCATCATGCTGACTTTCTCTTGAACAATTGCCCTTTGACCCCGTTCCACCAGCTGGTGCCCTGCAGGTTGAGAGGCAACCCTATCAGCAGCAGATAGACCAGGGGCACCAGGAACATCCCGGGCCAGTGGGGCAGACGCCCGCTGTCGATGGCCGACCGGGCGGCACTGAGCAGCAGGAAATAGGAAAGATAGAGCAGGATGGCCGGCAGCAGCTTGGCGTAACGCCCCTGACGGGGATTGACCCGCGCCATCGGCACCACCAGGAAGGTGAGCACCAGGATGGAGAGGGGCAGCGACAGGCGCCACTGCAATTCGGCCATCAGCTGATTGTCCTGGGTGCCAAGCAATGCCAGGGTCGGCTTGGCCGCCGCCTTGCGGTTGGATCGCTCCATCTCCTGCTGGCGGATCACCAGGCTGTATTCACGGAACTCCGAGACCTGGAACTGCTTGCCGGTGAAATGCCCCTCGTAGCGCGAGCCATCCTTCAGGGTCAGCCACTGCAAGCCGTTGCTGTCGGCGGTCACCTGCCCCTCGTTGGCCACCACCACTGACGGGGGTGAGCCACCCTCGGCCCGTTGCAGCACGAAGATTTTCTGCAACTCCGACCCCTTGTCGTTCAGATCCTGGATGTAGGCCACCAGGCGCCCCTTGTCGAGCTCCATGAAGCGGCCGGCCTGCAGGAAAGAGATACCGGGATCGGCCTTGAACTCGTCGATCACCTGGTACTCCCGTTCCTTGGCCTGGGGGGCGACCCAGCCGGTGTTGAACGCCGCGACGGCGGCGGTCAGCAAGGCCAGCACCAGGGCGCTGCCCATGATGAAACGGTGACTGAAACCCACCGCGTGCATCACCGTCATCTCGCTTTCCGCGTACAAACGGCCGTGAGCAAACAGAATGGCTAAAAACAGACTGATAGGCAGCATCAACAACGCCATATTCGGCAGGTTGAGCAGCAGGAGGGTGGATACCAGGCGCGTCGGCACCTCACCATCGGCGGCATCGCCAATGATCTGGATAAATTGCTGGCTGACGAAGATAAGCAGCAGCACGAACAGCACCGCCAGCTGGGTTTTCAGGGTCTCCCTGAACAAATATCGGAAAACGATCACAGTCATTCCCAAGTAAACTTGTGTTTTTAGTCGAATGCCTGAAAAATAGGGCCCTATATTGGATTTTTACCAGTTTGAACTGCGGAGCCTGTGACTGTTCGCTCCGCCTCTGATACCCCAACAAGCACCGCATTATTCAATAAATGGTGCCTTTTGTCTTTAGGATGTAGGAGATTCCATGGAGTTCAGTGTAAAGAGTGGCAGTCCTGAGAAGCAACGCAGTGCCTGCGTCGTGGTCGGCGTTTTTGAGCCCCGCCGCCTCTCTCCGGTTGCCGAACAGCTGGACAAGATCAGCGACGGCTACCTCAGCTCGCTGCTGCGCCGTGGCGACCTGGAAGGGAAACCGGGCCAGATGCTGCTGCTGCATCAAGTACCGGGCGTGCTCAGCGAGCGCGTACTGCTGGTCGGGTGCGGCAAGGAGCGCGAACTCGACGAGCGCCAGTACAAGCAGATCATCAACAAGACCATCACCACCCTGAACGAAACCGGCTCCATGGAAGCGGTCTGCTTCCTGACCGAGCTGCACGTCAAGGGTCGGGATACCTACTGGAAGGTGCGTCAGGCGGTGGAAACCACCAAGGCGGGCCTCTACAGCTTCGATCAGTTCAAGACCAACAAGGCCGAACCGCGCCGTCCGTTGCGCAAGCTGGTCTTCAACGTGCCGACGCGTCGGGAACTGACCATAGGCGAGCGCGCCATCAACCACGGCCTGGCCGTGGCGAAAGGGGTGCGCATCTGCCGCGACGTGGCGAACATGCCGCCCAACGTCTGCAATCCCGCCTACCTCGCCTCCCAGGCCCGCCGTCTGGCGGATGCCTATGACAACATCACCACCAGGGTGGTGGGGGAGCAGGAGATGGCCGAGCTCGGCATGAACTCCTACCTCGCAGTGGCCCGCGGCTCCGAGAACGAAGCCATGATGGCCATCATCGAGTACAAGGGCAACGCCGACGCCAAGCCCATCGTGCTGGTGGGCAAGGGGCTGACCTTCGACTCCGGCGGCATCTCCATCAAGCCGGCAGACGGCATGGACGAGATGAAGTACGACATGGGTGGCGCCGCCTCCGTGCTCGGCACCATGCACGCTCTGGCCCAGTTGCAGCTGCCCATCAACGTCATCGGCGTGCTGGCGGGCTGCGAGAACATGCCGGGGGGCAACGCCTACCGCCCCGGTGACATCCTCACTACCATGTCCGGCCAGACCGTCGAGGTGCTCAACACCGACGCCGAAGGCCGCCTGGTGCTGTGCGATGCCCTCACCTATGTGGACCGCTACGATCCCGAGACCGTGATCGATGTGGCGACCCTGACCGGTGCCTGCATCATCGCCCTGGGCCACCATACCTCTGGCCTCTTGGCGAACCACAACCCCCTGGCCCACGAGCTGCTCAACGCCTCCGAACAGGCCGGCGATCGCGCCTGGCGCCTGCCCCTGTTCGACGAGTATCAGGAGCAGCTGGAAAGCCCGTTCGCGGACATGGCCAACATCGGTGGCCGTCCGGCCGGTACCATCACCGCCGCGGCCTTCCTGTCGCGCTTCACCAAGAAGTACAACTGGGCCCACCTGGATATCGCAGGGACCGCCTGGAAGAGCGGCAAGGAGAAGGGCTCCACCGGCCGTCCTGTGCCCCTGCTGACCCAGTTCCTGCTCAACCGGGCCGGCGTGGCGGACGTCGAAGACAAGGAGTGATCCCCTTCCCCATCGACTCGAAGAGCGATGCGAGAAGGCGTTACCCTGTATCACAAGGAAGAGGCCTGCCTCTTCCTTGTTTCATTGAGAGAATCCGGGAAGTCCGTGCCAGACGCGGCTCCCGAAGACGGCCAATCGCTGTCCGTCACAGCCAAACGGGACCGACCTGATGAGCCAAGTGACCTTTTACCTGATGAGCCAGCCCGATGATGCGGATGCCTCCGCCGTCGAGCGCCTCGCCTGCCAGCTTGCGGCCGATGGCTGGAGCGCAGGCCACCTCTATCTGCTGTGCGAGGACGAGGCCCAGGCCCTGCGTCTGGACGAGCTGTTGTGGCAGTTGCCGCCCGATCGCTTCGTGCCGCACCAGTTGCAGGGGGAGAGCGGTCAGGCTCCGGTGGAGATAGGCCATCAGCCGCCACGGCGGCGCTATGCCTGCCTCATCAACCTGGCCCGGCAGACACCTTTGTTTGCAGGACACTTCGCTCAAGTGGTAGATTTTGTCCCCACTGACGAAACGCAAAAGCAGCAAGCCCGCGAGCGCTACAAGCACTATCGCCAGGCGGGCCATACCCTCGAGATGAGGGATCAGCCCGTCCTTGCCGCACCGGATCCGGCGCAGCCCTGACTGTGCCACCCTCGATCCACGACGAATCAACACCAGACTCCATCCATCCAGAATACGGCGAGACCATGGAAAAGACTTTTAATCACAACGCCATCGAACAGGCGCTCTATCAGCACTGGGAAGCCCAGGGTTACTTCAAGCCCCACGGCGACACCAGCAAAGACTCCTTCTGCATCATGATCCCGCCGCCGAACGTCACCGGCAGCCTGCACATGGGTCACGCCTTCCAGCAGACCCTGATGGACACCCTGATCCGCTACAACCGCATGCAGGGCAAGAACACCCTGTGGCAGGCGGGTACCGACCACGCCGGTATCGCCACCCAGATGGTGGTTGAGCGCAAGATCGCCGCAGAAGAGGGCAAGACCCGCCACGATTACGGCCGGGAAGCCTTCATCGACAAGATCTGGCAGTGGAAGGAAGAGTCCGGTGGCACCATCACCCGTCAGATGCGCCGTCTGGGTGACTCCGTGGATTGGGAGCGCGAGCGCTTCACCATGGATGAGGGCCTCTCCGCCGCCGTCCAGGAAGTGTTCGTGCGCCTGTACGAAGACGGCCTGATGTACCGCGGCAAGCGTCTGGTGAACTGGGATCCCAAGCTCAACACCGCCATCTCCGACCTGGAAGTGGAAAACCGCGAGATCAAGGGCCACATGTGGCACCTTCGCTACCCGCTGGCCAACGGCGCCAAGACCGCCGAAGGCCAGGATCACCTGATCGTCGCCACCACCCGTCCGGAAACCATGCTGGGTGATACCGCCGTGGCCGTGAACCCGGAAGACCCCCGCTACAAGGCGCTGATCGGCCAGCACATCCTGCTGCCGCTGGTGAACCGTCTGATCCCCATCGTTGCCGACGAACACGCCGACATGGAGAAAGGCACCGGCTGCGTGAAGATCACCCCGGCCCACGACTTCAACGACAACGAAGTGGGCAAGCGCCACAACCTGCCGATGATCAACATCTTCACCCTGGACGCCCACGTGCGTGCCGAGGCCGAAGTGGTCGATACCAATGGCAACCCCAGCACCGCCTATGACGCCGCCCTGCCGACCGAGTTCGCCGGGATGGAGCGCTTCGCCGCCCGCAAGGCCATCGTCGCCAAGCTGGACGAGCTGGGCCTCCTGGCCGAGATCAAGGATCATGTGCTGCAACAGCCTTACGGCGATCGCGGCGGCGTGCCCATCGAGCCCATGCTGACCGACCAGTGGTACGTGCGCGTGGCCCCCATGGCCAAGACCGCCATCGAGGCGGTGGAAGATGGCCGCATCCAGTTCGTGCCGAAGCAGTACGAAAACATGTACTTCTCCTGGATGCGCGACATTCAGGACTGGTGCGTCTCCCGTCAGCTGTGGTGGGGTCACCGCATCCCGGCCTGGTATGACGATGCCGGCAACGTCTACGTGGGCCGCAACGAAGAGGAAGTGCGCGCCAAGCACAGCATCCCGTCCGTGACCGTGCTGCGTCAGGACGAAGACGTGCTCGACACCTGGTTCAGCTCCGCCCTGTGGACCTTCTCCACCCTGGGCTGGCCGAACAACACCGAGGCACTCAAGACCTTCCACCCGACCGACGTGCTGATGAGCGGCTTCGACATCATCTTCTTCTGGATTGCCCGGATGATCATGATGACCATGCACTTCATCAAGGACGAGAACGGCCAGCCGCAAGTCCCGTTCAAGACCGTCTACATCACCGGCCTCATCCGTGACGAAGAAGGCCAGAAGATGTCCAAGTCCAAGGGCAACGTGCTGGACCCCCTCGACATGATCGATGGCATCTCCCTGGAAGACCTGCTGGAGAAGCGCACCGGCAACATGATGCAGCCGCAGATGGCCGAGAAGATCGCCAAGCGCACCGCCAAGCAGTTCCCGGAAGGGATCAATGCCCACGGCACCGACGCCCTGCGCTTCACCCTTGCGGCGCTGGCCTCTACCGGTCGTGACATCAACTGGGACATGAAGCGCCTGGATGGCTACAACAACTTCTGCAACAAGCTGTGGAACGCCTCCCGCTATGTGCTGATGAACACCGAAGATCAAGATTGCGGCTTCTCTTCGCAAGGGAATGGTGGCGAGATGCAGTTCAGCCTGGCGGATCGCTGGATCCAGTCCCAGCTGCAAGTGGCCATCCGGGACTTCCGTACCGCCCTCGATACCTACCGCTTCGACATCGCGGCAGGCGTCTTGTACGAATTTATCTGGAACCAGTTCTGTGACTGGTATCTGGAGCTGACCAAGCCGGTATTGACCAAGGGTTCCGAGGCCGAGCAGCGCGCTGCCCGCCACACCCTCGTCAGCGTCCTCGAGACCCTGCTGCGCCTGGCTCACCCGATCATCCCGTTCATCACCGAGACCATCTGGAAATCGGTCGCCCCGCTGGCCGGCGTACACGCCGACACCATCATGATTCAGGCCTTCCCGGAATTCGACGCCGCCAGGGTGGACGACGCCGCGATGGCGGATCAGGAGTGGGTGAAGGAGTTCATCGTCAGCATCCGCAACATCCGCGCCGAGATGAACGTGGCCCCGAGCGTCCCCCTCAACGTGCTGCTCCAGTGCGATGCCAAGGATGCCCAGCGCGCCCAGGGCAACGAGGCCTTCCTCAAGTCGCTGGCCCGTCTGGAATCCATCCGCGTACTGGCGGACGGTGAAACCGCCCCGCTGTCGGTCAAAAAATTGATCGGTGCTACCGAGCTGATGATCCCGATGGCTGGTCTCATCGACAAGGATGCCGAGCTGGCCCGTCTGGCCAAAGAGGTTGCCCGTCTGGTGGGCGAGTGCGGCCGCATCGAAGGCAAGCTCGGCAACGAAGCCTTCGTCGCCAAGGCGCCGGAAGCGGTCATCATCAAGGAGCGCGAGAAGCTGGAAGATTACCGTCTCCAGCTGACCAAGCTGGAAGCCCAGCAGGCCGAGATCGCAGCGCTCTAAGCCACAGCGCAACATGACAAGCCCCCGTTTATCGGGGGCTTTTTCATGTCATGGGTTCAGTTCTCCCTCTCCTGCCCCGCAGTTTTATCCCTCCCGCCGGGGCGATATTCAAAAATTCACGAGCCAAATCACCTCCTTTCACAAGCGCAGAGCCCGCAAATTCATTACACTGCCAGCGGTCTTTTCTATCGGGAGTGCTGCTGCAGTATGGAAATATTGATCCTGTTTGGATTGATTTTGCTCAATGGCGTCTTCGCCATGTCGGAAATCGCCATCGTGACGGCACGCAAGGCACGCCTCGCCAAAATGGCGAGCGAAGGGAGCCGCTCCGCCGCCATCGCCCTCAAGCTCGGGGAAGATCCGACCCATTTCCTCTCCGCCGTGCAGATCGGCATCACCAGCATCGGTCTGCTCAACGGTATCTATGGCGAGTCCCTGCTGGCCCAGCCCTTCGCTCTCTGGCTGCAGGAGTGGGGGCTCTCCCCCAAGAGCAGCAGCCTGCTCGCCACCGTCATCGTGGTCGTGCTGGTCACCTATCTCTCCATCGTGGTAGGGGAGCTCGTGCCCAAACGCCTCGGACAGCTCAGCGCCGAGCGCATTGCCTGTCTGGTAGCCCGCCCCATGCTCTGGCTGGCGACCCTGACCCGTCCCTTCGTCTGGTTGCTCTCCGCCTCCACCAACGCCAGCCTGCGGCTGCTGCGGGTCGATCAGCGCAGCAGCAACAACGTCACTCAGGAGGAGATCCACGCCATGCTGGTGGAGGGCTCCGAAGCGGGGGTGATTGAGGACCATGAGCACACTATGTTGCGCAACGTGTTCCGCCTCGACGAACGCAGCCTGGCCTCCCTGATGGTGCCGCGCAGCGACATCCGCTATCTGGACCTGTCACTGCCGCTGGAAGTGAACCTCCAACGTCTGGTGGAGTATCGCCACAGCTTCTTCCCTGTCTGTGACGGCAGCCTGTCGGATCTCGTCGGCATCCTCAACGTCAGCAAGGTGCTGCACGCCTACATCAAGGGAGAGCCCATCGATCTGGCGGCGCTGACCCAGGACGGCAGCCTGCTGCCGGAGACCCTCAATGGCCTGGAGCTGCTCAACCACTTCCGTACCCACTCCGAGCACATGGTGCTGGTGGTGGACGAATATGGCGAGCTGCAGGGGCTGGTCACCCAGCAGGATCTGCTGGAAACCCTGGCCGGCGACTTCCAGCAGGAAGATGGGGAAGACAACTGGGCCTTCCAGCGCGCCGACGGCAGCTGGCTGCTCGACGGCCTCATTCCGCTGCCAGAATTGAAGGACTGTCTGGAGCTGGTTCGTCTGCCGGAAGAAGAAAAACATCACTATCACACCCTTGGAGGGCTTATCATGCTGCTCCTTGGCCGCCTTCCCCAGACCGGAGACCTGGTCACCCTGGAACAGTGGCAACTGGAAATCGTGGATATGGACGGCCTGCGCATCGACAAGGTGCTTGCCATGCCCTTGACCGACCAACCCAGCTAACCTGCGGAGTTTGCATGTATGGAGCAGTTTTACCACCTGGCTCACGCCTTTATGCATCAGGATCTGGCGACACTCTCTGATCCCAAGATGGTCTTCATGGTCTATGTCGTCCTGCTGACCTTCCTGGTGCTCGAGAATGGCTTTATCCCCACCGCCTTCCTGCCAGGGGATACCCTGCTGATCCTGACCGGCGTGCTGATCTATCAGGGGGTGTTGCCGATGGCAGTGGTCCCGCTGCTGATCATGGCGACCTTCGTCGGTACCTGGCTTGGCTACATGCAGGGGCGTTTCCTCGGCCACACCCGGATGTATCACAGGCTGATGTCCCATCTCGATGACAAGCACAAGGAGAAGGTGCACTACCTGCTCAACAAGTACGGCATCATCACCCTGATCACCGCCCGCTACATCGCCTTCGTGCGTACCGCCTACCCCTATATCGTCGGCGCCAACGAGATCCCCCAGGGGCGCTTCCTGGTGGTCAACCTGATCAGCTCCATCATGTGGATCTGCCCCCTGGTCGGGCTGGGTTACTACCTGAGCCACACCAAGCTGGCCGCGCAGTATGAGTCCCAATTTCTCAGCGTCATTATCTACCTGCCGGTCGTGCTGCTGGTGGGCGGCCTCATCGCTCTGGTCTGGCGCTGGTGGAGCAGACGCAAGCCCGGCGTCTCCAGAGAGTGAGACAAACCACAGGGTCGCCCACAGGCGGCCCTTTTTTATGGAAAATAGTGGCGAATTCCCCCTGCTCGCTCTTGTAAAGCAGGGGCAAAAATGAGTGAATCTAGCGCCTTTTTTCGCTGTGGATGGAGTTGGTTGTATGGGGTGTTGGATTCGCGCAATCGCGCTGGTAGGTGGATTGATGGGACTGCTGGGTTCGCAGACAGCCCTGGCGACCCCCGACCCGGCCAAGCTGCAGCTCAAATCGGGCAGTGCCCTGGTGATGGACGTCAACACCGGCAAGACCCTGTATCAGAAAAACCCCACCCGGGTGCGCCCCATCGCCTCTCTCACCAAGCTGATGACGGCGCTGGTGGTGCTGGATGCCCGCCAGAACCTCAATCAGACCCTGACCATCGATCAGAACGACAGGGACAACATCAAGCACACCTATTCACGGGTGCGCATGGGCACCCAGGTCAGCCGCCGCGACGCCCTGCATCTGGCGCTGATGTCCTCCGAGAACCGCATGGCCTCGGCGCTTGCCCGCCACTACCCGGGGGGTCGCCAGGCCTTCATCCGCGCCATGAACAACAAGGCCAGACAGCTCGGCATGCGCAACACCCGCTACTATGACTCCACCGGTCTCTCCACCCGCAACGTCTCCACCGCCCAGGATCTGGCCAAGCTCCTCTCTGCGGCCTATCGACAGCCGCTGATCCGTGAATTCACCCAGGACACCAGCAGGGAGATGCGCTTTCACAAGCCGGCCTACAGCCTGATGTTCAACAATACCAACCCGCTGGTGAAGAACCCGGACTGGGATGTACGCCTCTCCAAGACAGGCTATACCGACGAAGCGGGCCGCTGCCTGCTGATGCGTGCCAAACCGGATCGTCAGGAGCTCGCCATCGTACTGCTCAACTCGGTGGGCAAACGCACCCCTGTCGGGGATGCCAACCGCATCCGCAAGTGGCTGAAAAGCTGATTCTCTCCACGAAGACATGAAAGGATGCCGCGGCATCCTTTTTATTGCCCGCCAAACGCCTCAGCAAGCCGCCAGAGAGCGCCAGCCCCTCACAGCATAGTGCGTATGGTAAGGGTACCCAGGCCCACAGGCACGGCCACGGGATGCATCAGCAGCCTGCCAGGCAAGACCCGTCGAGAGTGGTTACCCGGGGGCACGTGCAGCAAGGGGGAACAGTCCCCCGTGGGAGCGTCAGGGAGAAAAACACGAGAGAGACAACCCCATGATGGGGAGGAGGATATCGCCCATAAAAAAACAGCCCCGACTGACGTCGAGGCTGTCTGTATGGTGCGCCCGAGAGGATTCGAACCTCTGACCACCTGGTTCGTAGCCAGGTACTCTATCCAGCTGAGCTACGGGCGCTCACAACTTGTTGCACTGCTTGAAATATGGTGCGCCCGAGAGGATTCGAACCTCTGACCACCTGGTTCGTAGCCAGGTACTCTATCCAGCTGAGCTACGGGCGCTCATAAATTGTTGCACTGCTTGAAACATGGTGCGCCCGAGAGGATTCGAACCTCTGACCACCTGGTTCGTAGCCAGGTACTCTATCCAGCTGAGCTACGGGCGCTCATAAATCATTGTATTGCTTGAAATGGTGCGCCCGAGAGGATTCGAACCTCTGACCACCTGGTTCGTAGCCAGGTACTCTATCCAGCTGAGCTACGGGCGCCCTGTTTTCAAACGATAAAAAAAGCTTACTCAACAGTAAGCCTTCTTTAGTGCCGACTTGCTGATGGTCAACACATGACTCCAAGAGTCAAATATGGTGCGCCCGAGAGGATTCGAACCTCTGACCACCTGGTTCGTAGCCAGGTACTCTATCCAGCTGAGCTACGGGCGCAAAATGGCGGAGAAGGGGGGATTCGAACCCCCGATGCGGGTATAAGCCGCATACTCCCTTAGCAGGGGAGCGCCTTCAGCCTCTCGGCCACCTCTCCGTTTGCGGGGCTGATAATACTTCACAGGGATTTTTAGTCAAACACTTTTTTGGAGAAAACAGAGCGTTCGCTCAGCATTTGGCCAAAGAGTGGAATATTCAAGCAATATCGACACTTACCCAGTTGTTTCGCGCTCTGCAGGCCGATTTGCAGGCCCCTGAAAAACAAAAGGCGACATCCGGGATGTCGCCTTCAGGCAGCCATGAAATGGCTTAGAAATTCGGTTGGCCCGGGACTTTCTCGGCCTGTATCCGCATGTAGATCTCTTCGCGGTGTACGGAAACCTCTTTCGGTGCATTCACACCGATACGAACCTGGTTCCCTTTTACGCCCAGTACGGTAACGGTTACTTCGTCACCAATCATCAGGGTTTCCCCTACACGACGAGTCAAAATAAGCATTCGCTTGCTCCTGTATCCTGTTTTGTATTTATATCGATATGCGCCATTATCTTACAAAGATACCGATATGGTAAATGGTTGAAACTAAATCAATCAGGGATTGTTTCCCAAGGGCTGCTCATGGGGCTCTTGATCCAACCCGAACGCCGAGTGCAACGAACGCACGGCCAGCTCCAGGTACTTCTCGTCAATCACCACGGATATCTTGATTTCAGAGGTGGAGATCAGCTGCATGTTGATCCCTTCCTCACCCAATACCTTGAACATGGTGCGCGCTACACCAGGATGATTCCACATGCCGACCCCGACGATGGAGACCTTGGCGATCTCTCCGTTGCCCTGCACGCAGGCGGCCCCCAGCTCGCTGGCGGTCTCCTCCAGCAAGGCGCGGGCCCGGCGATAATCATCGCGATTCACCGTGAAGGTGAAGTCGGCGGTACCATCCCCCATGGTGTTCTGCACTATCATGTCGACATCTATGTTGGCGTCGCTGATCGGATTCAGGATCTGCGCGGCCACGGTCGGCCTGTCCGGCACACCCAGAATGGTCAGGCTGGCCTCGTTGCGATTGAACGCAATGCCGGATACCAGGGGTGCTTCCATCCTCTCACCTCCATATGTGATTAAGGTTCCCTCTCCGTCGACGAAACTCGACAGCACCCTTAGCGGCACGCGGTACTTGCCCGCGAACTCGACCGAACGGATCTGCAACACCTTGGCTCCGAGACTCGCCATCTCGAGCATCTCCTCGAAGGTGATGGTATCGAGGCGACGCGCCTTGGGCTCGATGCGCGGATCCGTGGTATACACCCCGTCCACATCGGTAAAGATCTGGCACTCATCGGCCTTGATGGCCGCAGCCACGGCCACCGCGGTGGTATCCGAACCCCCTCGGCCCAGGGTAGTGATGGCATTGTGCTCATCGCGCCCCTGGAAACCGGCGATCACCACCACCTTGCCGGCACCGAGTGCGGCTTCCACCTGCTCGGTGTCGATACGGGTGATGCGCGCCTTGCCATAGGCGGAGTCGGTGTGGATGCGGACCTGATCACCGGTCATCGAGACTGCGGGGCAACCGCGCTTGTTGAGCGCAATCGCCAGCAACGCAATGGTGACCTGCTCACCGGTGGAGATCAGCACATCCATCTCGCGCCGGTTGGCATCCTGGTCCAGCTGCTGGGCCATGCCCAGCAACCGGTTGGTTTCGCCCGACATGGCGGAGACCACCACCACCACGTCATGTCCCTGGGCACGGGTCAGTTGAACCCGCTCAGCAACTGCCTCGATCCGCTCCAGCGTGCCGACCGAGGTGCCACCGTACTTCTGTACATAGAGTGCCACAGATCACCTCGCCCGCTTACAGGCGCTCTTCCAGCCAGGAGTGAACGGATTGCAGCGCCGCCGGCACCGCCTCAGGCTGGGTACCACCCGCCTGTGCCATGTCGGGACGACCACCGCCCTTGCCACCCACCTGCTGGGCCACCAGATTGACCAGCTCACCAGCTTTGACTTTGCCGGTCAGGTCATTGGTCACGCCCGCGATCAGGTTGACCTTGCCATCACTGCTGGTTGCCAGCAGCACGACACCGGATTTCATCTGGTTCTTCAGCTCGTCCAGCATGCCGCGCAGGGATTTGGGGTCGACCCCTTCCAGGGCGGCAACCAGCACCTTCTGGCCATTGATGTCGATGACCTGGCTCAGCAGGTCGTTACCCGCCTGCGCCGCCAGCTTGGCCTTGAGCTGTTCCAGCTCGCGCTCCATCATCTTGGCCTTGTCCAGTACCTGACGAACCTTGTCGGCGATGGAGAACTGATCGCCCTTCACCAACGCGGCAGCCTCTTCGATCTGTTCACCCAGCTGGTGCATCAGATCGATGGCGCTCTTGCCGGTGACCGCTTCGATACGGCGCACGCCAGCCGCGATGCCGCTCTCGGCGATGATCTTGAAGAAGCCGATGTCACCGGTGCGCTTGGCATGAGTACCGCCGCACAGCTCGGTGGAGTAGTCGCCCATGCGTACCACACGCACATCGTCTTCATATTTCTCGCCAAACAGCGCCATGGCACCGGCTGACTTGGCCTCTTCCAGCCCCATCAGCTGGGTGGCCACCTCGTGGTTGGCACGGATCTGGGCGTTGACGAGCTCCTCGATCCGGCGAATGGTCGCCATGGTCAGCCCTTCGAAGTGGGAGAAGTCGAAGCGCATGCGCTCGGCGCCCACCAGGGATCCTTTCTGGGTCACGTGCTCACCCAGCGCCTGGCGCAAGGCCGCGTGCAGCAGGTGAGTCACGGAGTGGTTAAGGGCGATGGCCTGACGACGGTCGCCATCGACCACGGCCTCGACCTCGGCACCCTTCTCCAGGGTACCCAGTTCCAGATAGCCCTTGTGGATGATCGCCTTGCCCGCTTTCTGGGTGTCGGTGACGGCGAAGATGCCGTCATCCACCTTGAGGATGCCGCTGTCACCCACCTGACCGCCGGACTCCGCATAGAAGGGGGTCTCCGCCAGCACGATCACTGCCTCTTCACCGGCGATAAGGCCATTGACCTCGACACCATCCTTGTAGATACCGACCACCTGGGTGTTCTGGCCCAGCTGTTTGTAACCGGTAAAGGGGGTCTCGAAATCGAGCTTCAGCACGTCGTTGTAGTTCACGCCGAAACTGGAAGCCTCTTTCGCGCGGGCGCGCTGCTTCTCCATCTCGGCCTTGAAGCCCTCTTCGTCGATGCCGATCTCGCGCTCGCGCACCACATCGGCGGTCAGGTCGGCCGGGAAGCCGTAAGTGTCATAGAGCTTGAACACCACTTCACCCGGGATAACCTTGGCATCACCGAGGTTGGCCAGGACGTCTTCCAGCAGCAGCAGACCTCTGTCCAGCGTGCGGACGAACTGCTCCTCCTCGATGCGCAGCACTCGCTCGACCAGCGGCAGCTGGGCGATCAGTTCTGCCGCCACATCCTTCATCTGCACGGCCAGCTCGGCAGCCAGCTTGTAGAAGAAGACGTCGGTAGCACCCAGCTTGCGGCCGTGACGCACGGCGCGGCGGATGATGCGGCGCAGCACGTAGCCGCGACCTTCATTGGAGGGCATGACACCGTCAGCCACCAGGAAGGCGCAGGAACGGATGTGGTCCGCGATGACGCGCAGGGACTGGTTGCTCAGATCCGTGGTGCCGACAATCTCGGCCGCCTTCTTGATCAACGCCTGAAAGATGTCGATCTCATAGTTGGAGTGCACCCCCTGCATGATGGCGGAGATCCGCTCCAGACCCATGCCGGTATCCACGGACGGACGGGGCAGCGGCTCCATGGTGCCGTCAGCCTGACGGTTGAACTGCATGAAGACCACGTTCCAGATCTCGATGAAGCGGTCGCCATCCTCTTCCGGTGAACCGGGAGGGCCACCCCAGATGTGATCGCCGTGGTCGTAGAAGATCTCGGTGCAGGGACCGCATGGGCCGGTATCGCCCATGGCCCAGAAGTTGTCGGATGCATAAGGAGCACCCTTGTTGTCACCGATGCGCACGATGCGATCGGCCGGCACGCCGACCTCTTTTTCCCAGATGTCGAAGGCTTCGTCGTCAGTCGCGTAGACGGTCACCAGCAGGCGCTCTTTGGGCAGCTTGAGGGTACCGGTCAGGAATTCCCATGCAAACCGGATGGCGTCCTGTTTGAAGTAGTCACCGAAGCTGAAGTTGCCCAGCATCTCGAAGAAGGTATGGTGACGGGCGGTATAGCCGACGTTTTCCAGGTCATTGTGCTTGCCGCCAGCCCGCACGCAACGCTGGGCCGTGGTGGCACGGTGATAGGCACGCTTGTCGGCGCCAAGGAACACGTCCTTGAACTGGTTCATCCCTGCGTTGGTGAACAGCAGGGTCGGATCGTTGTGCGGTACCAGCGAGCTGGAAGAGACAACCTGGTGCCCCTGGGTGCGGAAATACTCGAGAAACGCAGCGCGAATCTCTGACGTGGACATGTACATGGAAAATCCTGCTTGATTCGAATACGGACTTTTAACCGCATTAATGTAAGTTTTCTGCAAGGTAAAGTAAAACGTGGGGACCCTTGGCGGGTGAAATAGCCCCCAAGGGGCCAGCGTTTGGCAGCAGCACCCGCAAGGACGTCACAACAGGGCGGCTTCAGGATGCCTCGCTCGACCACAGGGCCGCCATCGACAGACCCGGCGAAGGGCTGATATTCCCCACCAGCCGCACCGCACGCCAGTTGCTATAGGTGTTCAACCTCGGCGCGCCACTATTGCTCACCTTGCATGGCTGAGAGGGCGTAACGGGCTTGTTCCTGGGTAAAACCACGCCCCATCAGATATTTGAGCCACTTCATGCGCAGTTTGAAGTCGGCAAGGTCGGTCGCCTTTGCCCGACGCGACAACAACGCAAGCGCCAGTTCGAACCAATCAAGCTCGGGTTGATCCAGGGCCGCCTCGATCTGGGTGTCATCCAGCCCCTTGCGGCGCAGGTCGAAGCGGATCCTGAGCGGACCATGGCCTTTGGCCGCACCAGCACGCACCGCCATGGCACCGTAACGATCGTCATTGACCCAGCCATAGCCACGGCAATGGTCGAGTACAACGGCGACCACCTCCTCCTCGAATCCCTTCTGACGCAGGCGTCTGGCCAGCTCGGACTCCGCACTTTCGCGACGGGCCAGACTGCGCATGGCGTAGGCGCGGGCGGCGGCGACCAGCTCTTCAAAGGTCAATTCGACGGGCTCGCCCGTTTCGTTCACTGATTCATCCACCATAAACAACAAGGCCGGGTATCAACCCGGCCTTTCCTCATTCCTTATTCGAACTCTTGTTCGTTTTCGGCTTCAAACTCGTCGTATTCTGCAGCCGTGGCCTTCTCTTCCACCGGCGCAGCGCCGGAGAGCAGCAGCTCGCGCAGCTTCACTTCCACCTCGGCAGCCAGTGCCTTGTTTTCGGAGAAGAGCTTCATCACGTTGGCTTTGCCCTGGCCGATCTTTTCGCCGTTGTAGCTGTACCAGGCCCCCGCCTTGTCGATCAGCTTGTGCTTGACGCCGAGATCCACCAGCTCGCCCTCCTTGGAGATACCGGCACCATAGAAGATCTGGAACTCAGCCTGCTTGAAGGGTGGCGCCACCTTGTTCTTGACGACCTTGACGCGGGTTTCGTTGCCGACCACCTCGTCCCCTTCCTTGATGGCGCCGGTACGACGGATGTCCAGGCGCACGGAGGCGTAAAACTTCAGAGCGTTACCACCGGTGGTGGTCTCCGGGCTGCCGAACATGACGCCAATCTTCATCCGGATCTGGTTGATGAAGATGCACAGGCAGTTGGCGTTCTTGATGTTGGCGGTCAATTTACGCAGCGCCTGGGACATCAGTCGGGCCTGCAGGCCGACGTGGGAGTCACCCATTTCGCCTTCGATTTCCGCTTTCGGGGTCAGGGCCGCCACGGAGTCGACGATGATGACGTCGACGGCATTGGAGCGCACCAGCATGTCGCAAATCTCCAGTGCCTGTTCACCGGTATCCGGCTGGGAGATGAGCAGGTCGTCGACGTTGACGCCCAGCTTGGCGGCATAGATAGGATCAAGTGCGTGCTCCGCATCGACGAAGGCACAGGTTTTGCCCTTCTTCTGGGCTTCGGCGATCACCTGCAGGGTCAGCGTAGTTTTACCGGACGATTCCGGACCGTAGATCTCGACGATACGACCGCACGGCAGACCACCGATCCCCAGCGCCACGTCCAGAGAGAGAGAGCCGGTGGAGATGGCTTCGATATCCATGGTCTTGCTGTCGCCCAGACGCATGATGGAGCCTTTGCCAAACTGCTTTTCGATCTGGCCCAGCGCAGCCGCCAGTGCCTTCTGTTTGTTCTGATCCATGCCAATCTCCGCTGGGAATCGTGAGTAAGAAGTGAAGTTGGGCTAAGTATACTGTTTATGCATACAGTATCAAGCCCAATTTATTTGAGCAGTGCCAGGAGTCCGGACAAGGCCTGTCTGACCGCCTGCTGGCGCACCTGATGGCGATCCCCATCGAAACGGGCAAGCAGGGAGTGGTGACGACCGGTACGATCTGCCCAGGCAAACCAGACAGTGCCGACCGGTTTCTCCTCGCTGCCACCACCAGGCCCGGCGATACCGCTGATGGCCACGCAGATACCCGCATCGGAGCGGGCCAGGCAGCCCCGGGTCATCTCCAGCACCACGGGTTCGCTGACGGCGCCGTGGCGCAACAGGCTGTCGATGCTGACGCCGAGCATCTGCTGTTTGGCTTCGTTGGTGTAGGTCACGAAACCGCGATCGAACCAGGCAGAGCTGCCGGCAGTATCCGTGATGGCAGTGGCAACCCCGCCGCCGGTGCAGGATTCCGCCGTGGCGGCCAGCCAGCCTCTGGCCAGCAGTGCCTCGCCCAATTCCCGGGATAAGCGGGAGATCTCTGCTTCAAGTCCCATCATCGCGTCCTCTTCCGGCCTCTTCCAGGCGAAATATGGCGCTCATTATGCAGTTGCCCCGCTCCTCGGGCAACCGACCCCGGGGCCACTGCGTCAGCAAGTTGTCGTCGCTTAAGCTCCAGTACATGGCTGCTCGTTATCATGTTCCAACACCGCCATGCATGCGGTTTCCATCCCATCAGACCAAGGAGAAAGCCGGATGAAGCATCCGTTCAACGTCGCCATGACAGCCCTCGCAATGTGTATCGCCACCCATGCCTTTGCCACCGAGGGCACCGCCGAGCTGCAGAGCGAGACCTCCCTGGCCCAGGAGCTGAACCTCTCCAGCGCCCAGGTGGAGCAGATCAAGGGGCTGCGCGAGCAGGCCACCAGGGAGCTGGGCTCAATCAAGCTCGACGCAATCGGCCAGGACGTCATCGTCAACATGATCAAGTCCGGCAAATGGGATGAAGTGGCGGCGAGAAAGCAGTTGCAGACCATCAGCGACGTACAGGCCGAGGCCCGCTACCATCGCGCCCACTACCTCTTCGAGGTGAGCCGGGTGCTGACGCCCGAGCAGAAAGCCAAACTGCACGAGATGCTGAGCGGCGACGAAGCCATGTACTGAGGGCGACACTCTCCCCGTCTCTCCCATCCCCGCATCCGTGCGGGGATGCTATTTCTCCTCCCCCTTGCCTCTTCTCGGCCAGGCTCCCCCCAGGCCACTCTGGTCAGCATCAGCCGGATGCACAGATCCGCGACGGGACGCCAGCTTTGCCCCCAAGACGGAGATTCCTCCTCACCATCTTGCCTCGAGCATGTAGAATGGCCCCCAGATTCAGACCCATGACGGCAGACGTTTGCCCGCAAGAGCACCTTCTGGAATAGCACATGACAGCACAATACCAAGCGCCAGGCGCCAACTTGAGCGCCCACACCCCCATGATGCAGCAGTATCTGACCCTCAAGGCCGAGAACCCGGAGATCCTGCTGTTCTATCGCATGGGTGACTTCTACGAGCTCTTCTACGACGACGCCCGCAAGGCCTCCCAGCTGCTCGACATCTCCCTGACCAAGCGCGGCCAGTCGGCCGGCAGCCCCATCCCGATGGCCGGGGTGCCCTATCACGCCATCGAGGGGTATCTCGCCAAGCTGGTACAGCTCGGCGAATCGGCCGCCATCTGCGAGCAGGTGGGGGACCCCGCCACCAGCAAGGGGCCGGTGGAGCGCAAGGTCATTCGCATCATAACCCCGGGTACCGTCTCCGACGAGGCGCTGCTCAGCGAGCGGCAGGACAACCTGATCGCCGCCGTCTACCACGATGGCCGCCGCTTCGGTTACGGCACCATGGACATCGGCTCCGGACGCTTCTTCATCAACCAGTTCGAGAAAGAAGAGACCCTGCTGGCGGAGCTGCAACGCACCAATCCGGCGGAGCTGCTCTACCCCGAATCGTTCGCCTTCCTGCACCATGTCGAGGGTCGCCGCGGTCTGCGCCGCCGCCCGGAGTGGGAGTTCGAGCTCGGCACCGCCCGCAAGCTCTTGTGCCAGCAGTTCGGCACCCAGGATCTGGTGGGCTTTGGGGTCGAGCAGAGCGAGACCGCCCTGTGCGCCGCCGGCTGCCTGATGCAGTACGTGAAAGACACCCAGCGCACCGCCCTGCCCCACATTCGCAGCGTGCGCCTGGAGCAGCCCGATCATGCGGTCATCATGGATGCCGCCACCCGCCGCAATCTGGAGCTGACCCAGAATCTGGCCGGCGGTCACGACAATACCCTCTCCGCCGTGCTCGATTGCACCGCCACGCCGATGGGCAGCCGCCTGCTCAAGCGCTGGATCCACCAGCCGATCCGCGATCGGGTGATCCTCAAAGGTCGCCAGAGCACCATCAAGGAGCTGATCGAACAGAACCTCTATGACGAGCTGGGGAGCCTGCTGCGCCAGGTCGGCGACGTGGAGCGGGTGCTGGCGCGCCTCGCCCTGCGCTCGGCCCGCCCGCGCGATCTCACCCGGCTGCGGCAGGCTTTCGCTCAGCTGCCCGAGTTGCAGCGGCTGCTGGCGGAGAGCGAGCACGAGGCGGTGCAGCAGCTGCGCGAGCGGGCAAGTACCTTCCCCGAGCTGTTCGACCTGCTGGAGCGTGCCGTGATGGAGGTGCCGCCGGTGCTCATCCGCGATGGCGGCGTCATCCGTGAAGGGTTCAATCAGGAGCTGGACGAGCTGCGGGATCTGGCCAATGGCGCCACCGCCAGCCTGGCCCGCATCGAGGAGCGGGAGAAGGCGCTCACCGGCATCAACACCCTCAAGGTGGGCTACAACAAGGTGCACGGCTTCTACATCGAGGTGAGCCGCGCCAACAGCCACCTGGTGCCGGCCCACTACATCCGCCGCCAGACGCTGAAAAACAACGAGCGCTACATCATCGATGAACTGAAGAAGTACGAGGACAAGGTGCTCACCGCCCAGGCCCAGGCGCTGGCGCTGGAAAAACGTCTCTACGAAGAGCTGCTCGACGCCCTGCTGCCGCACCTCGGCGATCTGCAGGAGTCTGCCGCCGCACTGGCGGAGCTGGACGTGCTGGCCAACCTGGCGGAGCGGGCAGAGACCCTCGACTATCGCTGCCCCACCTTGATCGATGAGGATCAGATCCTGATCGAGGCGGGCCGCCATCCGGTGGTGGAGCAGGTGATGACCGACCCCTTTATCGCCAACCCCATCCGGCTGGAGCGGGAGCGGCGGATGCTGATCATCACCGGCCCCAACATGGGCGGTAAATCCACTTACATGCGCCAGACCGCACTCATCGTGCTGCTGGCCCATATCGGCGCATTCGTGCCCGCCGACAGCGCCCGCATCGGCCCCATCGACCGCATCTTCACCCGCATCGGAGCGTCGGATGATCTCGCCTCCGGCCGCTCCACCTTTATGGTGGAGATGACCGAAACCGCCAATATCCTCAACA
The DNA here is from genome assembly GCF_040908165.1 of Aeromonas sp. R6-1. Lineage (NCBI taxonomy): Bacteria > Pseudomonadati > Pseudomonadota > Gammaproteobacteria > Aeromonadales > Aeromonadaceae > Aeromonas > Aeromonas sp. R6-1. Next base: position 188,647 of record NZ_JBFODF010000026.1, read on the forward strand.
ACGCCACCGCCCGCAGTCTGGTGCTGATGGACGAAATTGGCCGCGGCACCAGCACCTACGACGGCCTCTCCCTGGCGTGGGCCTGCGCCGAGCAGCTGGCAAGCAAGATTGGCGCCTACACCCTGTTCGCCACCCACTACTTCGAGCTGACCCGCCTGCCCGAGCTGATGAGCGGGCTGGCCAACGTCCACCTGGATGCGGTGGAGCACGGCGACACCATCGCCTTCATGCACGCAGTACAGGAAGGCGCGGCCAGCCGATCCTACGGCCTGCAGGTTGCCGCACTGGCCGGGGTGCCGAAATCGGTGATCCACCAGGCCCGCCACAAACTGCATGAGCTGGAGAGTGCCACTCCGGTGGCCGCCGGCGAAAGCCGTCCGGCTCCGGTCACTCTCGCCCCGCAACCCCATCCTGTGGTGGAGGAGCTGGCAGCAGTACGCCCGGACGAGCTGACCCCGCGACAGGCCCTTGACCTGCTCTATCGACTCAAGCAGATGCTGTAGCTACCGACCGCCGAACAGGCATGAAAAAGGGGAACCGCGAGGTTCCCCTTTCGTTTGACCGAACCTGTCATCAGCCCGGACCGATGCGATCCATCAGGCTCAGATTGACCGACCCCGGATGGCGCTTGAGCTTCTGCCTGTATTCGAACTGGTGCTGGCTCTCCTGTTTGAGCCCCTGCATCAGGGAGTAGCACATGGCCAGCATGATGACCGAGAAGGGCAGCGCGGCGATGATGCTGGCGGCCTGCAGGGCGGCAAGCCCGCCGGAGACCAGCAGAATGGCCGCGACCAGCCCCTGCCCCAGTCCCCAGATGGCGCGGTGCAGCACGGGGGGATCCTGGTCGCCGATGGAGAGCAGCGTCGTAATCACGAGCGTGCCCGAATCGCTGGAGGTAATGAAGTAGGTGCAGATAAGCAGGGTCAGCACCCCCTTGGCAATCCAGCCGAAGGTCTCCCAGTGCAGCAGTTCCACCGTCTTGTAGAGCGCCATGGTGACATCCTGATTGACCGCTTCCACTACGCCGCCGCCACCGAACAGCTCCAGGTTCATGGCAGTCCCGCCAAACACGGTGAGCCAGAGCATGCCGAGCAGGGAGGGCACCAGCAGGACACCGAGCACGAATTCACGAATCGTGCGTCCCTTGGAGATGCGGGCGATGAACATGCCGACAAAGGGTGCCCACGCAATCCACCAGCCCCAGTAAAATGCGGTCCAGCTAGACTGCCAAGCCGAGGTACCGTTGGCTTCGGTATTGGTCCAGAAGCTCAGCTTGACGATGTTCTGCAGGTAATCACCGATGTTCTGCACATAGGCGTTGAGGATATAGGTGGTTGGCCCCAGCACCAGGAAGAGGCCAAGCACGAACACGCTCAACCAGATATTAAGTTCGGAGAGGATCTTCACCCCGCGCCCGACACCGGAGATGGCCGACAGGGTGGCAATCAGGCTGATGCCACCGATGAGCCAGAGCTGGTTCGCTTGTGACACGCCCATGCCGAACATCTGGTTGAGGCCGGTGTTCATCTGGGAGACGCCCAGCCCAAGGGAGGTCGCCACCCCGAACACGGTACCGAACACCGCCAGCACGTCGGCGGCATGGCCCCAGAAGCCGTAGATGCGATCGCCAAGAATGGGATAGAGCACGGAGCGGATGGCCAGCGGCAACTTGCGCCGGTAGCTGAAGAAGGCCAGCGACAGGCCGACGATCACATAGATGGCCCAGGGGTGCAGACCCCAGTGGAAGAAGGTGAGGCGCATGGCGATCTGGGCCGCTTCCGGCGTCATGCCTTCGGTGATGAAGGGGTTGCCCTGCAGGTGATACATGGGCTCGGCGATGCTCCAGAACACCAGGCCTATGCCCATGCCTGCGCTGAACAGCATGGAGAACCAGGCAAAGTAGCCAAACTCCGGTACCTGGTCGTCGTCGCCCAGCCGGATGCTGCCAAAGCGGCTGAACATCAAGTAGACGGCGAAGAACAGGAACAGGGCGACCACCAGGATGTAATACCACTTGAAGCCAGCAATGATGGTGTCCTTGGCCCCGGTAAACCAGGTGCCTGCGGTATCCGGATCAAAGACGCCGAACAGCAGGAAGAGGGTCACGACGGTGAGGGCTGTCATGGCCATGGTGGGATTGAGGCCTTTCAAAAGCCCTTTGGTTGCTCGCATCGGGCCTCCTTAGTCGTTGTTGAAAAAGTCTTCACCCACGTGATCGCCGGCACCGCCGATGGCGCGATAGGCCAGACGACCTGCCACCTGCTCACGGTGATCCACCAGGGTCACCGACGGCTGACCGTTCACTGCGTGGCGTTTGCCGAGGAAGATAGCCATGGGCACCCCCAGATTGGAGACACCGCTGGTGATCCAGAGGCGGTTGAAGTCATAGGAGCCACCGATGAACTCCAGCTGTGCCAGTCCATTGTCCAGACCCGCCAGATAGAAGTTCATGGCACTCTCGTCGGGGAAGAGGTGAACCAGCACATAGGCATAGCGCAACTCATTGACCAACTCCTTTAGACTGAAAGAACCTGTATTGCTGCAAGAGAGCGGCAGCTCACCATCGTAGTGGTGTACCTTGAGGTTGTTGGGGTCCTCGTCATAGGCAGGTTGATAACGCACAAATGCCGCGGTATCCGGCAGTTCATAGCGAACTCTGACCACACGCAGGTCGGCAACCAGGGATTTGATATCCAGGTCGTCATGCATGATTTCACTCCTCAAATATCGGGTTGGAATGGGGCAATTGTCCGATAACCTAACACAATATTCATTAGAGCTAAAACCATTACATCAAAAACCATATTGACCTTGTTATGGATTAGGCGGAGAATTTCGCGCCTCTCCACAGCCCTGCGATGACCCAGACCCCATGGAAAAACATGATGAAGTGCTGATCGCCCTGCGCCAGATCATCCGTGCCATCGACATGCACTCCAAGCGCTTGATCAAGGAGGCCGGCCTGACCTCGCCTCAGCTCCTGCTGCTCAAGGGGATCGACGAGCTTGGCCAGATCTCCATGCGCCAGCTGGCGGATCACACCAACATGAGCCAGGCCACCGCCACCACCATCATGGACCGGCTGGAGAGCCGCCAGCTGGTGCAGCGCATTCGCAGCGAAACCGACAAACGCAAGGTGCATGCGACGCTCACTGACGCGGGACGCGCCCTGCTTGCCCAGGCTCCGACCCCCTTGCAGGAGAGTTTCATTCAACGCTTTCAGGCGCTGGAGAACTGGGAGCAGGGGTTGTTGCTCTCATCCCTGCAACGCATCTCCGCCATGATGAATGCCGACGGCATCGATGCCGCCCCCGTGCTAAGTGTCAGCCCCCTGACCGAAGAGCGGGCCTGAAATCCTGAAGTCCGTTTACATGTTTTCAGTTAACTTCTGGCACTCAGAACCCGATGTACCGCATCGGGGATTCTGCATTGCGAGGCCTAATGCGATCATTCTAGGTTATAACTACCCACCACCTTATGCACCATCTTCCTCGTCTACACCAGGTCCTACGGGCTTTGCTACAGCAACTCTCCTTTCAGTATCCCGTTCACCCGCTCTGCCAGCGCATTCTGATAACAGTCATACCCATCAGTCATCGAGTACTGTACTCCGTACCGTTCATACAGCGTCTGATTCAAGCCTGAGCAATACTGCACCCTGCCGTCCGAGTGATGGATAAACTCCCCGCTGCCACGCCGTTGCTTCAGTGCTCTGCGCCATCACAACCAACTCAGCATGCATCCCTTCGTGCACGTGATGCCCCGCTATCTTACGCGAGAAGGCATCCGTCACCAGGCTCAGGTAGAGTGGCCCGCTCTTTGCCGGCAGGTAAGTGATGTCGGCAACCAAGACCTGCCCTGGCGCCACCGCAGTGATTTTCACCGGGCCGGGTTTGAGCAAGTTGGGATGGCGATAGAAACGCTGAAAACTGTGGAGCGTCTTGTGATAGGCCCGTTTGGGCTGCACCAACAGACGGTGCTCGGCCAATATCCTAAACAGTCTGTCCCACCAGACCGTCAGCCCAGCATCGTCTTGGCCCTGCAGCAGATAATGCTACTTGTGGATGCCCACCCGTAGTGAACTTTGCGCACAAAGCTCACTACCTGCTGCCCTTGTGCATGACGCAGGTCGGCGACCCGATTGCGATTGTAGTCAGCCTAACGGTTTATTCCGAGGAACCAGCAAGCACTGAAGATGGTCAGCTTTTCGACATACCGCTGCGAGAGAGCTTACCAGGTCGTTTTTTACGATTGAGGCGCCTTCAAAAAACTGAGCCTCCAGGCTCATCAGCGCCAGCTACTCGAGCTCCTTGATACGCTGTTCAGACATTTGGTTGCCGGGATCAGGCATGATGTGATCCTGCCAGCTCTAATCGATGCTCCCTGGCTCCAACCCTGCAGACCATGCTTATGCAACCATACCAGAATGGTCGAATTGCCCTGAATGCCATATTGGAATTGTGTCTACTGGTAGGTGAGTTCACCTTTTTCAATCTGCTCGACCAGGGACAATTTAAACCTCAGTGAGTAATCGCGCTGTGTGCGTTTCACACCTTGTCCCATCGAGATCTCCATCTATTCGGGGAAGAAGGTATAAGCCATATTCAGGACGGGGACAATGGGAAAAGAAAAAGCCCAGCATTGCTGCTGGGCTTTTTATTTGGCTCCTCCTGCTGGGCTCGAACCAGCGACCTGCGGATTAACAGTCCGTCGCTCTACCGACTGAGCTAAGGAGGAATTATTCGTGGTGCCCAGAGACGGAATCGAACCGCCGACACGGGGATTTTCAATCCCCTGCTCTACCGACTGAGCTATCTGGGCAAATGGTGCCGGCTACCGGAATCGAACTGGTGACCTACTGATTACAAGTCAGTTGCTCTACCTACTGAGCTAAGCCGGCACACTTCAAACCATTGTGCATGAACACGTTTTTATTTCATGGCACCAAAATATGGTGCCCAGAGACGGAATCGAACCGCCGACACGGGGATTTTCAATCCCCTGCTCTACCGACTGAGCTATCTGGGCGTGGGCGCTATTAAACGGATTTTAGGGCAGGTGGTCAACGGGAAATTTCACTTTTCGTCTCGTTCGTCTCTTTTTTGCGCAGCATCATCCATTTTCATCACTTCTGCTGGCGGGACCGCTCCCCGGCGCCCCCAGAGGCGGGACTCCTCCCCCTTGAGCAGGCGGGTAATGTTCTCGTGATGACGGATCAGGATGAGACAGGAGAGCAGGGAGACCGGCAACGTGTATTCCGGTTTGAGCAGATAGGTAAAGAGCGGGGTCAGCAACACGGTCACGATGGACGCCAGTGACGAATAGCCGCTCACCAGCAGTACCAGCAACCAGGTGGTGATGACGGCGCCCCCCATGGCAAACCCAATGGGCAGCATGGTGCCGAGGGCGGTGGCGACGCCCTTGCCGCCACGGAAGTGGAAGAAGAGGGGGTACATGTGGCCCAGACAGGCGGCCACCCCGATAAAGCCGAGGTAGACGGGCTTGATCTGCAGATACCAGGCGAGGTAGACGGGGGCCATCCCCTTGAGCACGTCGAGAAGCAGTACGATCAGCGCCGCCATCCGGCCGCCGAGGCGCAACACATTGGTCGCCCCCGGGTTGTGGGAACCATGGTCACGGGGATCCGGCAGATCCGTGATGCGGGAAACCAGCACGGCACTGGACAGCGAGCCGCCCAGATAGGCCAGAATAATCATCAAAATCGTCAGGGCCGTCATCTTGGTCGTTTTTACCACGATATGAATGGGGTATGATGCGGGCCACATTCCCAGGCCCGGGCTTGCCCGAAAGCGTGTCGCCCAAACCGGCCGCCAGCGGCAATCTGCTTGCCGGGCCTGCATCCCTGCGCTGTTTTCACAGCCCATCAAGAGTAAAGAAGAAGTACTGTCATGGACAAGGTGTTTATTCGCGGACTCGAGGTTTTGACCACCATAGGGGTATATGAGTGGGAGAAGGGCATTCGCCAGAAGCTCTGTTTCGACCTCGAGATGGGGTTTGACAATCGCCCAGCCGCCGCAACCGACGATATCAATCTGGCGCTGGATTACGCCACCCTCTCTCGCAAGATCTGTGATCACGCCCAGGGCAAGATAGTGGAGCTGGTCGAGACCATGGCCGAGCAGGTCGCCGCCCTGGTGCTGGAAGACGAGCGGGTACAGTGGGTCAAGGTAACCCTGACCAAACCGGGTGCCGTGCCCAATGCGGCAGGCGTCGGGGTCGAGATCCTGCGCCATCGCACGCCGGCTGCGAGCGCCAACTGATGACCCGCATCTATATCAGTCTGGGATCCAACATCGATCGGGAACGCCATATCCGCGCCGGCCTCGATGCCCTGCACGCCGAATTCGGCGAGTTGCAGGTCTCCAGGGTATTCGAAAGCGAGGCGGTGGGCTTCAACGGCCGCCCCTTCTACAACCTGGTGGTGGGTGCCGATACCGAGCTGCCCCTGGCGACCCTGTGCCAGCGGCTGCGCGCCATGGAGTTCGCTCACGGCCGCGAGCCGGATGCCAAGAAGTTCGCCCCGCGCACCCTGGATCTCGATCTGCTGCTCTACGGCGAGCTGGTCTGCGAGACACCGCTGGTGCTGCCCCGCGGCGAGATCCTCACCAACGCCTTCGTGCTCTGGCCGCTGGCGGAGCTGGCTCCCACATTCCGCCATCCCATCGATGGTCGCACCATCGGTGAGCTGTGGGCAGGTTACAACAAAGCCTCCCAGCGCCTTGACCCCATTCCCTTCCACTGGAAAGCGGGCGAATTGCAGCATCACTGAACAACAAGGGCACCCTCGGGTGCCCTTGTTGATGACTCCGCTGATGACGGATAAGAAACAGTGATTGGGCCTGCGCCGGTGCAAGTGGCAGGATGACCGCCATCACAGGAGAACCCCATGCCACTCGATGCCATTCACGACTTCAACCGTCAGTTGCTCACCGACCTGCCCCACCAGCGCTTCGAGCACGAACCCATCCTCGATTACGCCACCGACGAGCGGATCAAGGCTCGCCTCGGCTGGCAGGCCGAGTTCAGCAAGACCCTTTTCCTCAAATTCAAGGATGGTCGCTTCGCCCTGCTGCTGACCCACAGGGACGGCCGGCTCGACAGCAAGGCGGTCAAGGCGGCGCTCGGTGCCAAACCCTCCATCTGCACCGCAGACGAGATGCAGACCGAGATTGGCTGCCTGCCGGGAGCCGTCTGCCCCTTCCTGCCCCGCGCCGACATCCCCCTGCTGGTGGATCCCTTGCTCATGAATCACCACGCCTTTACCTGGACGCCGGGCCACCCCGAGCAGACGTTCCTGCTGGAGACCACCCACCTGGCCGGACTGCTGGCCCGATTACCCTGCGACGTGAGCTACCTGCCCGCCCCCTGAGCCTGGGACTCAGCGCTTTTCCCGCGCCAGCTGGGCGAAGATCAGCGCCGCCAGCATGGACATCAGGCCGATGCACAGATAGGTGAGGTGGAACCCCTCCAGCCAGCGGCCACTCTCCTCGGGCTGGCCGATGGAGAAGAGCCCCAGCAGGCTGGCGGCGATGGCCACCCCCAGGCTCATGGAGAGCTGCATCACCACCGACAGCAAACCGTTGCCGCTGCTGGCGTGCTCGCTGCTGAGATCCTGCAGGGTCAGGGTGTTCATGGCGGAAAATTGCAGGGAGTTGATGGCGCCAAAGACCGCCAGCCACACCAGCAGTACGCCGTGGGGCACCTGGTTGTCGATGAAATAGAAGCTCGCGATCATGGCCCCGAGCGCCAGGGTGTTGCCGATCAGGATGCGGCGATAACCGATGCGCGGAATGAGCTTGTTCACCAGCGTCTTGGTCAGCATGGCGCCGATCACCGTGGGGATCATGGTCATCCCCGCCTTGCTCGGGGAGAAGCCGAGCCCCAGTTGCAGGAAGAGCGGGGTGAGAAACGGCATGGCGCCGCTGCCGAGGCGAGCAAACAGATTGCCCCAGATACCGATGGCGAAGGTGGACGTCTTGAACAGCGCCAGACTGAACAGGGGCTGCTCCGCCGTGGCGGCATAGAGCCAGTAGCTCGCCATGGCGGCCAGGCCGAACAATACCGCAAACAGGGCCCAGCCGGTTGAAATGCTGTGCTCCCCCAGTCCTTGCAGACCGACGGATACCAGCACCATGCCGACACTGAACAGCACAAATCCCTGCCAGTCAAACCTGGCGGTGTGCTGGCGAAGGTCGGGCATGAAGTGCCAGCTCGCCACGAAGCCGAGCAGGCCCACCGGCAGGTTGATGAGGAAGACCCAGTGCCAGCTCGCCACCTCCACCAACCAGCCCCCCAGGGCCGGGCCGATGAGGGGGCCGAGCAGACCGGGGATGGTGACGAACGACATCACCCTCAGCAGTTCATGCTTGCTGTAGACCCGCAGCACCGCCAGACGCCCGATGGGCATCAGCAAGGCCCCCCCGACCCCTTGCAACACCCGGGCGATCACCAGCATGGGCAGGGTGTTGGCGATGGCACAGGCCAGGGAACCCAGGGTAAACAGCAGGATGGCGACCAGATAGACCCGGCGGGTGCCGAATCTGTCCGCCAGCCAGCCGGAGGCAGGAATGAGCAGGGCCACCGTCAGCATGTAGGCGATGATGACGGACTGCATCTGCAGCGGACTCTCGCCCAGGGCCTCGGCCATGCTGGGCAGGGCAGTGTTGAGGATGGTGCCATCCAGGGTCTGCATGAAAAAACCGACCGCCGTCAGCCAGGGCAGCCATTTGCGCTGGGCGGGCGTCACCATCGGGGAGCTGTCAGGCATGGTTCTGTCTCTCCTCATCACATAAGAAAAGACCCGCACGAGCGCGGGTCATATCAGCATATCAGGCATCCGGCTGGCCGAGCATGGCCTTGAGGTGCTCTTCCAGGCTGGATTCGGGGGCCTTGAGGGTCGAGAGGAACAACTGCTCTATGCCAGCCCTGTCCTGGCTCTTCACGATGAACACCAGCCGGGACTGGGCCTTGCCTTCGGGCCACTCCCCCAGCGCCTGCAACGGATAGAGCTGGCCGTGCACGCCGTGGATCACCACGGGCTGGCTCTCCCCTTCCAGTTGCAATATCCCCTTGAGACGCAGCAGGGCATCGCCGTATTGCGCCTGCACCGCATCGATGGCGGCCAGCAGGCGGGAAGGCTTGAGCGGCTCGCCGATGCGCAGGGAGAAACTTTCTATATTGCCGTGCTCGAAGCGGGTGGGCGCGGCCGTCCCCACCTTGGCGGCAAACGGCGTCATCTTCGGCTGCATGGGCGAAGCCAGCCCCTGTTTCGGGGATTCGGTACGCAGCCAGGCCAGCAACTGGCGCACGTCGCGCCCCGCCGCCTCGTTGTAGGCGCCGAGCTTCTCCAGCACTGCGGGTGAGAGCACGCCATTGCTGACCCGCTGGATGGGAGCTGCCGGATTGAGGGTCGCCAGTTGGGCTTCCACCCGAGCAAGGGTCTCTTCATCCACCAGATCGCCCTTGCTCACCACCAGCAGATCCGCCAGCGCCACCTGTTTGACCGCCTCATATTGAGCGGCAAGCTGCTGCTCGATATGGCCGGCATCCACCACGGTGACGGTGCCATCGAAGCGGTAGCGCTGGGCGATAAAGCCCTCTTCCCTCAACGTGAACAGCACAGGGGCCGGATCGGCCAGACCCGTGGTCTCGATGATCAGCCGTTTGAAGGGTTTGATTTTGCGCTGGATGGCCTTCATGAAGAGCCCCTGCAGCGCCTCCACCAGGGAGCCCTGCACCGAGCAGCAGATGCAGCCGGAATCGAGCAGCACCACCTGCTCGTCCACCTGCTGTACCAGATGGTGATCCAGCCCCACGGAGCCGAACTCGTTGATGAGCACGGCGCACTCCCCGAGCTCGGGCTGCTTGACCCAGTGGTTGAGCAAGGTGGTCTTGCCGCTGCCGAGAAAGCCGGTCAGCAGGGTCACGGGGATGCGGGTGTCTTGCATGTCTGTCATCGGGTTGCCCCCCCTCTGATCGGCAGGAGGATGAGTAAGCGAGTGTCTTGCATATCGGTCATGTCAGATCCTTACCGGTTGGTGAACAGGTCGCCGAGCCAGCGGTTTTCGAAACGGCCATGGGGGTCAAGCTCCCGCTTCAGGGCCAGGAAGTCGTGCCAGCGCGGCAACAGGGCCGGGAAGTCGTAGAGGTCCATCGCCAGGTGCTTGCCGAAATGGGGAATGCCGCCGAGGGGCACCAGCAGTTGCTGCAACTCGCGCATCTGCTCCATGGAGCCTCCGACGAAGGTCCCGTCCGCCGCCAGATAGACCAGAAAACCTATCCAGCACACCGACTTGCCATGGGCGGCACTGAGCCAGGCCACGGAGGGACCGGTGCAGCGCAGGATGAAGGGGTAGTGCAGCACGCCGGGGTTCGCCTCCTGCCATGCCTGCAGGATTTCAAGGGCCTCCCCCATGCGTTCGAGGGGCACGGCCACCTCGCAGTTGATCTGGGGAGCAGGAATTCCCTTGCAGAGGATCTGGTAGACGTTGCCCACCAGATCCGAGGCGTCCTTGAAGCGGCGCACCGTCTCGAAGTGCTCGCCTGCCCTGGCCTCGTCCTTGGTGTCTCTGGCCATCTTCTGCAGGGTCGCGTCTATGGTGGCATTGAGCGCCAGGTTCATGCGCTCGTCCATGTCTCCCTCCAGCACCAGCGGCTCGCTGCCCCCGGCGCGGTAGCGGGCCACCTCGTCATCGGAGGCGGGATCCACCAGCCAGATGTGGCTCTCGCCGGTCCAGGCGAACCACCAGCTCTTCACGAAGGCGTGCTCCCGGTTGAGGCGCTCGTTGTGTTCCAGCAGGAAGGGGTAGTCGGTGGTGAACTTGGTGCAGCGCATGATGCGGTTGGGCACGGTGTTGAGGGTCACATCCAGCAGGATGCCGAGCATCCCCATGCCCATCACGAAGGCGCCGAAGCGCGGATCGGTGCGATCCACACGGATGATGTCGCCGCTCGCCAGCATCACGGTCAGGGCAGCCACCGCATCGCACAGGGCGGACTGGTGCAATCCCTGCCCATGGGTGCCGGTACTGAGCGCACCGCCCAGGGTCTGGATGCCGATGACGCCGGGGGACGCCGGCAGCATGCGATCCATGGCGATGAGGTCGGCATAGACGGTATCAAGCGGCGTCCCCGCCAGGTAGGTCACCGTATCGGCAGTCTTGTCCAGCTGGCCGCGCAGGTGGTGCAGGTCCACCAGCAGCGCCTGGCTGCCTTCGGCGTAGACGCTGTGGATGGGTTCGAAAGAGAGGCCGGAGCCGATGAGCCGCAGCTTGCGCTCGGGATATTCCCGCAGCAGTTGCTGCAGCTCGTCACGGGTCGTCGGGCGCCACACCTGATCAAGGGCGCCGAGGGGGTTGGTTCTGGACCAGTTGAACAGCACCTCCCGATTGCCAATCGCCTTGATGCTGTGAAATGCCTGGAACCTGACCGTCATACCGCGCCTCATCTGACTTCAAAATGAGCGCCAATTCTACCGAAAAGCGGCTGCCAAGGCATGAAAAACAAGACCCTACAGTCGGGGGTGGATAGGGGGAGCGCCCCTCCCCGCCTCAGCGCGTCTGCTGGGTCAATGCCAGCAACATGCCGAATCCCACCAGCAGGCCCCCGAACACCCGATCGATCCAGTGGCGTACCGCCAGCAGTCGGTCCCGCACCGCAGGGGTGGAGAAGAAGAGCGCCACCGCACCAAACCAGAGGGCGTGCGCCAGCGCGATGAAGGCGCCATAGCCGATCTGGACCGCCAGCGGCGTCTGCGGCTGCACCACCTGCATGAAGAGGCTGACGATGAAGATGGTGGTCTTGGGATTGAGCACATTGGTCAAAAATCCGGTGCGCAGCGCCCCCAGGCTGGAGAGGGCAGGCTGACAGATGCTCTCTTCATCGGCAGCCGGTTTGGCCCGCAGCATCTTGATGCCGAGGAAGATGAGATAGGCGGCCCCCGCCAGCTTGATGAGGTTGAACAGCCAGAGGGATTGCTGGATCAGCAGGCCCACCCCCAGCAGGGTGTAGGCCACGTGCACGCAGACCCCGGCCGCGATGCCGATCGCCGTCAGCACGCCGGTGCGGCGCGAGAGCAGCAGGCTGTTGCGCGACACCATGGCAAAGTCGGGCCCGGGGCTGATGACGGCAAAGAGGGTAATGGCGACAACGGCTAACAGTTCGGTCATGAAAAGAGTCCTGATTAGAGGGGATATCGGCTATTTTATTTGCCAATAACACCAATAACGAACGATGATTTCTGACATGAATGGTGAAAAAAACTCACAAAAATCCCTCTCGCTTCCCTCCCTTACCGCCCTGCGCTGTTTCGAGGTGGCTGCCCGCACCGAGCATTTCGGCCGCGCCGCCGATGAACTGCATCTCACCCATGGCGCCATCAGCCGGGCGGTACGACTGCTCGAGGAGGATCTGGGGGTCATGCTGTTCGAGCGGCGCCAGCGCCGGGTCTTTCTGACCGACGCGGGTGAACGGTTCTATCAGGCGGTCAGGGAGGGGTTGGGCAGCATCCGCCAGACGGCGCAGGCCCTGCGCCAGCAGAGCCGCCCCCAATCACTGGTGCTCTCCTGCGAACCCACCCTCCTGATGCGCTGGCTGATCCCGCGCTGGCCCGCCTTCCAGGCCCTGCACCCGGAGCTGGACGTACACCTGATGGCGGGCGGCGGCGCCCTCAGCTTTGGCAGCGGCATCGATCTCGCCATCCGGCGCAACGACTTTCACTGGCCTGCCGAGCTCTACAACCAGTTGTTGTTCGAAGAGCGGACCGGCCCTGTCTGCCCGCCGGGCAAGGTGGCGCACTTCTTTGAACCCAGGGGGGATGTGCAGGCCCTCAGGCCAACGGCACCCCGTCTGCACACCAAGACCCGTCCGGGCGCCTGGCTGGAGTGGCAGCAGCACGCAGGCATGCCCGCCGACGAGGAGGTGCCGGGTCAGACCTTCGAGCACTTCTATTTCAGCCTGCAGGCGGCAGTCGCCGGGCTGGGAGTCGCCATCGGCCCCTACCGCCAGGTGTGCGACGATATCGAGGCCGGCCTGCTGGTGGCACCGCTCGGCTTCGTCCCCGACGGCACCGGCTATCACCTGCTCGCCCCCGCCCCTCCCGAACCCGGCAGCCCCCACGACATCCTGGTGAACTGGCTGCACAGCCTGGTGGGCCCGGCCTAGCCCTGGGCGGTGCGCCCGGCGGCGACCTGTATCTCTCCCGCCGTCAACTCCCGGCAGAACTGGCGTATCGGCATGGGGCGGGCAAACAGGTATCCCTGCAGATACTGGACCCCCTTGCCTCTCAGATAGGCGGCCTGCTGCTCCGTCTCCACCCCTTCGGCCACCAGGGACAACCCCAGCCGTCCCCCAAGGTCGATGACGTTGTCCACGATGTGCTCGGAGAGGGACTCCGTCCCGATACGGCCGATGAAGGAGCGGTCGATCTTGAGATAGTCCACGTGGAATTGCTGCAGATAGATGAGGCTGGAGTGGCCGGTGCCAAAGTCATCGATGGCGAGCTGCACCCCCATCTCGTCGAGCTGGCGAAACAGGGAGAGGGTCTGCGGGCTGGTCACCAGCAGCTCCCGCTCCGTGAGCTCCAGCACCAGCACCACCCGTCCCGGCACGAAATGGCCGAGGAAGTCGCGGCACTCCGCCACCAGGGAGAGGTCCCGGCAGTGGATGGCACTGATGTTGAAGCTGATGTGAAATGCCTCGGGCAGCTGCTCCTGTACCGGGTGGAGTGTCTTGGCCACCGTCTTCATCAGGTTGACCGTCATGGGCACGATCAGGCCAGACTCTTCCGCCTGGGGGATGAAGAGATCGGGGCGGATCAGCCCCTCGGTGGCATGTTGCCAGCGCATCAGTACCTCTGCTCCCACCATCTTGCCGCCCTTGCTGGCGATCAGCGGTTGCAGATAGGGGACAAATTCCCTGGCTCGCAGCCCGCGCCTCAGCTCGTCCGTCAGGGCCCCCGGCCGCCCAAGCAGCCACCACACCAGCAGTGAGACCACCAGCGAACTGGCTCCCAGCCAGATCAGTTGCAGATGGCGAGCCTCCCACAGGGCACGCCAGTAGATCGGCATGGCATAACCGGCGTGGATGGTGAAGGGGTAACGCTGGGAGGCGAGTATCAGGGCAAACTTGCTGTGCAGTTTCGGCGGATCGCTTTGGAAGTGGCCGGACTCATCGAGCCAGGCGGACCCCACCTGCAAGAACAGCTCGCTGGGATCGCTGCTCAGGGTAAGCATGAAACTGAGCTGACTGCTGTCAATGGCGCTCAGTGCCGCATCACGCCCCCGCTCCTGACGCACCACCAGCAAGGGGTGATTCTTGCGCACCAGGTTGCCGCTCATCAGCAGCAACTTGCGATCCGTGTAGCGGGAGCCGTCATCCACTTCCCTGGCAGGCCCGAACAGCGAGGTGCAGTTGATGATCCCCTGTCGCACCAGATTGATGGAGCGCAGGAAAGGCTCCAGCGCCACCCGCTTGCGCAGCAGCAACAGGTTGTCGCTGCAAGGTCGACCGGCCAGCGGCAATACCTCGAGGTTGGCCCGCTCGGCCTGATCCAGCATGCGCTCCAGCAAGGTTCTGGCCTTGCTGGCTGACGCACTGGCATCGTTTTTCAGCTCCTGCTCGTAGCTGTCGTGCACCATCCACCCTCCCACCACCAGGGGCAGGGCCAACACCAGTAGGGCACATCCAAGGCGCCACTTCATGCGGGCCAGATCAATCCGGAACAGAAACATAGCAACCACGCCGCAATGCGCGGGCCCGCTTCGCAGGTACCGCGGTATAAAAGTGCCCACCAGGAAACGGTGGGGCCATCATGGCCAGACAACGAAAGCGCAACGCGCGTACCAGGCAAATCGACGACGCCGTTGCTGGGCATGGCGGGTCATTATCGCGCAGCCCCCTGAAATGGAAAATGCCGCGTCGAGACGCGGCATTGTTATTTTCAGTGGTCAGACCGGCGAGTCTCAGACCGCTTGCTGCAGGATCACCGCATCGGCCTTCTTGGTGTAGGAGGCGATCTCGTTGAAGTTCAGGTAGCGGTAGGTGTCGGCCGCAGTGGCGTCCAGCGCCTTGGCATACTGCAGATACTCTTCCACGGTCGGGATCTTGCCGATGATGGCGGCAACCGCAGCCAGCTCCGCAGAGGCCAGATAGACGTTGGCCCCCTTGCCCAGACGGTTCGGGAAGTTGCGGGTGGAGGTGGAGACCACGGAGGCCCCTTCCGCTACCCGCGCCTGGTTGCCCATGCAGAGGGAACAACCCGGGATCTCGATGCGGGCACCGACGCGACCAAAGATGCCGTAGTAGCCCTCTTCGGTCAGCTGATCCTTGTCCATCTTGGTGGGCGGGGCGATCCACATGCGGGTCGGCAGCTCGCCCTGATACTTCTCGAGCAGTTTGCCGGCGGCACGGAAGTGACCGATGTTGGTCATGCAGGAACCGATGAACACCTCGTCAATCTTGTCGCCCGCCACGTCGCTCAGCAGACGGGCATCGTCCGGATCGTTCGGCGCGCACAGGATCGGCTCCTTGATGGTGGCCAGATCGATCTCGATGATTTCGGCGTACTCGGCATCCTTGTCCGCTTCCATCAGCACCGGGTTGGCCAGCCACTCTTCCATCCCCTTGATACGGCGGGTGATGGTGCGCACGTCGCCGTAGCCTTCGGAGAGCATCCACTTCAGCATCACGATGTTGGACTTCAGATACTCGATGATCGGCTCTTTATCCAGCTTGATGGTGCAACCGGCGGCGGAACGCTCGGCGCTGGCGTCCGCCAGCTCGAACGCCTGTTCCACCTTCAGGGTCGGCAGACCTTCGATCTCGAGGATGCGGCCGGAGAAGATGTTCTTCTTGCCCGCTTTCTCGACGGTCAGCAGCCCTTTCTGGATGGCGGCGTAGGGGATGGCATGGACCAGGTCACGCAAGGTGATGCCCGGCTGCAGCTCGCCCTTGAAGCGCACCAGCACGGATTCCGGCATGTCCAGCGGCATCACGCCGGTGGCGGCGGCGAAGGCCACGAGGCCGGAGCCCGCCGGGAAGGAGATGCCGATGGGGAAACGGGTGTGGGAGTCACCACCTGTACCCACGGTATCCGGCAGCAGCATGCGGTTCAGCCAGGAGTGGATGACGCCGTCACCCGGACGCAGAGAGACACCGCCGCGGTTCATGATGAAGTCAGGCAGGGTGTGGTGGGTCTGCACGTCGATGGGCTTGGGATAAGCGGCGGTGTGGCAGAAGGACTGCATGGTCAGATCGGCGGAGAAGCCGAGGCAGGCCAGGTCTTTCAGCTCGTCGCGTGTCATGGGGCCCGTGGTGTCCTGGGAGCCGACCGTGGTCATCTTGGGTTCGCAGTAGGTGCCCGGGCGAATGCCCTTCACGCCGCACGCCTTGCCCACCATCTTCTGGGCCAGGGTGAAGCCTTTGCCGGTGTCGGCGACAGGCTGCGGACGACGGAACACGGTGGAGAACGGCAGACCCAGCGCTTCGCGGGCCTTGTCGGTCAGGCCGCGGCCGATGATCAGCGGAATGCGGCCACCGGCGCGCACTTCGTCGATCAGCACCTCGGTCTTCAGTTCGAACCGGGCCAGCACCTCGTCGGTGCCGTGGCGGGTGATCTTGCCCTCATAGGGGAAGATGTCGATGACATCGCCCATCTCCAGTTTGGAGACGTCCACTTCGATGGGCAGGGCGCCGGCATCTTCCATGGTGTTGAAGAAGATGGGGGCAATCTTGCCGCCGAGGCAGACGCCGCCGGCACGCTTGTTCGGCACGAACGGAATGTCGTCGCCCATGAACCAGAGCACGGAGTTGGTGGCGGATTTACGGGAAGAGCCGGTACCGACCACGTCACCCACGTAGGCCAGCGGGAAACCTTTCTCTTTCAGGGCATCGATGGTCTTGATGGGGCCGATGACGCCATCCTTGTCCGGGGTGATGCCGGGACGGGCGTTCTTCAGCATCGCCAGGGCGTGCAGCGGAATGTCCGGGCGAGACCAGGCGTCCGGCGCCGGCGACAGATCGTCGGTGTTGGTTTCGCCGGTCACCTTGAACACGGTGACGGTGATCTTCTCGGCCAGGGCCGGGCGGTTCAGGAACCACTCGGCGTCGGCCCAGGATTGCAGCACCTGCTTGGCGTGGGCATTGCCCGCCTTGGCCTTCTCTTCCACGTCGTGGAAGGAGTCGAACATCAGCAGGGTGTGGGAGAGACCCTTGGCGGCAAGAGGAGCCAGGGTCGCATCGTCCAGCAGGTCGATCAGCGGCTGGATGTTGTAACCACCCTGCATGGTACCGAGCAGCTCGACGGCTTCGGCGGCAGTCAGGATGGGGGAATGGGCCTCGCCCTTGGCGACGGCGGTGAGGAAGCCGGCTTTCACATAGGCCGCTTCATCAACACCCGGGGGAATGCGGGAGGACAACAGTTCTTTCAGAAAGTCCTGTTCGCCGGCGGGCGGATTCTTGATCAGCTCAACCAGGGCGGCAACCTGCTCTGCGTCCAGAGGTTTGGCGACCACGCCTTCGGCGGCACGTTCTGCGACGTGTTTACGGTATGTTTCAAGCACGACTAATTCCTCTTTGGTCTTTTTTTTGGGGTTCGCCCAAGCTCGCGGCGATCGTCCTTGCGGGACACCCGTAGGGTGCCCCCCACTATATAAGTTTTAACGACTAATTAAAATCCAAACCCTGTGCAGTTATTCATCAAACCAGCATAACCATATAAACCCATTAGGTTTTTTTAGAGTGACAAGCCGCCCGCCCAAGGTGAGTTAACAAAAAGGCAGCATTTCGCCCTTATTGGAACGTAGTGCCCAATTGCAGATAGAACATGTCGTGTCCCCCCTCCGCCACGCCATAGCCGAGGAAGATGGGACCGAGGAAACTCTCCACCCCCATATAGAGGGAACCCGAGGTATAGGAGGATTCGATGCTGATGTCCTCTCCCTTGTCCCAGACCCCCCCTTGCTCGAGGGAGCCCCCGAGGAACAGGGGCGCCTTGAAGGCACCGAAGTCGTTGTCCGCCACCCGGTAGATGTAGCGCAATCCGCCAAACAGGCTGTAGCGACCGCTCAACTGGTAATGCTGGAAGCCGGACATGCGGAACAGCCCCCCCAGATCCTGCACGAACAGCGGTACCGTCTCCTGGGAGCTTGAGCCGCCCCCTTCCAGCATCAGGTTGAGGCTGTGCCTGTCCCAGGACCAGGGCTTGATCATCACCAGCCGGTAATTCACCCCCTCGGCCTGCTCGGAGGGGCCGTCCGAGGGATCGAGATCGACGTAGGAGTAGCCCCCCTTGATGTCCCAGTAGACCCCCTGATAGGGGAAGTAGCGGCTGTCGAGGGTGTCGTGCTCGAAGCGGATGTAGGGTCCCCAGGCGGAGGCATCGGCATCCGCGTTGGTGAGGTTCTGGATCTCCACGCTGCCGATCTTGCCCTCCAGTCCAAGGGAGAAGCGGCTCCAGGGCTGGCGATTCCAGCCGACGGCGAGATCCACGCTGGTGAAGCTGTACTCGGAGTCCAGATAGCTGACCCCGGACGACGACCTGCTCTCTTCCGGGAAGAAGACGCGTCGCTGGGTCTTGTCGTAGGCCAGGCTCGTCTCGCCGAAGTAGGTCTGGGAGGGCTCCAGCGGGGTGTAGAAGTCGGTCTTGAGGTGCTTGGCGGTCCCGAGGGACGCCTCGGTCAGCCACTCGCCTCCCCAGTCGTTGACGTTGGTCAGGGTGTAGGACATGCCGACGTTGTAGTTGGAGCTGCTCTCGAAGTCATCGGAGAAACCGAGCTGGAAGTTGAGATAACCCGGCCCCCAGTTCTTCTCGCTGGCGTCCACCACCAGCACGTTCTCCCCGTCCCGCTCCTCCACCTCGTAGGTGATGCGATCGAACGACTCCAGGGCGTAGAGGCGACGGATCCCCGCCTCCAGGCTCTCGTAGGTCTGCACCTTGTCCGGACGCACGTTCAGCATGGCCCGCACCGTGTCGTCGGAGAGGCGCGACTTGTTGATGATCTCCACCTTGTCGATGTAGTAGGCGGGCTGGCCGCTGCGCTCGGCGCGCCGGCTCAGCTTGCCGTTGCGATAGTCGGCGTAGGCGGCGGGCGAGAGAGAGAGCGCATCGAGCCGGGCCGCTGCACTGTTGGCGACCGCCTCCCCGATCTTGATCCCCTCCGGCATCAGGGCGAAGTCGGCGATCCCCATGTTGCCGAACTCGGGGGTCAGCAGGATGTCCCTGGGGCCGAGCAGCGCCTTCTGCTTTTCGGTCCCCACCTGGGTCATGTAGGTAGTGAGCTGATCGATCATGGCCAATCCCGACTTGAGGGACTCCCGGGTACGCAGCTTGGCGCTGATGTCCACCGCGATCACCACGTCGGCCCCCATGGCCTTGGCCACGTCTACCGGCATGTTGTTGACCGTGCCGCCGTCGGCCAGGATGCGGCCGTCCCAGTCCACCGGCTTGAGGGCACCGGGAATGGACATGGAGGCCTGCATCGCCTTGGCGAGGCTGCCGTGATCCAGCACGAAGGGGGTCACCGTCTCCATGTCGGTCGCCACCGCGCGATAGGGGATAGGCAGGTTGTCGAAGCTCTTTTGCGCCGGCAGGTTGGAGGTGGCGTGGCGCAGCAGGCTGGCCATGGACTGCCCCTGGAAGAAGCCGTCCGGCAGCTGGGTCTGGTCACCGTTGACCCCGATGTCGGTGCGCAGCTGGTACTTCTCGGTCTGCTGCTTCTTGCGCAGGGAGAGCTCGTCCCGCCCCACCTTGTCCTGATAGCCCTTGTTCCAGTCGATGGCCAGCGTCGTGCGCTCCACCTCCTCGGCGCTGAGCCCCATGGCATACATGCCCGCCACATAGGAGCCCATGCTGGTCCCGACGATGATGTCCACCGGGATGTGCTTTGCCTCCAGCACCTTGAGCACCCCGATATGGGCCGACCCCTTGGCCCCGCCGCCGCTCAGTACCAGGGCAATCTTCGGACGATCCATCTTGGTTGCCCCCGGGTTTTTGGCCGAAGGCGCGGGATCATTGGCTCCGGCCGCCGCCATGAACGGCAGGGTCGCCAGCAGGAGCACGAGCAGGTGGGTCCATCCCCGATGAAAGATGTGCATATGAGAGTCCATAAATCCGGTGCGGGTCGAGCGGGCAGGCCGCCAGTCAGGTGCAGCCTACTATAAGTGCAAGCACTTTAACCGCAAGCCGGGGTGCTGGCGAGGGGTCGCCCCGCTTGCGACGATGTCTTGGCAAAATCGGGCGCCAATCCAGTCCAATCCGGGTGTGAGCGCAAACGTTAATCGACAATAAACGCCCCCGCCGCCTCAAGAGCGCGCCAAATCAGCCGCTATTATGAGTTCAACCCTGGTTCACACTTCCGAGTCACCCTTATGTTCGCAAGCCTGACACTGAAACAGAAAATTCTGGCCACCGTCATCCTCGCCGTGGCCCTCTCCTGCCTGCTGGTGGGCTATTTCAGCCAGCGTTCTGCCCAGCAACTGATCGAGAACCGCATGTTCGAGCAGGAGCTGCCCAACCTGACCCAGCGCATCGGCAAGGAGATCGAAAAGGATCTCACCTCGGTCGCCAATGCCGCCAGACAGCTTGCCAACGACCGCTTCGTGCTGGACTGGGTCGAGCGCGGCATGCCCAAGGAGCAGGAGTCCATCCTCATCAACCAGCTCAAGGACATGACGAGCCAGTATGGCCTGGTCACCGCCTCCTTCGCCGATCGCCAGAGTGCCGCCTACTACAACCAGGACGGTTTTCTGCGCATCCTGAACCACGAGCAGGACAACTGGTTCTATGACTACACCAAGAGCCGCCAGGATCTGATGCTCAGCATCTTTCGGGAGAGCAATGGCGAGGTAAAACTGTTCGTCAACTTCCAGCAGCTCGACGGACGCGGCCTCGCCGGCCTCGCCAAATCCCTCGACAGCATGGTCAGCATGCTCGCCAACTTCCGCATCGGCGACAGCGGCTTCGTCTTCATGACAGATGGCAGCGGCAAGGTGAAGCTGCACCCCGACGCCGCCCGCATCGATCGGGACAACCTGACCCAGCTGGCCAGCGGCAGCAGCACCAACCTGCTCAACAAGCAGCCCTTTGCCGCCACCCGTGCCGAGGTCGACGGCCAGCCCGTGATCCTGGCCAGCAGCTACATCCCCCTGCTCGACTGGTACCTGGTGGCCCAGGTGCCGGAGGCCGAGATTTATGCCGAACTGGACAGAGCACGCCTGCACATGGTGCTGGTCAGCCTGGCTATCGCCGTCGGCATGGGGCTGCTCGGCGTCCTCCTGGCCGGCTCCGTGAGCCGCCCCCTCAACGAACTGGCCCGCCTGTTCCGCGAACTCGGCAGCGGTGATGGCGACCTCACCCATCGCCTCAAGGTCGATGGCCGTGACGAACTGGCCCAGGTGGCGACCGGCTTCAACAACTTTGTCGCCAAGATCCACGGCTCCATCGAACAGGTGGCGAGCAACTCCCGCCAGCTCGCCGCCACCGCCAACGAGGTGGCCGCCAAGGCCCAGCTCACCCAGCACAACTGCACCGCCCAGCGGGATCGCACCGTCCAGGTCGCCACCGCCATCCACGAGATGGGAGCCACCGTCAGCGAGATCGCCGGCAATGCGTCTCTCGCCGCCGACGTCGCCAAGCAGGCCAACGAGCAGGCCGATGCGGGGGCCCAGGTCGTCGCCCAGGCCCGCCACGGCATCGTCGGCCTCTCCGGTGAAATCGAGCAGGTCGCCGGGGTCATCGAGTCCCTGGCGAGCCAGACCGACTCCATCGGCAGCATCCTCGACACTATCCGCAGCATCTCGGAGCAGACCAACCTGCTGGCCCTCAACGCCGCCATCGAGGCCGCCCGTGCCGGCGAGCAGGGCCGTGGCTTCGCCGTGGTGGCCGACGAGGTGCGCAACCTCGCCAGCCGCTCCGCCGCCTCCACCGCCGAGATCCAGGGCATGATCAACAGCCTCCAGGAGCAGAGCGCCCGCGCCGTCAGCGCCATGGCCCAGGGGCGCAACCAGAGCCTGCGGGTGGTGACCCAGGCCGACGAGGCCAACGGCGCCCTCGACCAGATCACCGGGCACATCACCCAGATCAGCGACATGAACATCCAGGTCGCCACCGCCACCGAAGAGCAGTCCAGCGTGGTGGGCGAACTCAACCGCAACGTGGAGGACATCAACCAGCTCACCATGGAGACCGCCGACATCGCCCACCAGTTGACCGAGTCCAGCCGCAGCCTGCAACAGCTCTCCGGCGAGCTCGACAAGCTGGTCGGCAACTTCCGGTTATAAGATGAAAGGGCGCTGCGGCGCCCTTTTTTCACCGGGTCGACAGGGAATACCGACCCCCATGACGGCGAACCGTCATGACAAGCCGCTACAGTAGCGACACAGCAACACACCAAGGAGTCAACATGCTGGCAGGCAACCTCACCATCAAAACCCAACTGATCCTGGCCGTCACCGTGCCCTGTCTCGCCCTGCTGCTGGTTGGCGCCGCCAGTCTGCGCAGCATGGACAACATCAGGCAGCAGGCCGAAGAGCTGTTCCAGAATACCGCCACCCCCATGCGGGCCATGGCGGAAGTGGCCTCCCGCATCCCGCGCATGCGCGTCGGCATCGACATGATGCTGTTGCAAGACACCTCCCTGCGCGACGAAAAGGGGGTGCTGACCCGGGTCAAGGAGACGCGCGAGGAAGACATTCCCGAGATGCGCCAAGCCATGGAGCAGGCCGTCAAGGCCCAGGTCGATCCGGACGCCCGGGCCAGGGCCCAGACCCTGCTCGATCAATTTACCCGGGTGGAGCGGGAGGAGCTGACCCCCATGTTGCAGGCGCTCTCTGACAACAAGATGGACGAGGCTCGCGCCATCTACCGGGATCGCTACAGCCAGAGCTACGGGGTCATGCGCAAGGGCGCCAATGAGCTGCTCGACGGGTTGATAGGTCAGGCCCAGCATCGCAACGACCTGAGCGAAAACAGCTATGACAGCGGTCGTACCCAGATGATCGCCATCATCGTCATCGCCATCGCCATCTCGCTGCTCGTCTCGACCCTCATCCTCATCGGGCTGCGCCGCCGGGTCTCCTTCCTGCAATCCCATATTGGCGAAGTGGCCCGCCACCTCGCCCTCGACAGCCGCGCCAGTCTCACCGGCAAGGACGAGCTGGCCGAGATTGCCCACAGCTTCAACCAGTTCGTGACCCGGATCCACGGGGCCATCGTGCAGGTGGCGAGCAACTCCCGCCAGGTGGCCGCCACCGCCAGCGAGGTGGCCGCCAAGGCCCAGCTCACCCAGCACAACTGCACCGCCCAGCGGGATCGCACCGTCCAGGTCGCCACCGCCATCCACGAGATGGGGGCCACCGTCACCGAGATCGCCGGCAATGCGTCTCTCGCCGCCGACGTCGCCAAGCAGGCCAACGAGCAGGCCGATGCGGGGGCCCAGGTCGTCGCCCAGGCTCGTCACGGCATCGTCGGCCTCTCCGGTGAAATCGAACAGGTGGCCGGGGTCATCGAGTCCCTGGCGAGCCAGACCGACTCCATCGGCAGCATCCTCGACACCATCCGCAGCATCTCGGAGCAGACCAACCTGCTGGCCCTCAACGCCGCCATCGAGGCCGCCCGCGCCGGCGAGCAGGGCCGTGGCTTCGCCGTGGTGGCTGACGAGGTGCGCAACCTCGCCAGCCGCTCCGCCGCCTCCACCGCCGAGATCCAGGGCATGATCAATAGCCTCCAGGAGCAGAGCGCCCGCGCCGTCAGCGCCATGGCCCAGGGCCGCAACCAGAGCCTGCGGGTGGTGACCCAGGCCGACGAGGCCAACGGCGCCCTCGACCAGATCACCGGACACATCACCCAGATCAGCGACATGAACATCCAGGTCGCCACCGCCACCGAAGAGCAGTCGAGCGTGGTGGGGGAGCTCAACCGCAACGTGGAGGACATCAACCAGCTCACCATGGAGACCGCCGATATCGCCCATCACCTGACCGAATCGAGCCGCAACCTGCAGCACCTCTCCGGCGAGCTCGACAAACTGGTCGGCAACTTCCGCCTCTGAGCGTCCGGCACCTCTTCCTGACCCGCACCAGGGCGCTTCGGCGCCCTTCTTCATGACCACGGCAAGCCGTGACGCACGGGGGATACGTCGTCTCCCACCGCCCTGCCACATGCCTCATAATCAGGAAAACGCGAGGAGGTATGATGGGCAAGCTGGTCGTGATGATCGTGCGGGGGGGCTGCTCAGTGCCTGCAGCAGCGGGCCCGTGCGGGTGCACGGGGCCGATGTGAGCGTGGACGATACCCGGATCCGGGTCAGTGATGGGGATCGCGGAGGCGACGGTACCTTCTGCCCACCGGGACAGGCCAAGAAGGGGCGCTGCTGACCGCAGGGTGCCGAAAGACAGACAACAAAAAGCCGCTCCATGGAGCGGCTTTTCTTATGAAACGGGCAGAAGATTATTTTTTCTTCTTGGCCTTGGCGTTCGGCAGGTCGGTGATGGAGCCTTCGAACACTTCGGCAGCCAGACCCACGGACTCGTGCAGAGTCGGGTGAGCGTGGATGGTCAGCGCGATGTCTTCGGCGTCGGCACCCATCTCGATGGCCAGACCGATCTCACCCAGCAGTTCACCGCCGTTGGTGCCCACGATGGCACCACCGATGACGCGGCCGCTCTCCTTGTCGAAGATCAGCTTGGTCATGCCGTCGGAGCAGTCGGACGCGATGGCGCGACCGGAAGCAGCCCACGGGAAGGTGGCGACTTCGAAGTTCAGACCCTGTTGCTTGGCTTCCTTCTCGGTCAGACCCACCCAGGCCATCTCAGGCTCGGTATAGGCGATGGACGGGATCACTTTCGGGTCGAAGTAGTGCTTCTTGCCGGCGATGACTTCGGCCGCCACGTGGCCTTCGTGTACACCCTTGTGGGCCAGCATGGGCTGACCGACGATGTCGCCGATGGCGTGGATGTGGGCCACGTTGGTACGCAGCTGCTTGTCGACTTCGATGAAACCGCGCTCGTTGACGGCAACACCAGCCTTCTCGGCATCCAGCATCTTGCCGTTCGGCACACGGCCTACGGCAACCAGCACGTTGTCGTAGCGAACCGGCTCGGCCGGGGCGTGCTTGCCTTCGTAGGAGACGTACAGGCCGTCTTCACGGGCTTCAACGGCGGTGACCTTGGTCTCCAGCATGATGTTGAATTTCTTGGCAACGCGCTTGGTGTAGATCTTGACGATGTCTTTGTCGGCAGCCGGTACCAGCTGGTCGGCAAACTCCACCACGTCGATCTCGGAACCCAGGGAGGAGTACACGGTACCCATCTCCAGACCGATGATGCCGCCACCGATGACCAGCAGCTTGCCAGGAACGGTCGTCAGCTCCAGCGCATCGGTAGAGTCCCATACGCGGGGGTCGTCATGGGGGATGAACGGCAGCTTCACCGGACGGGAACCGGCGGCGATGATGGCGTTGTCGAAGGTGACGGTGGTCTTGCCGTCGGCACCTTCCACTTCCAGGGTGTTCGGACCGGTGAACTTGCCGAAACCGTTAACAACCTGGACTTTACGCATCTTGGCCATGCCAGCCAGACCGCCGGTCAGCTGGTTGATGACCTTCTCTTTCCACAGACGCACCTTGTCGATGTCGGTCTGCGGGGCACCGAAGACGATGCCGTGCTCGGCCAGCGCCTTGGCTTCTTCAATGACTTTGGCGACGTGCAGCAGTGCCTTGGACGGGATGCAACCCACGTTCAGGCAGACGCCACCCAGGGTGGAGTAACGCTCGACGATAATGGTATCCAGACCCAAGTCAGCCGCACGGAAGGCAGCGGAATAACCGGCAGGGCCAGCACCCAGTACTACGACCTGGGTTTTGATTTCTTTACTCATCATGACCTCTTTGTCGTTCTTATATCCCCGGACAGCACAGTCTTATGCCAAACAAGGCCGCTGCAGCCGTGAAAAAAACGGGGCAAGTTTACAATCCTGTTAACGAAATGAGAAGCAAAAAGGGCGGGCTCTGGGCCCGCCCTCTCACTTACAGGACCAGTCGACGAATGTCGGACAACACACCACTCAGGGTGGTGATGAAGCGGGCACCGTCGGCGCCATCGATGACGCGGTGGTCGTAGCTCAGAGCCAGCGGCAGCATCAGGCGCGGCACGAACTCTTTACCGTTCCACTTCGGCTTCATCTCGGACTTGGAGACGCCCAGGATGGCCACTTCCGGCGCGTTGACGATCGGGGTAAAGCTGGTACCGCCGATGCCACCCAGGCTGGAGATGGTGAAGCAACCGCCCTGCATGTCGGCAGCGGTCAGCTTGCCGGCACGGGCCTTCTTGGAGATCTCGGCCAGATCGCGGGACAACTCGTGGATGCCCTTCTTGTTGACGTCGCGAACCACCGGAACCACCAGGCCGTTGGGGGTATCCACCGCCACACCGATGTGGATGTACTTCTTCATGATCAGCTTGCTGCCGTCTTCGGACAGGGCGCTGCAGAAGCGCGGATGGGCTTCCAGGGCCTTGGCGGCCGCCTTCAGGATGAACACCAGCGGGGTGATCTTCACGTCCAGCTTCTGCTTCTCGGCCAGGATGTTCTGCTCTTTGCGGAACGCTTCCAGATCCGTGGTATCGGCTTCGTCGAACTGGGTGACGTGGGGGATCATGGCCCAGTTGCGGTGCAGGGCAGGACCGGAGATCTTCTGGATACGGGTCAGTTCCAGCTCTTCGACCGGGCCGAACTTGCTGAAATCAACCTTCGGCCAGGCCACGACGCTCATGCCGTTGCCAGTGCCGGTGCCGGCAGCCGGAGCGGACTCGGCGCGCTTGACCGCATCCTTCACGTAAGCCTGCACGTCTTCTTTGACGATGCGACCCTTGCGACCGGAGGCTTTCACCTTGGCCAGGTTGACACCGAACTCGCGCGCCAGACGGCGTACTGCCGGGGAGGCGTGAACGTAGGCGTCGTTGGCGACGAAATCGGAGGCGGCAGCAGCCTGGGCAACCGGTGCAGGAGCGGCGGCAGCCGGAGCGGCAGCAACGGGCGCTGCGGCAGGAGCCGGAGCAGCCACGGCAGCCGGAGCGGCCCCCGCCACTTCGAATACCATGATCAGGGAACCGGTGGAGACCTTGTCACCCGCCTTCACCTTGATCTCCTTGACCACACCGGCGAACGGCGCAGGCACTTCCATGGAGGCCTTGTCGCCCTCCACGGTGATCAGGGACTGGTCGGCTTCAACCTTGTCACCCACGGCGACCATGATTTCGGTCACTTCCACTTCGTCACCGCCGATGTCCGGCACGTTGACGTCCTTGGCACCGGCGGCAACCGGAGCAGCGGCAGCCACGGGGGCAGCAGCAGGAGCCGGCGCGGCAACAGCGGCCGGGGCAGCGCCCGCCACTTCGAAGACCATCACCAGGGAGCCGGTAGAAACCTTGGCGCCGGCGGCGACCTTGATCTCGACCACGCGGCCGGCGAACGGTGCCGGTACTTCCATGGAGGCCTTGTCACCTTCCACGGCGATGATGGACTGGTCGGCTTCAACCATGTCGCCCACGGCAACCATGATCTCAGTCACTTCGACTTCGTCACCACCGATGTCCGGCACGTTGACGTCCTGGCGAGCGGCAGCAGCAGGAGCGGCAGCCGGCGCGGCAGCAGCCTGGACCGGAGCCGGTGCGGCAGCACCCTCGGCTTCGAAGACCATGATCTGGGAACCGGTGGCAACCTTGTCGCCCACCTTGATCAGGATCTCTTTGACGATACCGGCGGCGGGTGCCGGGACTTCCATGGAGGCCTTGTCACCTTCCACGGCGATCAGGGACTGGTCCAGTTCGACCTTGTCACCCACGGCCACCATGATCTCGGTGACTTCAACTTCATCAGCACCGATATCCGGCACCATAATCTGTTTGGACATTGCGCTTTATCCTCTTGCGTGCATCCGCGTGGCAGCCTGAGCATCACCACGCGCATCCCGCGTTATCCGTTTAAACCCAGGCAAGGTCGCGCCGGATACCCGGCGCGACACTCAATCCTCTTACGCGTACAGCGGGTTGACCTTGTCGGCATCGATGCCGTACTTGGCGATGGCCTCGGCCACAACCTGCTTGTCTACCTCGCCGCGCTTGGCCAGTTCGGTCAGGGCTGCAACCACTACGTAGAACTCGTTCACTTCGAAGTGACGACGCAGGTTGGCACGGCTGTCGGAGCGGCCGTAACCGTCGGTACCCAGTACACGGTAGTTCTCGGTCGGAACGAAGGCACGCACCTGATCGGCGAAGGACTTCATGTAGTCGGTCGCGGCGATGGTGGCTTCGGAACCCAGTACCTGAGCGATGTAGGGCACACGCGCTTCGGCGGTCGGGTGCAGCATGTTCCAGCGATCCGCGTCCTGACCGTCACGAGCCAGTTCGTTGAAGGAGGTGACGCTGAACACGTCGGAACCCACGCCGTACTCGCTGGCCAGGATCTGGGCGGCAGTGCGCACGTGACCCAGGATGGAACCACAACCCAGCAGCTGTACCTTGGCCTTGGTGCCGGCCACGGTTTCCAGCTTGTAGATACCCTTGCGAATGCCTTCCTCGGCGCCTTCCGGCATGGCCGGCATGGCATAGTTCTCGTTCAGGGTAGTGATGTAGTAGAACACGTTCTCCGGGTTCTCACCGTACATGCGGCGCAGGCCGTCCTGTACGATCACCGCCACTTCATAGGCGTAGGACGGGTCGTAGGAGATGCAGTTCGGGATGGTGTTGGCCAGGATGTGGCTGTGACCATCTTCGTGCTGCAAGCCCTCTCCGTTAAGAGTGGTACGACCGGAGGTCGCGCCCAGCAGGAAGCCACGGGCTTGCTGGTCACCGGCTGCCCACGCCATGTCGCCGATCCGCTGGAAGCCGAACATGGAGTAGTAGATGTAGAACGGGATCATCGGGCAGTCGTTGGTGCTGTAAGAGGTCGCAGCAGCCAGCCAGGAGGACATGGCGCCCAGCTCGTTGATACCGTCTTGCAGAACCTGACCCTGCTTGTCTTCCTTGTAGTAGGAGACGATGTCGCGGTCTTGCGGGGTGTACTGCTGACCGTGCGGGCTGTAGATACCGATCTGGCGGAACAGGCCTTCCATACCGAAGGTACGGGCTTCGTCAGCCAGGATCGGGACGATGCGCTTGCCGATGGACTTGTCTTTCAGCATCACGTTCAGGGAACGCACGAACGCCATGGTGGTGGAGATTTCGCGCGCCTGTTCACCCAGCAGCGGACCGAAGGCATCCAGCGCCGGGATTTCCAGCTTGGTGGTGCTCTCGCGCAGACGGGTCGGTACATAGCCCTTCAGTGCGGCACGGCGGGCGTGCAGGTACTTGTGCTCTTCGGTACCCTCTTCGATCTTCAGGTACGGCAGGTTTTCCAGCTGCTCGTCGGTGACCGGCAGGTTGAAACGATCGCGCAGGTGACGCACGGAGCCCAGATCCATCTTCTTGACCTGGTGAGCGATGTTCTTGCCTTCGGCCGCTTCGCCCATGCCATAACCCTTGATGGTCTTGGCCAGGATCACGGTCGGCTTGCCCTTGGTCTGTGCAGCCTTGGAGAAGGCGGCGAACAGTTTGCGGGGGTCGTGACCACCGCGGTTCAGGGCGAAGATCTCCTCGTCGGTCATGTCTTTGACCAGCGCAGCGGTTTCCGGGTAACGGTTGAAGAAGTGCTCGCGCACGTAGGCACCGTCACGGGACTTCATGGTCTGGTAGTCACCGTCCACGGTCTCGTTCATCAGCTGGATCAGCTTGCCGGAAGTATCTTTCTTCAGCAGCTCATCCCACTTGCGACCCCAGATGACCTTGGTCACGTCCCAGCCAGCGCCGGCGAACAGACCTTCCAGCTCGTTGATGACCTTGCCGTTGCCGACAACCGGACCATCCAGACGCTGCAGGTTGCAGTTGACCACGAACACCAGGTTGTCGAGCTTTTCACGCACGGCAACGGTCAGGGCACCCTTGGCTTCCGGCTCGTCCATCTCGCCGTCACCCAGGAAGGCGTAAACGGTCTGCTCGGAGCAATCCTTGATGCCACGGTCGGTCAGGTACTTCAGGAAACGCGCCTGATAGATGGCGGCGATGGGGCCCAGACCCATGGAAACGGTCGGGAACTGCCAGAATTCCGGCATCAGTTTCGGGTGCGGGTAGGAAGGGATACCCTTGCCATCCACTTCCTGACGGAAGTTGTCCAGCTGCTCTTCGGTCAGGCGACCTTCGGCGAATGCACGGGCATAGATGCCCGGGGAGATGTGACCCTGGAAGTAGACCAGATCGCCACCGTCCTTCTCGTTGCGGGCACGGAAGAAGTGGTTGTAGCAGACTTCATAGATGGTCGCGGAAGAAGCGAAGGAAGACATGTGACCACCCAGGTCCAGGTCCTTCTTGGAGGCGCGCAGCACGATCATCATGGCGTTCCAGCGGATGATGGCGCGAATGCGGCGTTCCATTTCCAGGTCGCCCGGGTAGGCCGGCTCGTCGCTGGACGGGATGGTGTTGATGTAGTCGCGGTTTGCCTTGGCAGCCACGTCCACACCGCTTGCGCGGGCTTTCTCGGCCAACTGTTCAAGGATGAACTGAGCGCGTTGCGGACCCTCTTCACGCAGCAGGGATTCCAGAGAGGCAAGCCACTCCAGCGTTTCTATCGGGTCCACATCGTTCTTCAGGATATCAGACATGGCTGGTTCCTATGTTGTTGTGATTGCACGGCATTGCACGGCGAAGGGCGCAA
Source organism: Aeromonas sp. R6-1 (assembly GCF_040908165.1). Classification (NCBI taxonomy): domain Bacteria; kingdom Pseudomonadati; phylum Pseudomonadota; class Gammaproteobacteria; order Aeromonadales; family Aeromonadaceae; genus Aeromonas; species Aeromonas sp. R6-1. The sequence goes on from NZ_JBFODF010000026.1 coordinate 219,404, forward strand.
GCATTCGACAATTAAGAAAGCCTTGTGGGATTAGTTTTCCTGCTGACGGATCCGACGCATGGATCGCTGGATCCGGCTGTCTTCCCTCTGCATATCCAACAAGGTGTCCTCGATAAAGGCCAGGTGCTCATGACAAGCAGCCCTGGCCCGCTCCGGAGCCCCCGACAGGATAGCCTCGATCAGGCTCGCACGATGGCGACGGATCTTGGCGACCACTCCCGGACGGCGATTCAAAATTTCGTTATTGCGTAAAATGTTCTGCTCGAGCATGGGGCCCATGGCCCGCAACAGGTGCAGCAGCACCACGTTGTGGGAGGCCTCGGCCACGGCCAGATAGAACTGGGTCACGGCGGCCGATTCGACCACCAGCGACCCTTGCTGACCGGCTTCTTCGATGGCGGCTTGCGCCAGGCGAATCCGTTCGAAATCAGCCTCGGTGCCCCGCAGCGCCGCATAGTAGGCACAGATGCCTTCCAGCGCGTGACGAAACTCCAGCAGGTCGTACTGGGCTTCCGGGTGAGTGCTGAGCAGTTCGAACAGGGGGTCGGCGATCCCCTTGCTCAGGGCATTTTGTACGTAAGTGCCACCGCCCTGACGACGATACAAGAGTCCTCTCGCTTCCAGGCGCTGGATGGCTTCGCGCAAGGAAGGGCGCGACACCTGAAACTGGATGGCGAGTTCCCGCTCGGGCGGCAACTTCTGGCCAGGCTGCAGGCTGCCTTCCAGAATCATGCTTTCCAGCTCGGCGACAATGGCGTCGGCCAGCTTGGGCTGAGTTATCTTGATATAGGGCATGAGGCTACTTTGTTAAATTGGTATTACCAATTTTATGGTTGGGGCGAAAATTAGCAGAGGGCTTGAAAAAAGTCCACCCAAAAGATGATCTGAATCAAGAAGCTCGATTGCCACTTTGGGGGTAAAAACGCGAAATCATGATATAGCTCATAGAAAATGGTCTGACCAATATTTGTGAGCTTGCTCACCGATAACATTTGTTCAACAGCATGAAAAATGGCTTGCCAGACAAGGCAAGCCATTGATTCTAAAAACACAAAATAATTTTTAGATTTTTCACTCAAAGTGAAGCTTTTCCCGATAGCGAGGCCATTCGAAACTGTCACCCGGATCCGTCTTGCGGCCCGGCGCGATGTCGCAGTGGCCGACAATACGGTCCGCCGTGATGGCGGGATAACGGTGAACAATCGCCCGGCTGAGGTCCGACAGTACCTCGTATTGCTTGTCGCTGTAGGGAAGCTCGTCGGTCCCTTCCAGTTCGATCCCGATGGAAAAATCGTTGCACGCCTCCCTCCCCTCCCAGCTCGAGACTCCCGCATGCCATGCCCTGGCGCCAAAAGGCACGTACTGTACCAGTTCCCCATCGCGGCGGATCAGGCAGTGGGCCGAGACCCTCAGTTGATGAATACCGGCGAAATAGGGGTGAGCACCGGGATCGAGCCGCCCCAGAAACAGATCGTCGATAAAGGGGCCACCAAACTGCCCCGGGGGCAGGCTGATGCCGTGTATCACCAGCAAGGAGACATCCTCCGGGCTGAGCCTCTCATTGTGATGGGGGGAAGGCACCTTGCGGGCCTGCTCGCACCATCCTTCTCGATCGATGGAAAACAGGGTTGTGGGTTGTGTCATCGTCTGCTCGACTCACAATGGGGAGAGGGACGCCATGAATTGTGCTCGCCGCCGCAAGAAACCGGAAACAAGCCTCTGAATCCATGGGTAAAGCTGTGTTAGGCTGAGCCATCACCTGCAAGGCACTGGATCCCATATGCACCCGATGGCACGCCGTCTCTGGCTGCTGGCCTGGCTCTCGCTGCTGAGTCTGCTGACCCTCTACTTCTATTCCAGCGCCAAACCCAGCGTGACCGCCAACGGGGAGCTGCTGCTCAAGGCCGATGCCAGCGGTCACTATCGTCTGGAGGGTGCCATCAACGACCAGCCGGTGCAACTGCTGCTGGACACGGGGGCCACCCGGGTAACCATACCGAGCCAGGTGGCGTCACGCCTCGGTCTCGTCGCCACCGGTAGCAGCCTGGTCAATACGGCGGCGGGCCAGATCCAGGTTCAGACCGGCCGGATCGAAAGCCTGGCGATGGGTCCGCTGACCCTGTACGATTTGTCCGTCTTTATCAATCCGGCTGCCGACGGGGAGGAGATCCTGGTGGGCATGAATGCCCTGGGCCGGCTGGAATTACGTCAGAAAGACAGGCAGTTGCTTCTCAGACCCTTGCAGGAATAAGGCATGTTACAACAGGACATCCGCCGCGCCGTGCGCGCCGCACTACTCGAAGACTTGGGCGATGCCCTCACCACACTGGATCAACCGGATGCCAGCGCCGATATCACCGCCCAGCTGATCCCGGCCGACCGCATCTCGACGGCGCGGGTCATCACCCGCGAGGCCGGCGTATTCTGCGGTCAACCCTGGGTCGACGAGGTGTTTGCCCAGCTCGGCGGCGAGGTCAAAGTGGAGTGGAAGGTTCAGGATGGCGAGCGCCTCTCCCCCAATCAGGAGCTGTTTCGCCTTCACGGCCCGGCCCGGGTGCTGCTGACCGGCGAGCGCAATGCCCTGAACTTCGTGCAAACCCTGTCCGGCGTCGCCACCCTGACCGCCCGCTACGTGGCCGAGCTGGAGGGCACCGACTGCCGCCTGCTCGATACCCGCAAGACCCTGCCAGGCCTTCGCAGCGCCCAGAAGTATGCGGTCACCTGCGGGGGCGGCAAGAATCATCGCATCGGGCTTTATGATGCCTACCTCATCAAGGAAAACCACATCCTCGCCTGCGGCGGCATAAGCGAAGCCATCACAGAAGCGCGCCGCCTCAACCCGGGCAAGCCGGTGGAAGTGGAGGTGGAGTCCCTGGCCGAGCTGGAGCAGGCGCTGGCAGCCAGGGCTGACATCGTGATGCTGGACAACTTCGACGTGCCCATGATGAAAGAGGCGGTAGCCCTCAATCAGGGCCGCGCCAAGCTGGAAGTCTCCGGTAACGTCACATTGGAGACGCTGGCCGACTATGCGGCCACCGGCGTCGACTTTATCTCGGTGGGCGCCCTAACCAAACACGTGCGGGCGCTGGACCTCTCGATGCGCTTTATGGAAGACGTTGCCGAGGGCTGAGCGCGTCAAACCTGTCATTTGGCCCAGAAATATTACAGGGCTCGAAACTTGCAAAAGGCGCCATCGGCGCCTTTTCTTTATGCAGGATCCCACGACATAAGGAGTGTGAAGATGGGCCCTCCCCAACCTTGAACAGCGTCAATGGAAACCATTTAATCTTTGATTTTTCTATAATTTTCACTAAATGACAGAAAAGTGGTTAACAAGGGCCCTGCCTCTGTTGCCAACCCGAAGCGCTCGGATAAGATACTGCGTGTGGATAGAATTCCACCGGTACTTCTCAGGACACATGGAAAAAAGGATATTTGACATGAAAAAACAGTCAGGGTTCACGCTAATCGAATTGATGATAGTGGTCGCGATCGTCGCCATTCTGGCCGCCATCGCCCTGCCGGCGTATCAGACCTACACCAAGAAAGCGAAGTTCTCGGAGGTTGTCGCTTCAACTGGCTCATTTAAATCAGCTATTGAAGTGTGTGCTCAAACCACAGCGGCCGCTAACGGAACCTTATCCACTTGTGATGCAGGTACAAATGGTGTTCCTGCCAATATTTCAGCCGCGAATGGAAATGTCGCATCAGTCACAGTTGATGCAGCTAACAACCGGATTACGGCAACAGCCGTCAACACCAACGGACTGAGTGGTGAAACATATATTCTGCTCCCAACAGTTCAGAGTGGGAAAGTTAATTGGGCTGCCAACCCATCTGGTGCAGTGGGTTCTTGTGTAGCGGCCGGTATCTGCTAACGCATGACCTCAAGTCCCAATAGCGGCCTAGCAACCAGCCTGGCCGCTTCTTCCCTCCTCAGTGAGCTGGACTCACAGCGCTATCTGAGCCAGGCCAAGGCGCAGCGCAAGCCCTTTGTCACCTTCCTGATTGAAAACGACATCCTCGACAGCAAAGCCCTCGCCGATTTCTGCGAGCTGGAATATGGGGTACCTCTACTGGATCTGGCGGCCTTCGATCTCGCCGAGATCCCGCAGAAATACCTCAATCAAAAGCTGATTGAAAAGCACCATGTCCTGCCCATCTACACCCAGGGGCATACTCTCTATATCGCCATGTCCGATCCGACCAATGTGTCGGCTCTGGAGGATTTTGGCTTCAGTTTTGGCCTGCACACGGAAGCCCTGCTGGTCGAAGAGAGCAAGCTGACCGCCGCCATCGGCAAGCTGATGGAGAGCGAGCAGGATAGCCTGGGCATGGATCATATCGACGAGGCCGAGATCTCCGAACTCGAGGTCTCCGACGAGAGTTCCCGCCTCGACGAGAGCGTCAACACCGCGGACGATGACGCCCCCATCGTCAAATACATCCACAAGATCATGATGGATGCCATCAAGCGCGGGGCCTCCGACCTACATTTCGAACCCTACGAGACCAAGTACCGGATCCGCTTTCGGGTAGACGGCATACTGCACGAAGTCGCCACGCCGCCGGTCAACCTGGCCAACCGCTTCGCGGCTCGCCTCAAGGTGATGGCACGGCTCGACATTGCCGAACGGCGCCTGCCCCAGGATGGCCGGATCAAGCTCAAGATCTCACGCAACAGATCCATGGACATGCGTGTCAACACCCTGCCCACCATGTGGGGCGAAAAGATCGTGATCCGGTTGCTGGACTCCTCGGCCGCCCGGCTCAATATCGATCAGCTCGGCTTTGACGACCGGCAGAAGACGCAATACCTTCACGCCCTCTCCAAACCTCAGGGCATGATCCTGGTGACCGGCCCGACGGGGTCAGGCAAGACGGTCTCACTCTATACCGGCCTCAACATCCTCAACACCAGCGAGGTCAATATCTCCACCGCCGAAGATCCGGTTGAGATAAACCTGCCCGGCGTCAACCAGGTGCAGATCAATCCCAAGGCGGGGCTCACCTTCGCCAGCGCCCTGCGCTCCTTCCTGCGCCAGGATCCCGACATCGTCATGGTAGGGGAGATACGGGATCTGGAAACCGCCGAGATCGCCATCAAGGCCGCCCAGACCGGTCACCTGGTGCTCTCCACCCTGCACACCAACTCGGCGGCAGAAACGCTCACCCGGATGATGAACATGGGGGTGCCGGCCTTCAACATCGCCTCTTCGGTCACCCTCATCATGGCCCAGCGCCTTGCCCGCAAACTCTGCGATCACTGCAAGGCGCCGGAAGTGGTGCCGGAAGCCGAGTTGCTGGAGCTGGGCTTCACCCAGCAGCAACTGGCCGCTGGTTTGCGGCTGTTCAAGCCCGTGGGATGCAAGGAGTGCTCGGGAGGCTACAGAGGCCGGGTCGGCATCTATGAGATCATGCTGATGTCCGACAACATCGCCAAACTCATCATGCAGGGAGCCAACTCGCTGCAGATTGCCGCGATAGCCCAGAAGGAAGGGATGCGCACCCTGCGTACATCCGGCCTCGAGAAAGCGCGTCTTGGCGTCACCAGCCTGGCCGAAATCAACAGGATCACCACCAACTGAGTTCGCAGTGCCCGAGTCATCTCGCCGGGTGAAGCCGCTGCCATCACCCCGATGACCTTCTTCAAGCCAAGATGAGCCGGACAGGCAGCAGCATCCGGCCACCGTCGCCCAATTGCAGGATGCAGTGATGGCCACATTAGCTCAAAAACGCAACGCACCGAAAAAAGTCTTCTCCTACCGCTGGCACGGCGTCAACCGCAAGGGACAGAAGGTCTCAGGCGAGCTGCAAGCCGACAGCATCACCACCGTCAAGGCCGAGCTGCGCAAGCAGGGCGTCAACGTCACCAGGGTCAGCAAGCAGAGCCAGGGGCTCTTCTCCAAGGGCGGCGCCAAGATCAAGCCGATGGACATCGCCGTCATCTCCCGCCAGATCACCACCATGCTCTCCGCCGGCGTGCCTCTGGTGCAGAGTCTTCAGATCATTGCTCGCGGCCACGAGAAAGCGGCGGTGCGCGAACTCATCGGCCAGATCGCCGCCGATGTGGAAACGGGCACCCCGCTCTCGGAGGCGTTGCGCCGCCATCCCCGCCACTTCGACGACCTCTATTGCGACCTGGTCGAGGCCGGAGAGCAATCCGGTGCCCTGGAGACCATCTACGACCGTATCGCCATCTACCGCGAGAAGAACGAAGCCCTCAAATCCAAGATCAAGAAGGCCATGTTCTATCCGTCCATGGTCATTCTGGTGGCCATCGTCGTCACCTCCATCCTGCTGCTCTTCGTCATTCCCCAGTTCGAGGATATCTTCAAGAGCTTCGGTGCCGAGCTGCCCGCCTTTACCCGGTTCGTCATCGCCATCTCCCGCTTTATGCAGGAGTGGTGGTACGCCATCTTTGGCGGCGCGGCTCTCGCCGTCTTCCTCTATGTGCGGGCCTGGCGAAAATCCCAGAAGGTCAGGGACAACACGGACAAGTTCATCCTCACCATTCCCGTGGTGGGCAACATACTGCACAAGGCGGCCATGGCCCGTTTTGCCCGCACCCTCTCTACCACCTTCTCCGCCGGTATCCCGCTGGTGGATGCCCTGGTCTCGGCGGCCGGAGCATCCGGCAACTATGTCTATCGCACTGCGATCATGGCCATTCGCAACGAGGTGGTGGCCGGCATGCAGATCAACGTCGCCATGCGCACCGTGGATCTTTTCCCCGACATGGTGACCCAGATGGTGATGATCGGTGAGGAATCCGGCGCCATCGACGACATGCTCTCCAAGGTCGCCGCCATTTTCGAACAGGAGGTGGACGACATGGTCGACGGCCTCACCAGCCTGCTCGAACCCATCATCATGGTGGTGCTCGGGGTGCTGGTCGGCGGCATGGTCGTGGCCATGTACCTCCCCATCTTCAAGCTGGGCTCTGTGATACACTGACCCCCTCGACAGAGGGCCGGGCGGTGCATTTCCCCCGGCCATCTGTCATCCCCGTTCCCGACACAAGCGATTGATCTATGGTGCCTTTGATCGAACTGGCCCAGGGCTTGCCCTGGCTCTATCTCTCCTTGATTTTCCTTTTCTCCCTGATGGTGGGCAGCTTCCTGAACGTGGTGATCCATCGCCTGCCCATCATGATGGAGCGGGCCTGGCATGCCGAATACAGCGACTATTTCGGTGACGATGAAGAGACTCCTCCTGCAACCGGACGATACAACCTCATGGTGCCTCGCTCCCGCTGCCCCCACTGCGACCACCCCATAGGGGCACTGGAGAACATTCCCCTGCTGAGCTGGCTATGGCTCAGGGGGCGCTGCCGCAACTGCCACGCCCCCATTTCGGCTCGCTATCCCCTGGTCGAGCTGCTCACCGCCCTGCTGTCGGTCTCGGTAGCAGCCGCGCTTGCCCCCGGCTGGGGCACCCTTGCCGCTCTGTTGCTCACCTGGACATTGGTCGCACTGACCTTCATCGACCTGGACAAGATGCTCTTGCCGGATCAGCTCACCCTGCCCCTGCTCTGGGGTGGCCTGCTGTTCAATCTGGCGGGCGGTTTCGTGCCCCTGGCCGATGGGGTGGTCGGCGCCATGGCTGGTTATCTGGTGCTCTGGAGCCTCTACTGGGCCTTCAAGCTGCTGACCGGCAAGGAAGGGATGGGCTATGGCGACTTCAAACTGCTGGCGGCACTGGGCGCCTGGCTGGGCTGGCAAGCCTTGCCCATCGTGCTGCTGCTCTCTTCGCTGGCGGGCGCCATCATCGGCATCAGTCTCATCCTGCTGCGCAACCACCACCAGGGCAAACCCATTCCCTTTGGCCCCTATCTCGCCATCGCGGGCTGGATAACGCTGCTGTGGGGCGATAGCATCACCCGCTGGTATCTTGATGTCGTGCTCTAGCAAAAGGATCTCTGACCCATGTATGTAGTCGCAATCACAGGGGGAATCGGCAGCGGCAAGACCACGGTTGCCAACCGCTTTGCCGAGCTGGGCATCGAGGTGGTGGATGCGGACATCATCGCCCGCGAGGTAGTGGAGCCCGGCACCCCTGCTCTGGCTGCCATCGCCGCCCATTTTGGCCCGGATGTCGTTGCCCCCGATGGCCAGCTCGATCGCCGCCGGCTGCGAGAGCGGATCTTCACCGATTCGCAGGCCAAGGAGTGGCTCAATGCCCTGCTCCATCCCCTCATCCGCACCGAGATGCTGCGCCAGTGTGCGGCAACCCGCTCCCCCTACTGCCTGCTGGTCGTCCCCTTGCTGGTGGAAAACAGGCTCACTTCCCTCGCCGATCGGGTACTGGTGATCGATGTGGACGAAGCGACGCAAATCGAGCGTACCTGCCGCCGCGATGGCGTCAGTCGGGAACAGGCCCAGGCGATACTGGCGTCCCAGGCGAGCCGCAGCGAGCGCCTGGCGATGGCCGACGACGTCCTGGACAACCAGAGTGGTACGAGTGAGACCATCTGGCAGCGAATTTTCGCCCTGCACCAGACATATCTGGCATTTGCCTCTCAACAAGCCCACCAACTGTGAGTACACTAGGCCGGTTTATGGCTGGCCAGGATTAGGCATGATTTACGATTTTCCCCTCAATGAAAAAAGCCGGACCTATCTTCGTCTGGAGTCCCTGTTTTCCCAGATCCGCGACAATCTGGAGAGTGACCAGTCCTGGGCACATATCGCCTTCTTCAAGGGGTTGTTCGATTTGCAGGAGTTGCTGGAGCGTGGTGACCTGCGTGCCGATCTCATCAAGGATCTGGAGCGCCTCGGCCAACGCCTGAGCCACTGGGCCAGTCTGCCTGACGTCGATCTCGAGCAGATCCAGCGGATGCAGCAGGAGAGTACCCAGCTCTCCCGCAACCTGCTGAACTCCCCGCGCCCCGGCGCCCGTCTCAAAGAGGATCGCCTGCTCGGCTCCATTCGTCAGCGCTTCTCCATTCCGGGTGGTCTGTGCGCCTTCGATGTGCCGCAACTGCACCACTGGCTGGCGACCCCGGCCGTTACCCGCCACCAGCAGATGCAGCAATGGCTGAGTGACATCACCCTGCTGATGAACGCCATCTCCCTGTTGCTGCGCCTGTGGCGCGAGTCGGGCAACTTCAGCGACCAGGTGGCCACCAACGGCTTCTTCCAGGATACCGCCGAAGGGGCTGAACTGATCCGCATCCGTCTGGCGGGCACCCAGCCCTGCTATCCGACCCTGAGCGGCCACAAGAACCGCTTCGCCCTGCGCTTCCTGCCGACGACGGAACAGCAGATAGGCGACGTTTCCTTCCAGCTCGCCTGTTGTTGAGGAGCGCCCCATGGTGACCAAGGTAAAGTGTCCGACCTGTCAGAGCGAGATCGAATGGGGTCCGCAGAGCCCGTTTCGCCCCTTCTGCAGCAAGCGCTGCCAGCTGATCGACCTCGGCGAGTGGGCGGATGAACAGAAGCGCATCCCGGGCGAGATCAACCCGGATCTTCTGCCCGACCCGGAACAGGGCGATCCCTGGCAATAAACACTTCACGATCAAAAAAGGGCCCTCAGGCCCTTTTTCGTTGGTATCGATTCCCTTTCAGGCTAGCGAGGCCTGCAACCGCGCGACGATGGGGCCGTTGGCATCCGGGAAGCGGTATTCGTGCAGCGAGGCCAGTGGCACCCAGCGGCACTCCTGCCCCTCCTTGCCAAAGGGCTCGCCGTGGAAGCGGGTCACCTTCCAGATATCCAGCAAGACCTGCTTGTCGGGGTAGTCGTGGTGCAGCTCCATGAAGGGGGCACAATCCTGCACCCGGATCCCGATCTCTTCCCACAATTCCCTGTCCAGCGCGGTGAGCAGATCCTCCCCCGACTCCACCTTGCCACCGGGAAACTCCCAGCGATCCCCCTGATGGCGATCGGCTGAGCGTTTGGCGATGAAGATATCGCCCCGTTCGTTCTCGATGACGCCCACCGCCACCCAGATCCGTTTCTTCTGTTCCATCATTGTCCTCAGCGTAAACACGGCAAACGGGCGATCCAGGGGGCAAGCCGAATGGCCTGCTGATCCCCCCGGGCCCTGAAGAGATCCTGCCCGACATGCTCATTGCCCGGCGGCGCAACCTGCGGCCAGGGCACCGCACCGGGCGGAGTGAAACAACGATCGTGTACCCGTGCGCTCTGGCGCAGATAGCGCCATAAACAGTCTCGCAAGAACCACTGGTCGATGTTCGGTGTTTCCATGGTACTGGGCTGATAGCTCGCCATCAGCGGCGCAAGGGGAGGCAGCACACCGGCCACACCGCCCCACATGCCGGCCAGCACCAGATCGGTGTGGCTCCACCAGTCACGCATGATATGGAACCAGCGCCCCGATGCAAGCCAGTCATCGACCGCCAGCCGCTCCCGCAGATTCAGCACGGAGTCCGCATCGCGCACAAGGAAGCGCCCCACTCCGGGATCATTGGCGACCTGGAAGCGCCAGCATAGGCGCTGACGCTGGGATTGACCATCGGGCTGCACCTTTATCTCGGCGCCATGTTCCTGCAGGCAGGCCAGAAACCCCTGAGGGACACTGCCATCCACATAGAAGCGCACCCGCCAGCCCGGATAGAGGTAAGCTGCGGCCAGCACATTGTCGAGCGCTCCCCGCAAATAGCGAGGCTGTGCTCCCCACAAGGAGAAGGCGATGACTGCCTGCTTGTCCCCCTGCTCCGCGAGCCAGACATCCGGCCCCTCTGCCGGCAGCACCCACCCCGCGACAGGCTGCGAGACGGCCTCATCCTTGAGAGTCAGGGCACGGGTTCCCGCTTGTACCGCTTCTTCATGGCGTCCTAGCTTGGCAAGGGAAGTGCAAAGCCCGTCATGGACCAGATAATCATCCGGCTCGCGCCGCACCAATTCGGCCAGGTGCGTCACGGCCCGCTCATGCTGATCGGAGCGCGAGAGGCAGACACAGAGATTGCGCAGCACCTCAGTGTTATCGGGCGCGGACCGGTACGCCAGCGTCAGCACCTGTGCCGCCGAAGCGGGATCGCCGGACAAAAATAGGTAATAGGCAAACTGCAGTTGCAGGGGAACGGATTTGTTCGTCTCTGCGTTCAGCCTGCTCAGCACACAACGGATCGCCTCCTGGCGTCTCTCCTGCAGCCAGTGCCCATGTGCCTCCCCATCCCATCCCGCCGGCAATCTGCTCATCGTCCCCTCCTTGGTCCGAAAATGAATACACCGCCCGGAGGCGGTGTATTCATCATGGCAGGGTGTCAGGTCAGCTGACCGTGACAGTGTTTGTATTTTTTACCCGAACCACAGGGGCAAGGATCGTTGCGCCCGATCTTCTGCTCGTCGCGCACGAAGGTGGTATGGCCCTCGGCCCCACCTGTTTCCTCGTCAGCCAGCTGGTTTTCGGCCGTGGCATGGGTGTAGGTACGGGGAGCGGCTTCGGCCTGCTGGCGCTGCTGCTCTTCCATCGCCTCCACATCCCGCTCCTGCACCTGTACCCGGCTCAGGATGCTGACCACGTCGCGCTTGAGGGTCTCCAGCATCTGGGTGAACAGATCGAAGGATTCGCGCTTGTACTCCTGCTTGGGGTTCTTCTGTGCGTAGCCGCGCAGATGGATGCCCTGGCGCAGGTGATCCATGGCCGCCAGGTGCTCCTTCCACAGACCATCCAGCGTTTGCAGCATCACCGCCTTCTCGAAGTTGCGCAGCACCTCCTTGCCGACCAGCTCTTCCTTGTGGGCATAGAGCTTGGTGGCTTCATCCAGGATGCGTTCGCGCAGCTTCTCTTCATACAGCTTGTCGTCTTCCGCCAGCCACTGCTGCAGCGGCAGATCCAGGGCGAAATCGGACTTCAGACGCGCTTCCAGACCCGGCACGTCCCACATCTCTTCCAAGGATTGGGGCGGGATGTACTCATCGATGATGGCCCCGTAGACGTCGTCACGGATGACGTGAATGGTTTCGGAGATGTCGTTGGTGTCCAGCAGTTCGTTGCGCTGCTCGTAGACCACCTTGCGCTGATCGTTGGCCACGTCGTCAAACTCGAGCAGGTTTTTACGGATGTCGAAGTTGCGACCTTCCACCTTGCGCTGGGCATTCTCGATGGCCTTGGTCACCCAGGGATGCTCGATGGCTTCGCCCTCTTCCATGCCCAGCTTCTTCATCATGCCGGTCACGCGGTCGGAGGCGAAGATCCGCATCAGGGTATCTTCCATGGAGAGGTAGAAGCGGGAGGAACCCGGATCACCCTGACGACCGGAACGGCCGCGCAGCTGGTTGTCGATACGGCGGGATTCGTGACGCTCGGTACCGATGATGTGCAGGCCACCGGCCGCCAGTACTTCGTCATGACGCACCTGCCAGGCCGCTTTCAGCTCGGCAATCTGCTCGCTTGACGGGTTTTCCAGCTGGGCGATCTCCGCCTGCCAGTTGCCGCCCAGCACGATGTCGGTACCACGACCGGCCATGTTGGTGGCGATGGTGACGGCGCCGGTCTGGCCGGCCTGGGCGACGATCTCCGCTTCCATGGCATGGAACTTGGCGTTCAGTACCTTGTGCGGGATATTTTCCTTGGTCAGGATGCCGGAGAGCAGCTCGGAGTTCTCGATGGAGACGGTACCGACCAGCACGGGCTGGCCGCGCTTCACGCACTCGCGAATGTCCTGCACGATGGCCGCGTATTTCTCCTGGGCGGTCAGGTAGACAAGATCGCCCATGTCCTTGCGCACCATCGGCTTGTTGGTCGGGATGACCACGGTATCCAGGCCATAGATCTGCTGGAATTCAAAGGCTTCGGTATCCGCAGTACCGGTCATGCCCGCCAGCTTGTCGTACAGACGGAAGTAGTTCTGGAAGGTGATGGAGGCCAGGGTCTGGTTCTCGTTCTGGATCTTGACCCCTTCCTTCGCCTCGACCGCCTGGTGCAGACCGTCTGACCAGCGACGACCCGGCATGGTGCGGCCGGTGTGCTCATCGACGATGACGATCTCGTCCTTCTGGACGATGTAGTCGACGTTGCGCTCGAACAGGGTGTGCGCACGCAGGCCGGCATTGACGTGATGCAGCAGGCTGATGTTGGTGGCGGAGAACAGGGAGTCATCCTCGGCCAGCAGTCCCTCTTTCTTGAGCAGCTCTTCCACGAAGATCTGGCCGTTCTCGGTCAGCAGCGCCTGGCGGTTCTTCTCGTCCACCGTGTAGTGGCCGTCACCGGTGTACTCCTCGGAGTCTTCCTTGTCCTGCTTGACCAGCAGCGGGATCAGCTTGTTGATCTGGGTGTACATGGCGGAGCTGTCTTCCGCCGGACCGGAGATGATGAGCGGAGTACGGGCTTCATCGATGAGCACCGAGTCCACCTCATCCACCAGCGCGTAGTTGAGCGGGCGCTGTACGCGCTGCTCCGGCGAGAATGCCATGTTGTCGCGCAGGTAGTCGAAACCGAATTCGTTGTTGGTACCGTAGGTGATGTCGGCAGCGTAGGCATCGCGCTTCTGGGACGCATCCATGCCGGGCACGTTGCAGTCCACCGTCATGCCGAGGAAGGCGAACAGCGGGCGGTTGGCTTCCGCATCACGCTTGGCCAGATAGTCGTTCACCGTCACGACGTGCACACCGCGGCCGGTGAGGGCGTTCAGGTAGGCCGGCAGGGTGGCCGTCAGGGTTTTACCTTCACCTGTCTTCATTTCGGCAATGCGGTTGGAGTTCAGCACCATGCCACCGATCAGCTGGACGTCGAAGTGACGCATGCCGAACACACGGCGGGAGGCTTCACGGACGGTGGCGAACGCTTCCGGCAGCAACTGCTCCAGTGTTTCGCCCTGCTCCAGACGCTGACGGTACTCGGCGGTCTTCGCCTGCAGTTCCTGATCGGACAGTGCCTCGAACTGAGGCTCCATCGCATTGATTTGTTTTACAATTTTGCGCAAAGCCTTGAGCGTTCTGTCGTTCCGGCTGCCGATAATCTTGGTGAGCAGTGTGCTAATCATGGGTACCAACTGTTTTGGTTATATAAGCGTTCCGTCACTGGAACCTGAAGAAAAAACCTAACCCCGTCTGGCATTCAGAAAGCGCGCGGGGTTGACCTGACGACCATCTTTCAACACTTCGTAATGCAAATGAACTCCGGTTGCACGACCGGTTCGCCCCATCAGGGCAATCTTCTGGCCCTCATCGACCAGGGTGCCCACATCCACCAGTAACTTGGAATTGTGGGCATAGCGGGTGACCAGACCATTGCCATGGTCAATCTCCACCATGTTGCCAAACTCCGGATGGCGCCCCGCCCAGCTGACAATCCCCTTGCCTGTCGCCAGGATGGGGGTGCCGGGCCTGCCGCGGAAATCCACCCCTTTGTGCATCTTGGCGCGACCGTTGAACGGATCGACCCGCCCACCGAAACCGGAGGAGATCCAGACACGCTCCTGTTTGACCGGTGAGCCGGGGATGAAACCCGCATCGGTGATATGGTGGTTCATGATGAAGGATTCAAGTACCGACAGCTGTTCTTCGCGGCTGCTGAGCTGACGGCTGAGGTGTTCCATGGAATCTTGCAGTTCACCCAGGCTGACTTCCAGGTCTGCATCATAGGAAGGGCCACCCATCGGGGGCAGCTCCTTGAAGTTGAACTCCTCGGGATCGAGGTCCGCCTTCTCGGTCAGGCGCTCGCCGAGGGCGTTGAGGCGACCAAGTTGTCCCTGCATGGTGCCCACCTGGGCGGCCAGCATGGCAAGCTGTTCGCGGGCTTCATCGGCCCCTTGCGTGGATTTTTGCTGCTGCGCCAGGGTCAGCGCCACTTCCAGCGCCTCCATTTTCTGCTGCCAGCTCTGCCAGAGCCAGCCGCCCCCCAAGGCCAATACAGTGAAGAGAATACCGCCGACCCAGGCCAGACGTTGTTTGGGTAAGTGCAACCTGCGGCGCTGCTTACCGTGGAGGATCAGGGTAATGCTCATAGAAATCTGTCTTCTCGGTCAGGTGAGGCCAAGGGCCTGCACGGGCAATAAAACCGGGAGATAATCGGTATTAAAGAATGGAATAAACAAATGACAGGACGTCGGTGCGGAGAGATGACCGACGTCCTGTTGCACAGCTATCAGGCCAGAACCAGACCGTTGTCGTAGTAAGCGATGGGCGCTTTGTCGCCCTCACCCTCGAAGGTCACCAGTTCCCAGGCCTCCTGCTGGGCCAGCAGGGCACGCAGCAGCTTGTTGTTCAGGGCATGGCCCGTCTTGTAGGCACGGAATTCACCGATGATACTGCGATTGCACATGTACAGATCGCCGATGGCATCCAGCATCTTGTGCTTCACGAACTCGTCTTCGTAGCGCAGACCATCTTCGTTCAGCACCCGGTAGTCATCCAGCACCACGGCGTTTTCCAGGCTGCCGCCCAGTGCCAGGTTCTGGGAACGCAGGTACTCGATATCACGCATGAAGCCGAAGGTACGGGCACGGCTGATCTCTTTCACGAAGGAGCTGCCGGAGAAGTCCAGCACGCAACGCTGGTTGCGGCCTTCAAACACCGGATGCTGGAAATCGATCTCGAGATCCATCTTGAAGCCGTTGCGATAGGGGTGGAATTCCGCCCACTTGTCGCCGTCTTCAACCCGGATGCTCTGCTTGATCCGCACGAACTGCTTGGGTGCGTTCTGTTCACGAATACCCACTTCCTGCAGCAGATAGATGAACGGATGCGCACTGCCGTCCATTACCGGGATCTCGGGAGCATCAACCTCGACATAGAGGTTGTCGATCCCCATCCCGGCCAGAGCGGCAGACAGATGTTCGATGGTCGACACGCGAACACCGGCTTCGTTCACCAGAGCGGTACAAAGCACGGTATCACGCACCTGATCGGCGTTGGCTGGCAGCGCGACCACAGGATTCAGATCGGTACGCAAGTAAACGATCCCTGTGTTAACAGGCGCCGGACGGAACGTCATTGTGACTTTCCGGCCCGAATGCAGACCCACACCGGTGGCCTGGACACTCGTTTTCAAGGTTCTTTGTCTAATCATGGGCGTATCCGCTTTAACAGCTCAAATTCCTGACCAGATGGTCGTTGCCGGGCCATCTTAGCACAATCCTTAAGCAACAAACAAACCAGAGCCATCAGAGGCTTAGTCTGCCTGCTTGCGCAGGAACGCAGGAATATCGAGATAATCCGGTTCGCGACGAGCTTGCGGCTCGGCGTTCACCACCTTGGCCGGGGCCTCTTCCATCACGCGAGACTGCAGGGCTTCGCTGATCAGGGGCTGACGGGCCGGACGCTCTTGAACCATGTTGTTCTTGACCAGGGTGATGTCGGGCTTGCGCTCGGCACCGATACCGGTCGCCACTACGGTAACGCGCAGTTCGTCGTGCATTTCCGGGTCGATTACGGTACCCACCACCACGGTGGCGTTCTCGGACGCGAAGGCCTTGACCGCGTTACCCACGGTCTCGAACTCTTCGATGGTCATGTCCATGCCAGCAGTGATGTTGACCAGGATGCCGCGGGCACCGGCCAGATCCACGTCTTCCAGCAGCGGGCTGGAGATGGCCTTCTCGGCCGCTTCTTCGGCACGGTCGTCACCGGAGGCGGAGCCGGTACCCATCATGGCGGTACCCATCTCGCGCATCACGGTCCGCACGTCCGCGAAGTCGACGTTGATGAGGCCCGGGCGGGTGATCAGTTCGGCGATGCCCTGTACTGCACCCAGCAGTACATCGTTGGCCGCCTTGAAGGCGTCCAGCAGGGAGATGCCGCGACCCAGTACCTTCAGCAACTTGTCGTTGGGGATGGTGATCAGGGAGTCGACGTTCTTGGAGAGCTCTTCGATGCCGTGAGCGGCGAAGCCCATCCGCTTCTTCCCTTCGAAGGAGAACGGCTTGGTCACGACGGCAACGGTCAGGATACCCATCTCGCGGGCCACTTCGGCCACGATCGGTGCAGCACCTGTACCAGTACCACCACCCATGCCGGCAGCGATGAACACCATGTCGGAACCGGTCAGCAGCTCGCGCAGCGCTTCCCTGTCTTCCATGGCGGCGTCACGACCCACTTCCGGGTTGGCCCCGGCACCCAGACCCTTGGTGATGCCACCGCCGATCTGCAGGGTTGTGTTGGCGCTGGAGTTGCGCAGTGCCTGGGCGTCGGTGTTCACGGTGATGAACTCGACACCCTCGATGTTTTGACGAACCATGTGCTCGACTGCGTTGCCGCCGCCGCCACCCACACCTATCACCTTGATGACGGCTTCGTCAGTGTGGCTATCCATAAATTCAAACATGTTGTCTCTCCGCTTTATTTGCCTGACTCAGCAAAATCTTTAGAACTCGCCACGCAACCAGTTGCTGACCCGTTTGACCAGCCCACCTACGCTTGCCTTGGCGGCATATTCCTTGTTACTGCCGGTGGATTGGTTGGTGCGGCCGTACTGCAACAACCCGACCGCAGTCGAGTACACCGGTGCCTGTACGTAGTCACTCAATCCCCGGATATTCATGGGCTCGCCCACCCGGACCTGGCTCTGGAAGATCTGCTCTGCGCACTCCACAATGCCTTCGATCTGGGCCGCGCCACCGGTCAAGACCACACCGGCGGCCAGCTGATGCTTGACCCCCTGTGCCTTCAATTCGCTCTGCACCCGCACCAGCTCGTCATTCACCATGGAGAGCAACTCGGTGTAACGGGGTTCAATCACTTCCGCCAGTGTCTGCCGTTGCAGGCTGCGCGCCGGGCGACCGCCGACACTGGGCACTTCGATATTGTCTTCCTTGCTGACCAGGCGGCCGAGGGCGCAGCCGTAGCGCACCTTGATCGCCTCCGCATCCAGCGGCGGCGTGCCGAAGGCATAGGCGATGTCGCTGGTCACCGTGCTGCCGGCATAGGGAATCACCTTGGTGTGACGCAGGGCGCCGCCGGTAAAGAGCGACATGTCCATGGTGCCGCCACCGATGTCCACCACGCAGACACCCAGCTCCTTCTCGTCTTCGGTCAGCACGGCGTAGCTGGAGGCCAGGGCGGAGAAGATCAGCTGATCCACCCGCAGACCCACCTTCTCCACACACTTCTCGATGTTGCGCGCCATGTCGTTGTGGCAGGTGATGAGATGCACCTTGGCTGCCATCCGCACGCCGGAGAGGCCGACCGGGTTCTTGATCCCTTCCTGATAGTCGATGGCGAACTCCTGGGGCAGCACGTGCAGCACCCGCAGCTCGTCAGACAACCGCACCGACTTGGCGGTGTGGATGACGTTGTCCACATCCTCCTGGGTCACCTCTTCGTCGGAGATGGGCACCATGCCGGTCTCGTTGCGGCAATCGATGTGCTTGCCGGACAGCCCCAGATAGACGGAACTGATCTGGCAGTCTGCCATCATCTCGGCCTCTTCCACCGCGCGGCGCAGGGACTTGACCACGGAGTCGAGGTCATTGACCCCGCCCTTCTCCATCCCGCGAGAAGCGTGGCTGCCCATGCCGATGACATTGAGTTCGCCATCAGGCAATACTTCGCCAACCAGTACCGCCACCTTGGTCGTGCCGATATCCAGTCCGACAATCAAATTTCTATCTGCGGTGTTGGTCATTCACTTTCTCTTCGCTTTTCTTCCAGCCAACTGCCATCCCGGTGTCGTATCGAAGATCCACGTAAGCAACCCGCTCACGGGGCTCGATGACCGGAAAGGCATCGATAAACCGCTGCAGACGAAGCGCGATATCCGAGCGCCCCACAAACAGCTGAATGTTGCCATCCAGGGTCAGTTCCCAGGCATGGCGGGGGGTCAGATTCACCCCCAGCAACTTGTATCCCTTGGCCGCCAGCAGCGTTTCGTACTGATGGCTGGCTTCCAGCACCTTGGCGGCCTGATCATCGGGCCCGGACAACTGCATCAGGGGCTTCTTCACCCTGTCCGGGGCACTGAATACCTCACCCTTGGTGTTGACGAAGCGGTTGCCGTTCCAGCGAGCCGCCACATCCTGTTCCGTGAGATAGACCTTGATCTTGTTCGGCCACTTCTTTCGTACCGAGACCTGGGCCACCCAGGGCAGAGCGTTCAGACGCGCCTGCAATTCGTTCACATCCAGCTCGAAGAAGTTGCGAAGTTCGGCACCATCCAGCACGGCAGCACGCAACTCATCGGCCTTCAAATATTCGTGTTGCCCCTGCAGCAACAGCTCGCTCATGGGCAACCGACTGGCATCCGTCAGCCAGTCTTTAACATCCAGCGCAGTCTGGTAGAGCCCCCACATGACCAGGATGAAAAATGCCACCCCGGCGATGAAGCCCCCCTTGGTGCGCCCTTGTGCCCTTGCCTCCACCCGATCGATCCCCGTAAAACGCGCCATGCCGGCCACTTGCAGACCGGTTCGCCATTATATAGGCCTCGGCTTGGCGGTCAAAATACTCATTGGGCCCTCAGGCACCGGATTTCATGCTATCCACGCTCAATTTCATCTCGCCGAGACGACGGGCCAGCGCACCGACGTTACCCGCCCCCTGGGTCAATACCAGATCCCCCTCGCCAATCAGGTCGGCCAGCACCGCGGGCACATCATCCGGCGTTGCGACAAAGATGGGCTCCAGGGTGCCGCGGGAGCGGATGGAACGGCACAAGGCACGGCCATCGGCACCGGGAATGGGCTCCTCACCGGCGGCATAGACCTCCAGCATCACCAGCACGTCCACCTTGGAAAGCACATCCGCGAAATCTTCGTAGAGATCCCGGGTCCGGCTGTAGCGGTGCGGCTGGAACACCATCACCAGCCGCTTCTCGGGCCAGCCGGCACGAGCGGCGTTGATGGTCACCTTCACTTCGCTCGGGTGATGACCGTAATCGTCCACCAACATGGCCTTGCCACGGCCGGTTTCGAACTCGCCATATTGCTGGAAACGGCGCCCCACCCCTTCAAACTTGGAAAGTGCCTGGATGATGGCCTCGTCGCCGATGCCGTCTTCGGTTGCCACCGCGATGGCGGCGGCGGCGTTGAGGGCGTTGTGGATGCCCGGCAGATTCAGGGTCACCTCCAGCTCACCCGCCCCTGCACGGCGCACCCGGAAGCGGCTGCGATTGCTGGTCTGCACGAAGTCCAGCACCTGCACATCGGCATCATCGCTCAGACCGTAGGTGAGGGTAGGACGGGCTATCTCCGGCAGCATGCCGCGGATCACGGGGTCATCCACGCACACCACGGCCAGGCCGTAGAACGGCAGGTTGTGCAGGAAATCGATGAAGGTGGCCTTCAACCTGGAGAAATCGCCACCATAGGTGTCCATGTGATCCGCTTCGATATTGGTCACGATGGAGACCATGGGTTGCAGATGCAGGAAGGAGGCGTCGCTCTCGTCCGCCTCGGCAATCAGATAACGGCTGCTGCCCAGGCGGGCATTGGTGCCGGCGCTGTTGAGCAGACCGCCGATGACGAAGGTGGGATCGCGATCCGCCTCGGCATAGATGCTCGCCACCAGACTGGTGGTGGTGGTCTTGCCGTGGGTCCCGGCGATGGCGATGCCGTGACGAAAGCGCATCAGCTCAGCCAGCATTTCGGCGCGGCGCACCACGGGAATACGCAGCTCGCGGGCAGCCAGCAGCTCGGGGTTGTCCTGCTTGATGGCGGTGGAAACCACCACCACGCTGGCACCGTCCACATGCTCGGCACAGTGACCGACAAAGATGTGTGCACCCAAAGAGGCCAGGCGTTCGGTCACCCCGTTGCGGGCCAGATCCGAGCCGGTCACCTGATACCCTTCATTGGCAAGCACTTCCGCAATACCGCCCATACCGGCGCCACCGATGCCGATGAAGTGGATGCGACGCACGCGGCGCATTTCGGGGATAACGGTACGCAGTTTTGCCAGTTCAACCTTGGTCATAGTTCTTTCTCAATTCGCGGCCACAGGCCATTTTCATTCGGCGACATTCATCAGTTCGAAGACAGAAGCGGGGCCTTGGCGGCACATCTTGGCCTTCCATCTCGTTTGGCTCAGCCGGTGGCGAGCCGTTTGCACTCATCGGCAACCCGTTCGGCAGCATCGATGATGGCGACCCGGCGCGCGGCCTGGGCCATGTTCAACAGAGTTTCCCTGCGCCCGGCGAGCCAGGAGAGGCGCGACGCCAGCGCCGCCGGCGTCAGCTCGGACTGGGGCAGGAACTCGGCCGCACCGCCGTCGACCAGGGTCAGGGCGTTGCGGGTCTGGTGATCGTCCACCGCATGGGGCAGGGGCACGAAGATGGCGGCCACACCGGCAGCGGCCACTTCGGAGACGGTCAATGCGCCGGCGCGGCACACCACCAGGTCAGCCCAGGCATAGGCATCCGCCATGTCCTTGATAAATTCACTCACCTCGGCCTCGACCCCCAGCCCGGCATAGGAGGCAGCCACGGCCTCCCCGTTGCCCTTGCCGCACTGGTGACGCACCTCGATGGGCACACCGGCAACTGCAACCGCAGGAGGCACCTGCTCGTTGAGGACCCGGGCCCCCAGGCTGCCACCGACCACAAGCAGGCGCAGAGGATTGCTGCTGCTGCGCAGTTGGGGATCCGGCAGCGCCACCACCTCGGGGCGCACCGGGTTGCCCACCACGGCGGTACGGGCATTGGGGGCGAAGGCACCGGGGAAGGCCATCAGTACCCGCCTGGCGATACGGGCCAGCAGCTTGTTGGTCAGACCGGCGGCGGCATTCTGCTCGTGCAGCAGCAGCGGAATGCCGGACAGCCAGGCGGCCACGCCACCCGGGCCGGAGGCGAAGCCCCCCATGCCCAGCACCACATCGGGCTGGATGGTCTTGAGCACCTGGCGGGCCTGCAGCACGGATTTGATGACACGGTAGGGCGCCGCGAGCAGACGCTTGATGCCGTTGCCACGCACCCCCTGGATGTCGATGAAGGAGATGGGATAACCATGGGCAGGCACCAGCTCCGCCTCCATCCGGTCGGCAGTGCCGAGCCAGTGGATGGTCCAGCCCTGGGCCTTGAGGCGATCGGCGACGGCCAGGCCGGGGAACACATGGCCCCCGGTACCACCCGCCATCACCAGTAACGTCTTGCTCACGCAACCTCCCGCACGCGCGCCTGGGCACTCGCCTGGCGCAACTCGAAATCGATACGAATCAACATGCTCACCGCCACCATCATGATGATGAGACTGGAGCCGCCATAACTGACCAGCGGCAGGGTCAGCCCCTTGGTAGGCATCATGCCGCTGGCGGCACCGACGTTGACGAAAGTCTGGAAGCTGAACCAGATGCCGATGCCGATGGCCAGATAACCTTCATAGAGCCGCTCGGCCACCAGCGCCTGGTGACCCAGCTTGAGCGCCTTCACCGCCAGCGCAAAAATCAGGAAGAGTGCGCCAAGCACCCCCACGTAGCCCAGCTCTTCGCCCAGAATGGCGAACACGAAGTCGGTGTGGGCCTCCGGCAGGTACTCCATCTTCTGGATGGAGTTGCCGAGCCCCTCGCCAAACCAGCTCCCCCGACCAAAGGCCATCAGGGACTGGGTCAGCTGATAGCCGCTGCCAAAGGGATCGGCCCAGGGGTCGAGGAAGGAGGTCACCCGCCGCATCCGGT
This sequence comes from Aeromonas sp. R6-1, assembly GCF_040908165.1. Lineage (NCBI taxonomy): Bacteria > Pseudomonadati > Pseudomonadota > Gammaproteobacteria > Aeromonadales > Aeromonadaceae > Aeromonas > Aeromonas sp. R6-1. Next base: position 241,913 of record NZ_JBFODF010000026.1, read on the forward strand.
AGGGCTCCGCGATGATCAGGGTCACCACGGCGCTCACCCCCACCAGGATGAGACCGATGAACTGCACCAGCCGGGCACCGGCCAGGAACAGCATCCCGAGGGAGGTGACGAACATCACCACCACTGACCCGAGATCCGGCTGGGCCAGCAGCAGGATGGCCACCACGAACAGCACCGCCATGGGTTTCATGAAACCGATGAAGCGTTCGCGCACCTCGCTCTGGCGGCGCACCAGATAGCCTGCCAGATAGACGAACAGCGCCAGCTTGCCGAACTCGGCCGGCTGCAGGTTGAAGGGGCCCAGCGGCAGCCAGCGTACCGAGCCGTTGACGCTGCGCCCCACCAGCAACACCATCACCAGCAGCACGATGGCCAGCAGCAACATGGGGCCGTTGTAGTGCTGCCAACGTGCCATGGGTACCTGCAACACGAACCAGGAGATACCCAGCGCCATCACCAGGAACATGCCGTGGCGCTTCACGAACATGAAGGGATCGTTGTTGATGGCGATCCCCTCAGGAATGGAAGCGGACGCCACTATTACCAGCCCGACGCCCATCAGGGCGAGTGCCAGCACCACCAGCTGCCGATCGTAGAGACCGGCGGGGCGCGCCGGTAGCAACCAGCGCTGCAAGAATCCCGCAACCACGCGCAGGGCGTTCATAAGCCCATCACCAGTTCGGTGAAGCGATCGCCGCGCGCTTCAAAGGATTTGAACTGATCCAGGCTCGCGCAGGCCGGAGCCAGCAGCACCCAGTCACCGGGCCTGGCATCGACCGCCGCCTTGGCGACAGCAGCGTCAAGATCGGCAACCCGCTCGGTCTGTTCGCCCAGGGCCAGCAGCACCTCGGCATCCTGGCCAAAGCAGTACATGTGATCGATCTGGCTGCCGAGCAGGGCCTGCACCGGGCCGAAGTCCTGCCCCTTGCCCTGGCCACCGGCCAGCAGCAGCAGTCGGCCCTTGACCGCTTCACGTACCCCGGCCACGGCGGCCAAGGTCGCCCCCACGTTGGTGGCCTTGGAGTCGTTGATCCAGCGCACCCCATTTACCTCCCGCACGAAACGGGCACGGTGAGGCAGGCCTTCAAAGCGGCGCAGCACGGCAAGTTGTGCCTCGCGGGGAATGCCCACCGCATCGCACAGGGCCATGGCCGCCAGGGCATTGGCCTGGTTGTGGGCACCCACTATCTTCATCTCGTCCACCGCCAGGAGCGGCTCGCCGTGCAAAGTCAGCCAGTGACGGCCCTCCAGCTCGCAGCGACCGTAGCCGTTGCAGTCGAGGCCGAAACTCTGCCACACCTGACCCACATCGGGCAGGGTCTGGGGATCGTCGCGATTGATCAGGATGTGCTGGGAGTGCTGATGGATCTCCATCTTGGCGGCGCGGTAATCCGCCATGCCGGCATAGCGATCCATATGATCTTCACTGAGGTTCAGGACCACGGAGGCGGCGGCCCGCAGGCTGCAGGTGGTCTCGAGCTGGAAGCTGGAGAGTTCCAGCACGCAGAGATCCATGGGCTGCTTGAGGAGCGACAGCGCCGGGGTGCCGATATTGCCCCCCACACCGACCTTGAGTCCCGCCTCGGCGATCATCTCACCCACTAGCGTGGTGACCGTGCTCTTGCCGTTGGAGCCGGTGATGGCGATGACGGGCGTCTGGGTTTCACGCACGAACAGTTCGATGTCACCGACGATGCGCACTCCGAACTCGGCGGCGGCCTTCAACTCCGGAGTCGCCAGGGCGATGCCCGGGCTCGCCACTATCATGTGCGCCTGCTTGAGCCGCTCAGCGTCCAACCCGTGGATGAGCTCCACCTCGGGGGGAAGCTCGTCCTTGCCCGGCGGATTGGCACGGGTGTCCATCACCAGCGGCGTGACGCCGCGGTCGAGGAAGTAATCGACGCAGGAGAGTCCGGTTTTGCCGAGTCCGATGATGATGACCATGGCTTACCTCACCTTCAGGGTGGCGAGGCCAAGCAGCACCAGCATGAGGGTGATGATCCAGAAGCGCACGATGACGCGCGGCTCCGGCCAGCCCTTCTTCTCATAGTGGTGATGGATGGGGGCCATGCGGAAGATCCGCACGCCGCGCAGTTTGTAGGATCCGACCTGCAGGATCACCGAGACGGTCTCCATCACGAAGACCCCCCCCATGATCACCAGCAGGAACTCCTGGCGCACCAGCACGGCGATGGTACCGAGCGCGCCGCCCAGGGCCAGGGAACCCACATCCCCCATGAAGACCTGGGCCGGGTAGGTGTTGAACCAGAGGAAGCCCAGGCCCGCGCCCACAATGGCGGTACAGACGATCACCAGCTCGGAGGTGTAGGGCACGTAGGGAATGTGCAGGTAGTTCGCGAAGTTGACGTTACCGGTCGCCCAGGCGATCAGGGCGAAGCCCCCCGCCACCATCACGGTGGGCATGATGGCGAGGCCATCCAGGCCATCGGTCAGGTTGACCGCGTTGGAAGTACCGACGATGACGAAGTAGGTCAGCAGGATGAACATCAGGCCGAGCTGGGGCATCACATCCTTGAGGAAGGGGACCACCAGCTGGGTCTGACCATCGTGGGTGGCCGTGGCGTAGAGGAAGACTGCCACACCCAGCGCGACCGCGGACTGCCAGAAGTACTTCCAGCGGGCGATGAGGCCGTCGGTGTTCTTGCGCACCACCTTGAGATAGTCATCGGCAAAACCGATGGCGCCATAGGCCCCCAGCACGAACAGCACCAGCCAGACATAGGGGTTGTCGAGGCGGCACCAGAGCAGCACAGAAGTGAAAATGGCTGCAATGATCATCAGGCCGCCCATGGTCGGGGTGCCCTTCTTGCTGAGATGGGATTCGGGACCGTCGTTGCGGATCACCTGGCCGAACTTCATGATCTGCAGGCGACGGATGAGGCGCGGCCCCATCCAGAGCGCCACCACCAGACCGGTGATGATCGACAGGATGGCGCGAAACGTCAGGTAGGAGAAGACGTTGAAGAAGGTGAAGTGCGGGGTGAGAAGTTCCGCCAGCCAGACTAGCATGTGGCTGACTCCTGATGGCCCTTGACCATCTCGACGATATCTTCCATGCGGGAGCCACGGGCGCCCTTGACCAGAATCGAAATTTCCTGATGTGTCTTTATCATTTGCGCAAGCACTTCAAACAACGACGCCTTGTTATCGAAATGTCGGCCAGCCGCGGCATCTGCGGTGTGGCGACTCTGTTCCCCTACGGTCAGCACGGCATCGAGGCCCTGCTCACGGGCGTGGTGTCCGACCCGGGCATGCTGCGCGGCGGACTCCTCACCCAACTCTTTCATGTCACCGAATACCAGCACCTTGTAGCCGTTCATGGCGGTCAGGGCATCGATACCCGCCAGCACGGACTCCACGCTGGCGTTGTAGGTGTCATCCACCAGGGTGAGGCCACCCCAGCGTTGCACGCAGAAACGGCCCTTGACCGGCGCCATCTGCTCCAGCCCCGCCTTGACGGACGCAAGCGATGCGCCCAGGGCCAGGGTCCCGGCGGCAGCAGCCAGGGCGTTGGCCACGTTGTGGCGGCCCGGAATGGCCAGGGTCAGGTTCACCTCTCCCTGGGGCGTCACCATCACGAACCCGGCACAACCCTGCTCGTTGAGCACGATGTCGCGGGCGTGGAACGGCTGACGCTGATCCTCGAGGGAGAAGGCGCACTGGATGCCCTTTTCACGCCACTTCGGCCAGAACTCGTTGTCGGCATTGACGATGGCGGTGCCGCCCTCGCCTAACCCTTCGAAGATTTCGCTCTTGGCATGGAACACCCCTTCCAGGGAGCCAAAGCCTTCCAGGTGCGCGGCAGCGACGTTGTTGATGATGGCGGCGTCGGGTCTGGCGAGCGACGTGGTCCAGGCGATCTCACCCGGGTGGTTGGCTCCCAGCTCCATCACCGCGAACTGGTGTTGCGGCTCGAGGCGCAGCAAGGTCAGCGGCACCCCCACCTCGTTGTTGAAGTTGCCGGCGGTGGCCAGCACCTCCCCTTCACAACGCAGGATGGCCGTCGCCATCTCCTTCACCGTGGTTTTGCCACAGCTGCCGGTGATGGCGAGCACTTTCGGATTGATGCGCTCGCGCACCAGCCTGCCCAGACGCCCAAGCCCCTTGAGGGTGTCGCCCACCACCAGTTGTGGAATGGCCAGCGGCAATTCGCGCTCCACCAGCAGGGCACTGGCGCCGGCGGCAACCGCCTGGTCGCAGAAATCGTGGGCGTCGAAACGCTCGCCGCGCAGGGCCACGAACAGCGCCCCCGCGCCCAGGGTACGGGTGTCGGTGCTGACCGCCGTGATCTCATGGTCGCCCCCGATCAGACGGGCATCGAGCACCTGCGCCAGGTCGGCAAGCCTGAGGGTCATCATTTGAATGACTCCATTAATGTGTGCAAGGCGGCTGCGACGGTTTCCCGATCGCTGTAGTGCCGCTTGTCGGTTCCAATGATCTGATAATCCTCGTGGCCTTTGCCGGCCACCAGGATGATGTCCTCTTTGCTCGCTTGGCTCAGTGCCAACTGGATTGCCTTGGTCCTGTCGTGCTCGATCTGCACGGCGCCGGGATCGCGAAGACCCGCCACCATGTCGGCCATGATCCGGGCCGGCTCCTCGGTACGGGGATTGTCGTCGGTCAGGATCACGCAGTCCGCATGCTGCTCCGCCATGGCAGCCATCATGGGACGCTTGCCGCGATCCCTGTCGCCGCCGCATCCCACCAGGCACCAGAGCCGGCCGTGACAGTGCACCCGCAGGGCCTGCAATGCCTTCTCCAGCGCATCCGGGGTGTGGGCGTAATCGACCACGGCGAGCGGTGCATCGCCACCGCCGAAGCACTCCATGCGACCGGTCACCGGTTGCAGTCTGGGGGCCGTCGCCAGCAGGTCATCGAAGTCGTAGCCGAGCACCAGCATGGCACCCATGGCGCCCAGCACGTTGCTGACGTTGAAGCGGCCGAGCAAGGGGGCGGATAATACACCATTCCCCCAGCTGGAGTTAATGCGCGTATCAAAACCTTGTTGGTGGAAATGGGGATCCTGCGCCGTCAGTTGTCGTCCAGCATGGTTTTCAATCGGACCATGAACCCCGAAGGCCACTGCACCGGGATAGGTCGCCAGCCATTGCCGTCCCAGATGGTCATCGGCGTTGATGACGGCGCAAGGCTCATCCACCAGCTTCAGCAGCTCCTCCTTGGCGGCGGCATAGGCCTCCATGGTGCCGTGATAGTCCAGATGATCCCGGCTCAGGTTGGTGAAGACTGCCGCGGCAAACGGCAGGGCCGCCACGCGATGCTGCACCAGACCGTGGCTGGAGACCTCCATCGCCACCAGATCGGCCCCCTGCTGCTGCAAGGCGGCCAGATTGGCCTGCACCTGGACCGCGCTGCCCGTGGTGTTCTCTGCTTCGATGAGCTCGCCAAACAGACCGTTGCCTATGGTGCCCATGACCCCGGCCTTGCCCCCCAGCAGGGTGCGCCAGTTGGCCACCAGCAGGGCCGTGGTGCTCTTGCCGTTGGTGCCCGTGATGCCCACCAGTTGCAACTTTTGCGCAGGGTGACCGTAGAAATGACCGGCCAGCTCGGAGAGACGAGCGGGAAGATCCCTCATGCCGATGCAGGGGATCTGGGTCGCCGGAGGGACGAATTCTCCGTCCTCCTCAAACAGCACGGCGGTCGCTCCCTGAGCCACCGCCTGTTCGATGAAGCGCCTGCCATCCACCTGATGGCCACGAATCGCCACGAAGAGCGAGCCGGGACCGACCCGCCGGCTGTCGAGCTGGAGATCGGTGAGGGAAAGCGCCGGGGCATCGATGCCGAAGCGGCTCATCAGTTGATCAAGTGTGCGGGGCGGCATGGGAAGCCTCCGAAAATGCGGGAATGCGGGCGCTCGTACACGCCATGGAAAACGCCCCGACAGCAGCGGGGCCGATGGAAAAAGCCGGATGCCCGTCAAGTACGCGGTGCGCCATTGTTGGCCTCCGTGCGGGCAAGCTTGGCGGGTACCTCGGGCGGGATCGCATCGGGACGGATGTTGAAGAGCTGCAACACGCCTCCCATGGCCTCCGCAAAGGGCGGGGTCGCCACGGCACCGCCGTAGTAGGCATCCCCCTTGGGTTCGTTGATCACCACCACCATGACGAAACGGGGATTGCTGGCCGGCGCGAAACCGGCAAACCAGGCCATGTAGTCCTTGCCATAGCCCCCAGCCACGGCCACCTTGGCGGTACCACTCTTGCCACCGACCCGATAACCGGGGATCTGGGCCTTGGGAATGGCATTGCTGACCACGTACTCCAGCGCCTGCAACATGGCAGCGGCGTTGTTGTGATCGATGACCTGCTCACCCTTGGGCGGCTTGGTCACCTTGATGATGGAGAGCGGCACCCGCTTGCCCTTGTTGGCCAGGGTGGCGTAGGCGGAGGCCAGCTGCAGCGGGGTCACTCGCAGACCATAACCGAACGACAGGGTGGCTCGCTCGATGTCGGACCAGCGGCGACGCTGGGGCAGCATGCCGCTGCTCTCCCCCATCAGGCCGCTGCCGGTGTCCATGCCGAATCCCACCATGCTCAGGGTATTGATCATCTCCTGGGCCGGCATCCGCAGCGCGATGCGCGACATGCCGATGTTGGAGGAGTAGCGCAGGATGTCGTACAGGTTGGTCGCCTTGTGGATACTCACGTCACGGATCTGCTTGGCCCCGATGAAGAGGGGACCGCCCGGGATGAAGTCCTTCCAGCTGGTGACACCGGCTTGCAAGGCACTAAGCAAAATCAATGGCTTGACCGTGGAACCCGGCTCATAGGTATCGGTCACCACCCGGTTTCGCACCCGGAAACTCTGGTACTGGCCGCGGTTGTTCGGGTTGTAGGAGGGGGTGTTGACCATGGCGAGCACCTCGCCGGTCTTCACATCCAGCATCACCATGGAGCCGGAGGTGGCCTTGTTCTCGTCGGTAGCCCGTTTGAGGGCGCGATAGGCCAGCGCCTGCACCCGCTGATCGATGCTCAGTTGCAGATCGTTGGCGTGTTTGCCCTCTTTCACCAGGCCAAGTCGCTCGATGACGCGGCCCTGCCTGTCCTTGCGCACCCGCATCTCGCCAGGGGTCGCGGTCAGCCACTCGTTGTAGCTGCGCTCAATCCCCTCGATGCCGCTGCCATCGATGTTGGTCACCCCCACCAGGTGGGAGCTTATCTCGCCGGTCGGGTAGAAACGGCGCGCCTCGGGGCGCAGATAGATGCCCCCCAGCTTCAACCCCTTGATGTACTCGGCCACCGCAGGCGTCACCTGACGCTGCAGATAGACGAAGCGCTTGCTCGGGTTGGCGATGCGATGCTTGAGGGTGTTGATGTCGAGCTTGAGCACCGCGGAGAGTGCCAGCCAGGCACGCTCGTTGTGGATGGCACCGGACTCATGCACCGTCTTGGGATCAGCCCAGACCGCTTCGACCGGTACGGATACCGCCAACTGTTCGCCATTGCGGTCCGTGATCATGCCGCGCACCGCCTGGGTGGAGGTGGTGCGCAGGGAGCGCATGTCCCCCTCCTGGCGCAGTCTGTCCGGATCGATCACCTGGATCCAGGCCAGCCGCAGGATCAGCCCCGCAAACGCGATGCCGATGAAGAAAACCAGGGTACGAAAGCGCCACGGGTAGAGTGAGGGTGCTTTCGCCTTGGCTTTGTCCTTTGCCGGAGCCTTGGTGGCGGCCTTGCGTGTCATGGTTGTGTAATTACCTTTTCAGTGGTCACCAGGGGACGAGCCATCTGCAACTTGTCCATGGCCAGACTCGCCACCCGGGAGTGCTCAGCCAGTGTGCCCTGTTCCAGCAAGAGGTGGCGCCACTCGATGTTGAGCCTGTCCTCCTCCGCCATCAGATCGTTCTGCTTGGCCGTCAGACCCCGGGTCATGTTGGTCACCAGGATCACCGCAAAGGCGGTGACCAGCACTGCGACGGTCAACAGGACCTGCAACTTGTGGCGCCAGAGATCCGCAACGATCTCCCTGGCGAGGTGAACGCGCACGTCGCTCATCGCTTACTCCGCAAGACGCTCTGCGACCCGCAGCACCGAGCTGCGGGACCGGGTGTTTTCATTGACCTCGTGCTCGGAAGGCTTGAGCGCCTTGCCGATCGACTTCAGCTTGCGACCACCGGCCAGCTGGGCTTCGGTCAGGGGGATGCCGTGGGGTACTTCCGGACCTTTCTCATGCTTGCGAATGAAATGCTTCACCAGCCGATCTTCCAGAGAGTGGAAGCTGATGACGGAGAGACGACCGTGAGGAGCCAGCACGTCCAGCGCGCCGTTGAGGGCGGTTTCAATTTCGTCCAGCTCGCTGTTGATGTAGATGCGAATGGCCTGGAAGCTGCGGGTCGCCGCGTGCTTGCCCTTCTCCTTGCTCGGGTTGACCCGGGCAATCATCTCCGCCAGCTGGCGGGTGCGCACATAGGGCTCTGTCACCCGATCGTGCACGATGGCGCGAGCAATCTTCTTGGCGAAGCGCTCCTCACCGAAGGTTTTCAGCACCCAGGCGATGTCGTCCACATCGGCACGGGCCAGCCACTCGGCGGCACTCTGACCGGAGGTGGGATCCATCCTCATGTCGAGCGGGCCGTCCTTCATGAAGCTGAAGCCACGTTCGGCATCGTCAAGCTGGGGGGAGGAGACCCCGAGATCCAGCAGGAAGCCATCGACCTTGCCCAGCAGACCGCGCTCTGTCAGATAGCGGGTGATGCCGGAGAAGGGACCGTGCACGATCTCGAAACGGGGATCCTGGATCTTGGCCGCCTCGGCAATGGCCTGGGGATCCCGGTCGATGGCGATCAGACGGCCATTGGGGCCCAGATGCTGGAGAATGAGACGAGAGTGACCCCCCCGACCAAAGGTACCGTCGACGTAGATACCGTCCGGCTTGATGGCCAGCCCTTCGACGGCTTCGTGCAACAGCACTGTGATGTGTTCAGCGGCTTGGGTCATTTATAAAGAAAAATCCTGTAGTCGTGGTGAACTTGCCCAGTCGTCCTCGGGCAGGCCCAGGATGTCGTCGTTGATCTGTTGTTGCCAGCGGGCTTCATCCCACAGCTCGAATTTGTTGAGCTGGCCCACCAGCATGACTTTCTTGTCCAGCCCGGCATGGCTGCGCAGCGGCTGGCTGAGCAGCAGACGGCCGTTGCCATCCAGTTCGCATTCGGCCGCGTGGCCGAGCAGCAGACGCTGCAGGCGGCGTTCCGCCGGGTTGGTGCTGGAAAGGGTCTTCAGCTTGCGCTCCACCTCTTCCCATTCATTCAGGGGATAAAGCAGCAGACAGGGATGGGCGATGTCGATGGTGCAGACCAGCTGGCCGTCGCATTCGTCGCGCAGCCAATCACGAAATTTGGTCGGAATCGCCAACCGCCCCTTGCTGTCCAGGCTGATGGCGTGAGCGCCACGCAACAAATTGCAGTCCCCGAAGGTGAGTTATGGGGGCTAGATGCCCAATAAAACCACTTTGATCCACTTTTCTCCACCATGAAGTTTAAGGACGAGCAGGGGGCTTTTCAAGCAAGGATCTCGGGCATGGGGAACATATTGACGCAGCGTGATGGGACTACCGATTAAATGAATTGATTTTCCACAAGTTATTTGTGTTACCCGCAACTCGATTAATTTTCAGCAATTAAAAAACTGACAAATTGCACGAATAAACATCAGCCATGCAGGCCGCGCTTCTCCAGCGCCATCACGATATTCAGAACATGGAAAAATTCCACATAACAGATTGATATAAAATACATTTGTTAAACATAGCTAGCCCAACAGTAAATATCACGAGTCAACCGAGGCAGTACTTTATGGTTAATAAAAAGAGCCTTGCGATAAATCGCAAGGCTCTTCAGGAAAGAGGTCGGAGTCGGCCTGTAAGCCGGGTTCTGTACCGGGTTGCCCCGGGTAGCAATCATTCCTCTAGGCCAGCAATCGCTCGCTGGCTCAAGCAACCTACCCGCCCCCAACGCGGGCCGCGCCAATAGGGGCCTATTTGGTCTTGCTTCGGGTGGAGTTTACCGTGCCACGAACTGTTGCCAGTCGCGCGGTGCGCTCTTACCGCACCCTTTCACCCTTACCTGATCCCTTGCGGGCCATCGGCGGTCTGCTCTCTGTTGCACTGGTCGTAGGCTCGCGCCCCCCAGGCGTTACCTGGCACCCTGCCCTGTGAAGCCCGGACTTTCCTCCCCTCCGCCCGTCTGTCCCGAGGGACACAACGACGAAGCAGCGATTGCCCAGCCAACTCCGAGGCGCGGATTATAGCCTCGCGAGACGGACGGGGTAAACCGTCAATTCCGGTTTACGGCAATTAATAGTGCTCGAGACCGTATTTGTAGAGGGCGTTCTTCTTCACCCCGTGGATCTCGGCGGTGAGGGCTGCAGCCTTCTTGAGGGGCAGCTCGCTGACCAGCAGGCCCAGGGTGCGGATCGCCTCCGCAGGCAACTCGTCATCCACCTTGCTGGCACCGGCGACCACCAGCACGATCTCCCCGCGGCAACGGTTATCGTCCTCTCCGAGCCAGGCCAGCATCTCGGAGGCGGGCAGACCGTGGATGGACTCGAAGGTCTTGGTCAGCTCGCGGCACACCACCACCTGGCGCTCGCCAAGGATGCGAGCAATCGCTTCCACGGTATCCTGCACCCGGCGCGGCGATTCGTAGAACACCAGAGAGCGGGTGTCTTCGATGACGGCTTGCAGGCGATCATCCCGCCCCTTGGCCTTGGCCGGCAGGAAACCCTCGAAGGCGAAGCGGTCGGTGGGCAGCCCGGCGGCGGACAGCGCCGTGATGGCAGCGCAGGGACCGGGCAGCGGCACCACCTTGACCCCGGCTTCGCGACAACGGGTGACCAGGTGATAACCGGGGTCGCTGATGAGCGGCGTCCCCGCATCGGAGACCAGGGCCACGCTCTTGCCCTCCTTGATGCGGGCGATCAGCACATCCGCCTTTTGCTGCTCGTTGTGATCGTGCAGGGCAAAGGTCGATACCGAGATCTGGTAGTGGCTGAGCAGGATCCCGGTATGCCGGGTATCCTCGGCGGCCACCAGATCGACGCTGCGCAGCACGTCCAGTGCTCGCTGGGTGATGTCGGCCAGATTGCCGATCGGAGTGGGGACTATATACAGGGTTGGGATGTCACTCATGGGAGCTCCGAGTGTCCCGACAATTGTGTCGCCATATTGGCCCGTTTACACTATGGAGAATTTCAACACTGGTCGGGGAATGAACTTGAACCGGGTTATAAAGCAGCTAAGTGTATCACGACTCTTCGGCATCCTACTCGCGGCAGTCCTGCTCGCCGCCTGTGCGTCGGAGCCCAATCAATCTTCCGGACAACCCGGCATGCCGTCAGCCTTCTCGGATCTGACCAAGAATGCCCAGTGGTATCTGGAGCAGGTGGATCCCGCCAAACCGGCAGAGGCCTTCGTGTGGCAGATGATGGCAGCGCGCAGCTATCTGGCGCTCGGCCAGGCCAAACCGGCTGCCGCCCTGTATCAGCAGTTGCAGAAGCAGGCGAAGAGCCCGGTGCAGCAGGCGCAGTTGCAACTGCTGCAGGCACACCTGCTACTCGCCCAGGGCAACGCCAACCAGGCGCTGATCCTGCTGGAAGGCAAGCCGGATGTGGTGCTGGATGCCGCTACCCAGAAGGACTGGTACCGCCAGCGCGTGGTGCTGCAGCTCGACATCAACAACAAGTTTGGTGCGGCCAAGTCGCTGATCCTGCTGGAACCTTATCTGGCCAAGAATGAGCTGGCCACCAATCACCAGCAGATCTGGTCACTGCTGAAAAGCATGACCCCCTCCACCCTGCAGGCGCTCGAAGAGGAGCCAGCTCCCGATGTGACCACCGGCTGGCTGCGACTGGCGGCACTGGTGAACGAATTCGGGGCACAGCCGAGCCAGCTGGCCCGCCAACTTGCTGGCTGGAAGCAGAGCTTCCCGAACCACCCGGCCCAGACCGACATGCCGGCCGGCCTTGGGGATCTCGCTACTACGGACAACGGTTCGCTGCAGCAGATCGCCGTCTTCCTGCCACTCTCCGGCAACCTGGAAGCCCAGGGCGCCGCCATCCGCAACGGCATGTTGATGTCCTACAAGGAAAACCAGAGCCAGTTCACCCTGAACTTCTACGATACCCAGGGCAAGGCGATGGGGGATCTCTACAAACAGGCGATTCAGGAAGGGGCCAACATGATCATCGGCCCCCTGCTCAAGGATCAGGTGGAGGAGCTGCTCAAGTCGAGTCCGACCGTGCCGGTGCTGGCGCTCAACGAGCTGGACAAGCCGATCGTCAACGACAACACCTTCTATTTCTCGCTCTCCGCCGCTGCCGATGCGAGCCAGGCGGCCCAGTACCTCTATGGTCAGGGCTACCGCAAGCCGCTGCTGATCGCGGCACAAGGCCGGATTGGCTACAGCAGTATCAAGGCGTTTGAACAGGCCTGGGCCGGCGTCAGCCAGGAGAAGCCCGTGGTTGCCACCTTCGGGGCGCGCAACGAAGTGCAGGGCATGGTCAAGAACGCTCTGAGCGGCCGTTCCACGGCTCGAGCCGGGGAGATTGTCCAGCTGTCCGATGCTGCGCCGCGCAGCATCGACGCCGTCTATGTGGTGGCCAACAGCCTGGAGACCCGGATGATCAAGCCCTATGTGGACATCTCGGTCAATCCCATGGGCAGCCTGCCCATCTACAGCAGCTCGCGGGGATACGACGGCGGGACGACCGAGGTAGCATCCGAGCTCAACGGCATGCATATCTCCGACATGCCACTGCTGCTGGGTGGCTTCGAGACGCAGCGTGAACAGATTGCTCTGCTCTGGCCCCAGACCCAGGGCGACCTGCTGCGCCTGTTCGCCCTCGGTTACGATGCCGTCAGCCTGGCAGGCAACCTGCCGCAAATGCGCAAGGTCAATGCCATGCAGCAACCCGGCATGAGCGGCCAGCTGAGCGTGGATCCCCAGGGCAACATAGTGCGCATGCTGGACTGGGCCACCTACCAGAATGGCAAGCTGGTCAGCGACAGCGCCGCCCCCCAGCTGGAGGATGCGACTCATGAAGAGGCTACTGACACAACTTCACCAGCAGTGGTTGAACCTGTTGCCGTCGGCAGCGACGAGCAAGGGACAACACTTTGAACAAATAGCGGAACGCTGGTTGCAGGCCCGCGGCCTGCAACCCGTGACCCGCAACTACCGCTGCCGTGGCGGCGAGATCGATCTCATCATGCGCCAGGGAGAGACCCTGGTATTCGTTGAAGTGAGATATCGCGCCAACGCCACCCATGGCGGTGCAGCCAGCTCGGTCACCCGGCGCAAGCAGCACAAGATCGTGCTGGCCGCGCGCCACTATTTCAAGCAACATGCCATCAATGAGGCCAACCAGGCCTGTCGATTCGATGTGATCGCGTTCGAGGGCGACCAGCCGGACTGGATCCAGAACGCGTTTTAAGAGGACCCCATGACTGATCCCATCAAAGAGAATTACACCGAAAGCATCCAGACCAAGATAGCTGCCGCCGAAGCACTGCCGGATGCCATCCATACGGCAGCCCAGATGCTGACCATCTGCCTGCTCAATGGCCACAAGGTGATGGCATGTGGCAATGGTCCTTCCTCGGCATTGGCACAGCTGTTCATTTCCGAACTGGTGAACTGCTATGAAACTCCTCGCCCCTCCCTGCCCGGTCTCGCCCTGACGCCCGACATGGCGACCATCAGCGCCATCGCCACGGATCACGGTTTCGAAGAGGTCTATGCCAAACAGATACGTGCTCTGGGACAACCAGGCGACATCCTGGTGGTCATCACCACGACAGGCAACAGCCGCAGCCTGATCAAGGCTGCGGAGGCCGCCCTCTCCCGCGACATGACCATCATTGTTCTCGGTGGCGGAGACGGGGGAGAGATCGCCGGTCTGCTGGGCCCCAATGACGTGGAGATCCGCGTTCCTTCCGCTCGCCGTCCTCGTATTCTGGAAGTGAACCTGTTGACCCTGCACTGTCTCTGTGATCTCATCGACCAGACACTTTTCCCGCAACAGGAAGACTGAAACCATGAAGAAGCCTATTCTCGCTCTTGCCCTGCTGACCGGCGTCCTGCTGCTGCAAGGCTGTGCTGCCGTGGTGGTCGGTGGCGCGGCTGGCACCGCCAAAGCGAGCGGCGATCGCCGCACCCTGGGTGCCCAGTGGGACGATCAGACCATAGAGCTGAAAGCCGCCAACCTGTTGGCCGACAACAAGCCCCTGAGCGCCGCCAGCAAGATCAGTGTCTACAGCAACAACGGCCGTGTGCTGCTGGTGGGTCAGACACCCTCTGACGCTTACAAACAGGAAGCGGGCAGAATCGTGAGCCGGATTGAAGGGGTTCGCCATGTCTACAACGAGCTGCGCCTTGGCAAACCAGTCAGTATCGGCGTGCGCAGCAATGACACCTGGATCACCTCCAAGGTGCGGGCCGACATGCTGGGCACCAAGAACTTCGACAGCGCCAAGGTGAAGGTTGTCACCGAGAATGGCGAGGTATTCCTCATTGGGCTGGTCACCCGCCAGGAAGGGGATCAGGCCGTAGAAATCGCCCGCCACGTCAGTGGCGTTAAGCAGGTGATCAAAGCCTTCGAGTTTGCCCAGAATTGACCATCTGGCAGGATGAAAAAACGCAGCCTTCAGGCTGCGTTTTTTATTTGATGACTTTCAGGGTCGGGCGACCGCTCGGGCGCGGTGGTTCCGGCTCGGGCTCAACCGGCGTGGGTGTCTGTGCCTGTTCCAGCCAGAGGTCATACCCGGGCTCCGGCGGGAACAGGGTGCCCACTCCGTTCTCCCTGGCATGGATGGCCAGTACGGCCGCCATGGGGATATAGACCTGCTGCGATACGCCACCGAAACGGGCGCTGAAGCTGACAGCGTCATTGTCCATGTGGAACTGGCCCACGGCCCGGGGGGCGATGTTCAGAACAATCTGGCCATCCTGCACGAACTGCATCGGTACCATCACATGGGGAATGTTGGCATTGACCACAAGATGGGGAGTCAGATCGTTATCCAGCAACCAGTCAAAAAACGCCCGCAGCAGATACGGGCGACTGGGTGTCATTGTCGGTTCCATGCTCATACGCCGGCACGGATCTCGCGCTCGGCCTCGGTCAGGGAAGCCTGGAAGGATTCACGCTCGAACAGGCGTACCATGTAAGCCTTCAGCTCTTTGGCGCCACGGCCGGTGAAATCGATGCCCAGGCTCGGCAGACGCCACAGCAACGGCGCCATGTAGCAGTCGACCAGACCGAACTCTTCGCTCATGAAGTAGGGCATCTCGCCGAAGATGGGGGCGATGGCCAGCAGGTTGTCGCGCAACTCGGCACGGGCGGCTTCGGTATCGGTGCCCGCCATGATCTTGTCGGCCAGAGAGTACCAGTCCAGCTCGATGCGGTGCATCATCAGACGGCTGTTGCCGCGCGCGACCGGATAAACCGGCATCAGGGGCGGATGCGGGAAACGCTCGTCCAGATACTCCATGATGATGCGCGAGGTGTACAACGCCAGCTCGCGATCCACCAGAGTCGGTACAGTGTTGTACGGGTTCAGCTCGGCCAGCTCATCCGGCAGGTTGGCAGGATCAACCTGGCAGATATCCACGCTAACACCCTTCTCCGCCAGGACAATACGCACCTGATGGCTGAACATATCGTTGGCACCGGAAAACAGCGTCATTACCGAACGCTTATTGGCAGCTACAGCCATTGAACCCTCCCGTCATTAAAAAGCAGAAACGGCAATGAAGCATGTCTGTCTTCATTGCCGTGCGTCATATTACTCCGATCTGGTCGCTTAGTGAACGTCGCGCCAGAATTCCTTCTTCAACAGCACAGTGAAGATGAAGAAGATAGCGATGAATCCGAGTACCCAGAAGCCCATGCGTTCGCGCTCCTGCTGCACCGGCTCAGCCGAGTAGACCAAGAAGTTTACCAGATCCAGTACCGTCTGATCATATTCTTCGTTGTTCATTTCACCGTTGCCGTCAGATTTGATGCTGACGACTTGCTGCATCTCCACGCCATCCAGGGTGTGCGTCTCGAACTCGGCGCGGGGCGTCCCCTGCAACGGCTCCAGCACATGGGGCATACCCACGGACGGGAAGACGGCGTTGTTCACCCCGAATGGACGGGTCTCGTCCACGTAGAAGGAACGCAGATAGGTGTAGATCCAGTCTGCACCACGCACCCGGGCAACCAGAGTCAGGTCGGGAGGTGGCGCACCGAACCAGCGAGCAGCATCCTTCTCGGACATGGCGCTCTTCATCAGATCGCCGATCTTGGCGCCGGTGAAGACCAGGTTTTCCTTCATCAGATCGTCCGGAATACCGATGTCGGCCGCCACCCGGTTATAACGCTGGTACTGGGTGGAGTGACAGCCTGCACAGTAGTTCATGAAGGTGGCGGCCCCCCGTTGCAGGGATGCCTTGTCACTCAGATCGTACTCCGCCTTGTCGAGGGGGAAGCCACCGCCAGAGGCCAACACCAGACCAGGCAGCAGGGCCAGCACTGCAAAAATTATTCTTTTCATTTGAATGTCACCCTCTCCGGCAGCGGCTTGGTGTTCTCATTCTTGCTGTAGAAGAACAACAGGACGAAGAATCCGAAATAACCCAGAGTACAGAGCTGTGCAATCAGCGTCAGGGTCGGGGTTGATGGCAGCACGCCCAGCACCCCCAGGATAATGAAGCAGACCACGAACTGGGCGATGTTCAGCTTGTGCAGGGTGCTGCGGTAACGCACCGAGCGCACCTTGCAACGATCCAGCCAGGGCAACAGGAACAGCACCACGATGGAGAGGCCCATCATGATGACCCCCAGCAGCTTGTCCGGCACCGCACGCAGGATGGCGTAGAAGGGGGTGAAGTACCAGACCGGGGCGATATGCGCCGGTGTCTTCAGGCCGTTGGCCACCTCAAAGTTCGGTTTCTCGAGGAAATAGCCCCACATATCCGGCTTGAAGAAGATGATGGCACAGAAGAAGAACAGGAAACCGGCTACCCCGATCATGTCCTTCACGGTGAAATAGGGGTGGAACGCGACCGCATCCAGTGGCCAGCCGTTCTCGTCCTTGTGCTTCTTGATGTCGATGCCATCGGGGTTGTTGGAGCCCACTTCGTGCAGCGCCAGGATATGCATGGCCACCAGCATCACCAGTACCAGCGGCAGAGCGATGACGTGCAGCGCAAAGAAGCGGTTCAGGGTCGCACCCGAGATGACATAGTCCCCCCGGATCCACAGGGTCAGATCGTCACCGATAACGGGGATGGCACCGAACAGCGAGATGATGACCTGGGCCCCCCAGAACGACATCTGCCCCCAAGGCAGCAGGTAACCCATGAAGGCCTCGGCCATCAGCACCAGGAAGATCAGCATGCCGAAGATCCACAGCAGTTCCCGTGGCTTCTGGTAAGAGCCGTAGATCATGCCGCGGAACATGTGCAGGTAAACCACGATGAAGAAGGCGGATGCCCCGGTGGAGTGCATATAACGCAGCAGCCAGCCATAATCCACATCCCGCATGATGTATTCCACGGAAGCGAAGGCACCTTCCGCCGAAGGGTTGTAGTTCATGGTCAGCCAGATGCCGGTGATGATCTGGTTGACCAGCACCAACATGGCAAGCGAGCCGAAGAAGTACCAGAAGTTCAGGTTCTTGGGCGCCGGATACTTGGCCATATGGTCGTTGTACATGGCCGTGAGCGGGAAACGATCATCGATCCAGCCCATGAGTTTGGCAAACATGGTCAGGCCTCCTTGCCATCGGCACCAACCAGAATGGTGGTGTCGCTAAGAAATTGGTATGGCGGAATGACCAGGTTCAGCGGTGCGGGGACGCCCTGGAACACTCGACCAGCCATGTCGAATTTGGAGCCATGGCAGGGGCAGAAGAAGCCGGAAGTTACCCCTTGAACCTGCTCGCCGAAGCTGTCGGGCAAATAGGAAGGGGAGCATCCCAGATGAGTGCAGATGCCAACGGCCACGAAGATTTCCGGTTTGATGGATCTGTAGCCATTGTGGGCATAGTCCGGTTGCTGTGGCTCGTCTGACGCAGGATCCCGCAGCTTGTCATCGTGTGCAGCCAGAGCATCCAGCGTCTGCTTGGTGCGCTTCACCACCCAGACCGGTTTGCCACGCCACTCGACGCGGATTAGCTGACCCGGCTCCAGCTTGCTGATATCCACTTCAACCGGGGCGCCTGCCGCCTTGGCTTTGGCACTCGGATTCCATGACTTAATAAACGGCACTGCGGTAAAAGCAGCTCCTACACCGCCAACGGCAACCGTTGACCAGGTAAGAAATCTGCGGCGACCGGTATCAACTGGCGCATTGCTCATCCAAAAACTCTCCCATGTGGACTCCGCTCATTCTTATAGTGTCCCTGTTTACTTCTCCTCTCCCTCTGACAACTGCAATGGAAGCGGAGTGGCAATTGACACAGAAAGACCATGGAAATTTTAAAGAAAAGATAACAATTTGACAAGAAAGGGAGTCGATGGGCAAAAACAATAAATACACAATTTTTTGTCTTTTGTGACGTATGCTTAGCATTGTCACATGTAACATTACCAATAAAAAAAGCCTGGCAAATTGCCAGGCTTTTTTGACACTCCTGAGAGTGCGTACCAAAAGCGAATTAACGCTTGGAGTACTGCGGACGCTTACGCGCTTTGTGCAGACCGACTTTCTTACGCTCAACCTTACGGGCATCACGAGTAACAAAGCCAGCTTTACGCAGCTCGGAACGCAGGGTCTCGTCGTACTGCATCAGAGCACGAGTGATACCGTGGCGGATCGCACCAGCTTGACCGGAGATGCCACCACCGTTAACGGTGATGTACAGATCCAGTTTCTCGGTCATCTCGACCAGTTCCAGCGGCTGACGAACTACCATGCGGGCAGTCGGACGGCCGAAGTATTGCTCCAGGGAGCGCTGGTTGATTACGATTTTACCGCTACCCGCTTTGATGAATACGCGAGCAGTGGAGCTTTTGCGACGGCCGGTACCGTAGTATTGATTTTCTGCCATGTTGCCAGTTCCCGTTAGATATCCAGTACTTGAGGTTGCTGAGCAGCATGAGCGTGCTCTGCGCCTGCGTAAACTTTCAGCTTACGGAACATGGCACGGCCCAGCGGACCCTTCGGCAGCATGCCCTTGACGGCAGCTTCGATTACCATTTCCGGCTTACGCTGAATCAGCTTGTCGAAGCTGATGGACTTGATACCACCCGGGAAACCGGAGTGAGCGTGGTACATTTTGTCGGTAAATTTCTTACCGGTTACGTGTACCTTCTCAGCGTTTACAACGATGATGTAGTCACCGGTGTCAACGTGCGGAGTGTACTCGGCTTTGTGCTTACCACGCAGACGAGCAGCGATCTCGGTTGCGATACGACCCAGAGTTTTACCTTCTGCGTCCACAATGTACCAGTCACGTTTTACGGTTTCTGGCTTGGCAACGAAAGTTTTCATTAAGTTAAACCCAATTACCTGTTACAGACCCAATTGCTTATGGGGGCTCTCCCACAAACAACAAACGATGGCCTACCTGTACCCCTTCGAATACAAGTAAAGCTTAAAGTGTTGCTGTCTTATCGACAGCTGTAACGTGGGCCGGGCGATTATAAGTGAAGTTGCCTTAAATATCACCTGCTAATTTCACTGCCATGAAGCTAGCAAATGTCGCCCGGCCCTACCTGCCGCAGATGCCCATCCGACTGGCAGGCGCGGTATTGTGACTAAGGAAGGTGCACTCTGGCAAGGTATTCGTGCGATTGCATCTCCTGAAGCCGTGAAAGGCAACGCTTGAATTCGAAATTCAGCAAGCCTTCGCCATAGAGCCCGGTCATGGGGACCGCCGCCGATATGATGAGCTTGACGTGCCGTTCATAAAACTCATCCACCATGGCGATGAAGCGGCGGGCCGCGTCATCCGTGCCGCTGCCCATGGGTTGCACATTGGCCAGCAGGACAGTGTGGAACTCACGGGCCAATTCGATGTAGTCGCCCTGGGAGCGTGGAGTACAGCACAGCTGTTCAAACTCCATATAAAGCACCCCTTCCCCCACGCCCAGTGCACTCAGTTGGCGATGGTTGATTTCCAGTGCGGCGGCAGTCACCTGCCCAATCCCGGTCAACTGGCTGAAATAACGATCCAGGTTGCTCCTGGCCTGATCATCCAGCGGGAAGTGATAGATCTCTGCCTGTTCCAGGGTTCGCAGCCGGTAATCGACACCGCCATCGACATTGATCACCTCGCAGTGGCGCTCGATAAGCGCGATGGCAGGCAGGAAGCGAGCACGCTGCAACCCGTTGCGGTAGAGATCCTGAGGGGGGATGTTGGATGTGGCCACCAGCACCACGCCATGGCCAAAGAGTTCCTGGAACAGAGTGCCGAGCAGCATGGCATCCGTGATATCCGAGACGAAAAACTCGTCGAAGCAGATGACGTCGGTCTCGTCGGCCAGCTTGCGGGCGATCAGCTTGAGCGGATCGGACTGACCGGTCAGCCCTTTGAGCTCATCGTGCACCCGGTGCATGAAACGGTGGAAGTGGATGCGCAGTTTGCGCTCCCCCGGCAGGCTCTCAAAAAAAGTATCCATCAGCCAGGTCTTGCCTCTGCCCACACCGCCCCACATATATAACCCCTGGACGGGGTCACGGGTTTTCGGCTTTTGCAGCCAACCTAGCAGGCCACGGGATCTGGTCGGAGTCGGGCTTGCGCACAGATCCTGATAGAGTCGCTCCAGGCGGGCGACTGCCATGGCCTGGGCCGGATCGGCCACAAAGCCGGGGCGCTGCAAATCCTGCTGATATTTTTGCTGCGGGGTCATCCTGTAAACCGCCTCCAAGTCCCTGAATGAGGGACAAAATGGTATCACGCTCTCGGGGGGCACGGTATAGTGCCAACGAGGCGTTGCGGTCCATCCGACCGCTTCAAATTCATCGTGTTAGCTGTAACAAGGAGCTTCTATGACTCTGTTTAACGGGATCCTGCTGGCGATCGCCGCCCTGATCATCGGCGTGCTGATCGGCCGCTTCTCTGTCCGTAGCCGGGATGCCGGACGCCTGGAACAGGAGCTGAAAAAAGCCCACAAGGAGCTGGAAAGCTACCAGGGGCAGATCACCACCCACTTCGCCGACAGCGCCGCCCTGATGGAGCAACTGGCCGAACAGTACCAGACCCTTTATCGCCACATGGCGGAACAGAGCAAGTTCCTGGCCAAGGTACAGGAACCACTGTTCCGCGAACCCGAAGTGGAAGAAACAGGCGATGCCGCCAACAGCGAGGAGCCGGGCCTTCCTCCCCGCGATTACGCCGGTGCGTCCGGCCTGCTCAAGCAGCCGGGCTGATCGTCGGTTGAACTAATTACGCTTTATCGTGGTCAGACCTTGACGATTGCACTGCAACTTTTTCTGGGAGCTGTTTCTCATATGCGTAAATCTCTTTCTGTATTCAGTGTCTTAGCCCTCAGTGTCGGTATCGCCATGTCCTCAGCACCGGCGCAGGCCGCACTGCCCCTGATGGCGAACAACCAGGAGATGCCGAGCCTGGCCCCCGTCCTCGAGCAGGTGACCCCTGCCGTGGTCAACATCTCCGTCTCTGGCAAGAAGATCACCCGCCAACGCCTGCCGGAACAATTCCGCTTCTTCTTCGGCCCCAACATGCCTGACGAGCAGGTGAGCGAGCAGCCCTTCCAGGCGCTTGGTTCCGGCGTCATCATCGATGCCAAGAAAGGCTACGTGATCACCAACGCCCACGTGGTCCACGAGGCGGACGAGATCAAGGTCAACCTGAAGGATGGCCGTGAGTATGCGGCCAAGAAAATAGGGGAAGACAAACAGTCGGATATCGCCCTGCTGCAAATCAAGGCCGAGGATCTGGTGCAGATCAAGTTCGCCGACTCCGACGAGCTGAGAGTCGGTGACTACGCGCTGGCCATCGGCAACCCGTTCGGCCTGGGCCAGACCGTCACCTCCGGCATTGTCAGTGCCCTGGGTCGCAGCGGCCTCAACATCGAAAATCTGGAGAACTTCATCCAGACCGATGCGGCCATCAACTCCGGCAACTCGGGCGGCGCCCTGCTCAACCTGCGCGGGGAGCTGATCGGCATCAACACCGCCATCCTGGGCCCCAACGGCGGCAACATCGGCATCGGCTTTGCCATCCCGTCCAACATGGTGCGCGATCTCTCCGAGCAGATCGTGAAATACGGCGAAGTGCGCCGTGGCCAACTGGGGATCACCGGCACCGAGCTCACCAGCGAAATCGCCAAGACCTTCGGCTACAACAAGAAGGACGGTGCCTTCGTCAACCAGGTCATGCCTGACTCCGCTGCCGCCAAGGCAGGCATCAAGGCAGGCGACATCATCATCAGCATCGATGGCAAGCCCATCCGCTCCTTCGGCGAGCTGCGTGCAAAGATCGCCACCATGGGGGCCGACAAGCAGGTCTCGCTCGGCCTCATCCGTGACGGCAAGGAGCAGAGCGTCAAGGTCACCCTGAAGAAAGCGGATGACAGCGAGATCCTGGCCAGCGCCCTGCATCCGGCACTGGAAGGGGCCAAGCTGAGCACCACCACGGACCCCGTGACCGGCGTGGCCGTCTCCGACATCGATCCCCGCTCACCGGCAGCCGCCTCCGGCCTGCAAAAGGGCGACATCATCATCGGGGTCAACCGCCAGCGCATCAACTCCATGGGTGAACTGACCAAGGTGTTGAAAAACAAGCCGGAAGTCCTGGCGCTGAACATCCAGCGCGGTGACTCCTCGCTCTATTTGGTGATCCGTTAAGCCCCTCACACCCGCGGCAACCGCCGCGGGTGATTTTTATCCATCGATAATGTTATTCTCTGCCCGCAGCCTGTACGGACGAGAAAGACATGAAAATCCCACCTCTGATCAGCTACTTGGGCAAGTCCGTCGGCTTTGGCCTCGCCATGGCTGCGCTTTTGTTGCTGGTGTTCCCCAATTTTCGTGGCGGCGCCCCCCTGCCGGGCCTCATCACCAATGCCCGCGAGCTGAGCTTCTCCTACGCGGCCCATCGCGCCGGCCCTGCCGTCGTCAACATCTACACCCGCAGCTTCGCCGGCAATCGCGGTGAAAAAGCCGAACTCAGACCCCAGGGGCTGGGGTCCGGCGTCATCATGAACCAGCGCGGTCACGTGCTCACCAACTATCACGTCATCGCCGATGCGGACCAGATCATCGTCGCCCTGCAAGATGGCCGGGTATTCAGTGCAGAGCTGGTCGGCACCGACAAACTGACCGATCTGGCGGTGCTCTACATCGAATCGGACAACCTGCCGGTGATCCCGCAGGACCCGGATCGTCTACCGGACGTGGGAGACGTGGTGCTCGCCATCGGCAACCCCTACAACGTCGGCCAGACCATCACCCAGGGCATCATCAGCGCCACCGGGCGTATCGGCCTCTCCAGCATGGGGCCGGACAGCAACGGCCGGCAGGATCTGCTGCAGACCGATGCCGCCATCAACGAGGGCAACTCCGGAGGCGCCCTGGTCAATGGCCGTGGCGATCTGGTGGGTATCAATACCGCCGCCTACCACCTCAACGGCAATCAGGAGAGCTATGGCATCAGTTTTGCCATCCCCTACAAGCTGGCCAAGCGCATCATGGACGAGCTGATCGCCAACGGCCGGGTCATCCGCGGCTACCTCGGCATCTCCAGCGTCGAGATCAATCCCATCGTCGCGCGCATGCTGAACCTGGGGGACTTGCAGGGGTTGGTGGTGGAGAGCCTGGATCCCAATGGCCCAGCCACCAAGGCCGGTCTCAAACGTGGGGATGTGCTGCTCAAGATCAACGGAGAGGCCATCACCGGCGTGCGTCCCGTCATGGACAAGATCGTCGAGAGCCGCCCCGGCACCAAGCTCACCATCTCGGTGATCCGCAACGGCAAGCCGCTGGACGTCGATGTCATCATCGAAGAGGACCTGCGCTACCAGAATCAGACCCTGCCGACCAGCAGTGCGGCACCCGCCACCTGAGGGGCGGATCCTCGCAGGGCCCGACAGGGCCCTTTTTTGTGCCCGCTTTCCTCCGGCTCCCGCTTGTGCGTGAGACAGCTCACACATTGCGCCAATGAGCAATCGGGCGAAGGCGACGTCAAAACGCGCCACCGATCACACTCCCTTGCCGCCAGTACGCTCCTTTCCTCTTCCTGAACGCCAAAAGGGCTTCTTTTGATGCCTTTCCCTCCGGATTTCCACTTCGAATCGGAAAAAACCTGCCTCCTCCCGCACTCTCCACCGCTTTATGGTGAGCCCATCCTTTCTGCCAGCCTGGAGAGCAGACCTTGAATACCGACACCCATGACGCCCCCCTGACCCCGGACAGCCCGGCACTGCTGCGCAAGACCGACCTGACCCTGGCCCGCATTCACAACCTGCTGGCGGATCAGGGCATACGCCCCAACGACGTGCAGCAGCAGATGCTGGCCTCCCACGTCAAGGCCATGGTGTGGCGCTCCTACAGCGGGGAGTCCCTGCCGGAGGTCGACCTCAGCCTGTTCGAGGAGATCTCCCCCCTCTCCCTGCGCCTGGCCGAACAGGTCGTCGCCTGGCTCGACCGCCTCGCCTACGAGGAGGCGCACCTCTTGTCCGTCCATTTTGAAGTGGCCAAAGAAAACGAACTCAGCTCAGTAAAAGGAGAAAGCTAAATGACTGCCATCAAACTCGTGATTGGAGATCGTCTCGGCAAGGGTCAGAAAGTGGGGGCCGGCGCAGAAGCCGCCGGCGCCACCGTGACCGTCATCCCCGGCATGGCCGCCGACATGAAGCTCGGTGATGTGATGAACAAGGAGCAGGCCGACCTTGGCATCTCCTTCTGCGGCAGCGGTGGCGCGGGCGCCATCACGGCCCAGACCAAGTACGGCTACAAGTGCCGCTACGGCATGCGATCCATCGAAGAGGGTGTCACCGCCATCAACGAGGGGTGCGTGGTACTGGGCTTCGGCTTCATGGACAAGGAAGAGCTGGGCCAGAAGCTGATCGAAGCCTTCGCCAAGAAACACGGACGCGCCTGATGAAAGAGCACTTCACCACCCGGATCACGGTCAACGGCAAGGGGGCGACTCGCCAGCAGGCGTTCGCCGCCGCCCTCAGCCAGGTGCAACCCAGCCTGCTCAAGGAGAGCTCCAAGGTGATGCTGCGCATCGAACCCCTCGAGGTCGAGGTGCTCGAGGCCGAGGAGTCGGTACGGGTGGAGAAGTTCCTGTTCTTCTTCCTGCCACGCCAGCGCCATGAGTTCCGGGTCCGGCTGGCGATCACCGTCAAGGTCACCAGCCTGGATGTCGACAAGGTGGATTTCACCCGGGCCTGACCCCACAACCAAAAGGACAAGTTGGATGTTTCTAATCATTTTGATGAAGTCACTCATCATCGGCGGCCTGGTAGGCGTCGGGGTGGGAGCTGGCGCGGCGCGGATGTTCCACGCCCCGACCGTGCAGGGGATGGGCGCGTTCCGTACCCTGGGCGAGCTCAACTCCTGCGAAGGGGACCCCGCCTCCCACTTCTCGTTCGGTCTTGGCTTCTTCTTCAACGCCTGGGCCTCCACGGTCGCGGCCGGCGCCTTCACTCAGGACGTGGATCACCGCATCCTGCCGAACTGGGGTGCAGCGGCCCTGATGATCAAGAACCGGGATCTCGCCACCACCCTCCATGATCCCAAAAAGATGGCCATCGCCTGCGGCATCATAGGTGCCATCGTGGTCGCCTTCCTCAACAGCACCGCCGCCGCCGTGCCAGCAGCCCTGCAGGTCACCGCGGTCAAGGTACTGGTGCCCGCCGCCAACCTGCTGGTCAATACCGTCATGCCGGTGATCTTCTGGCTGGCCGCCATCGAGGCAGGCAAGAAGTCCGGCTTCTGGGCCACCATCTTCGGCGGTCTGGCCCAGCTCATCATGGGCAACGCGGTACCGGGCCTGGTGCTTGGCATCCTGATCGGCAAGGGGGTGGAAGAGAGCGGCTGGAACCACGTCACCAAGGTGATGATGAGTGCCATCGTCCTGCTGTTCGTGCTGAGCGGCTTCTTCCGCGGCTTTGACATGAAACTCATTGAATCCTTCCACCTGGGCGTTCCCCTGTGGCTGGAAAACGTCCACAACCTCATGAGCGGCAAATAAGGAAGCACACCATGGATGAGAAACTGAGAAACAACTTCTGGTATGCCGACTGGTCCTTCCCCATCTTTGTCGGTCTGCTCTCTTCCGGCGTCTTCGCCGGTACCCACATGTTCTACCTCTACGGGGTCGGCGCCTTCAACGAGGTGGCCTTCGTCGCCATGCTGAAAGCCGGCATGGACACGGGGGCCTATGGTGCAGTCGCCGCCTTCGGTGCCAGCTTCCTGTTCGCCCGCATCATCGAGGGCTCCTTGGTGGGGATCCTCGACATCGGCGGCGCCATCCAGACCGGAGTCGGCCTCGGGGTGCCCGCCCTGCTGCTGGGGGCCGGCATCGTCTATCCGGTGGAAAACTTCACCGCTTCCCTGATCACCGGTATGGGGATTGGGATGGCCATCGGCTACGTGATCATCCTGGCGCGCAAGTTCACCATCAACCAGAGCAACTCCACCTACGGGGCGGACGTCATGATGGGGGCTGGCAACAGCTCGGGCCGCTTCCTCGGTCCCCTCATCATCCTCTCCGCCATGGGCGCCTCCATTCCCATCGGGATAGGCTCCCTGCTGGGTGCCCTGCTGTTCTACATCTGGGAGAAGCCCATCACGGGCGGTGCCATTCTGGGGGCCATGCTGTTCGGGACCGTCTTCCCCATCGCCCTGGCTTAATCCAAGGCCGTCTCTTGGGCGGCATTCAAGAACCTGTTTGCGCTCTGTCGCGAGAGGTCGTCAGCAAGGTGAAGAGCAACACATGAGCCTTGGAAGCGGCCTCGCAGTAAGAGCGCAAGCAGGTTACAAGAGGGATATCAGCATGTACGACACGATCATCAGGGCGGGACGCCTGGGAAACGGGCAGCTCGTCGACGTCGCCATCAAGCATGGCAAGATAGCGGCGCTGGGTTCGCTGCCAGAGAGCACGGAGGCGAAGCAAACCCTCACTCTGGACGGGCAGGTCCATGTGAGCGCCGGCTGGATTGACGGCCACACCCACTGCTACCCCGCCTCCCCCCTCTATCACGATGAGCCGGACAAGGTGGGCGTGGAATCCGGCGTCACCACCGTCATCGACGCCGGCAGTACCGGGGCCGACGACGTGGACGACTTCCAGCGTCTCGCCGCCGGCTGCAAGACCCGGGTGCACGCACTGCTCAACATCTCCCGCATCGGCCTGCTGCGCCAGAACGAGCTGGCGGATCCGGCAGACATCGATCCCGCCCTCGCCCAGGCGGCCATCCGGCGCCATCCCGGCTTCATCGTCGGCATCAAGGCACGCATGAGCGGCAGCGTGGTGGGTGAAAGCGGTCTGCAACCCCTGCGCATGGCCAAGCAGATCCAGCAGGCCAATGGCAACCTGCCACTGATGGTGCACGTGGGCAACACGCCGCCGGATCTGGACGAGATCGTCGCCCTGCTGGGGGAGGGCGATCTGCTGACCCACTGCTTCAACGGCAAGCCCAACCGCATCCTGACCCCTGCGGGTGAACTGCGCCAGGCGGTGCGCGAGGCGATGCGGCGGGGACTCTTGCTCGACATCGGCCATGGCGGTGCCAGCTTCAGCTTCGAGGTGGCAGAGCTGGCCATTGCCCAGGGCATCCTGCCCCACACCATCAGTTCAGACATCTACTGCAAGAACCGCATCAAGGGGCCCGTCTACAGCCTTGCCCACGTGATGTCGAAGTTCTTCGCCATCGGCATGACCCTGGAGCAGGTGCTCGCCTGCGTCACTCACCAGGCCGCCGATGCCCTGCGCCTGCCCGGCAAGGGGCGACTCGAGGTGGGCGCCGATGCAGACATCACCCTGTTCGAGGTGAGCTGCGGCCCCACTCTCTTTACCGATACCGAGGCCGGCACCCGCAACGGTGACCGGCAACTGCTCCCTCTCGCCGCCCTGGTGGGCGGCGAACTGGTTCTGACTCACTACGGGAAATCACACCATGCCTTCTGTGTATGAGAAATACCGGCTCAAACCTGTGATCAACGCCTCCGGGCGCATGACCATCCTCGGCGTCTCCACCCCCGAGCAGGAGGTGGTCGATGCGGTCAACTTCGGCCTCGGCCACTACTTCGAGGTGAAGGATCTGGTCAACAAGACCGGCGCCTACCTGGCCGATCTGCTGGGCGTTGAAGATGCGGTGGTGGTCTCCTGCGCCAGCGCCGGCATCGCCCAGTCGGTGGCCGCCGTGATAGTGCGCGGCGACCCCTATCGCCTCGAGCAGTTGCATGCTCATGCCCACGACGTGCCGAGCGACATCGTGCTGCCCAAGGGCCACAACGTGAACTTTGGTGCTCCCGTCGGCACCATGGTCAACCTGGGGGGCGGCAGGGTGGTGGAGGCAGGCTACGCCAACGAGTGCTCACCCGCCCAGCTGGCCGCCGCCATCAATGCCAATACCGCCGCCATCCTCTACATCAAGTCCCACCACTGCGTGCAGAAGAGCATTCTGTCGGTGACCGAGGCGGCCGAGGTGGCCAAGGCCCACGGGATCCCGCTCATCGTCGATGCGGCGGCCGAAGAGGATCTACGTCTCTACTACAACCAGGGTGCAGATCTGGTCATCTACAGCGGCGCCAAGGCCATCGAAGGGCCCACCAGCGGCCTGGTGCTCGGCAGACGTCAGTATGTGGAGTGGGTCAAGCAGCAGGCTGGCGGCATAGGCCGTGCCATGAAGGTGGGCAAGGAGGGGATCCTCGGCCTGACCCACGCCATCGAGCGCTACCTGGCCAAAGAGAAGGAGAGCGGCGCCGCCATGGTCGCCAAGATGACCCCCTTCATCGAGCGCCTCAACCAGCTGCCCGGCGTCACCGCCAAGGTGGTGTGGGACAGCGCGGGGCGCGACATCGCCCGCACCGACATCGCCTTCGACCACCAGCAGATCGGCATGACCACGGCGGAAGTGGTCTCTCGTCTGCAACAGGGTACCCCCGCCGTCTACTGCCGCGGCTACAAGGCCAACGAGGGGCACATCGAGATAGACGTACGCAGCATCACCCAGCCCCAGCTCGACCAGATCCACTCCGCCATTGCCCACCTCGTTCAGGAGAACAACTGATGTCTCTTACCCCCAATTACTACAGCGATCGGGTCTGCCTCAACGTGCTGGCAGGTTCCAAAGAGAATGCCGTCGACATTTATGAGGCTGCCGAGGGCCACGTCCTGGTCGGCGTGCTCTCCAAGAACTACCCGGACATTCCCTCTGCCGTCGCCGACATGGAGGCCTACGCCAAGCTTATCGACAACGCCCTCTCCATCGGGCTGGGAGCCGGTGATCCGCGCCAGTCCACCATGGTGGCCGAGCTGGCCCGCCAGCTGCAGCCCCAGCACGTCAATCAGGTGTTCACCGGGGTCGGGGCCAGCCGGGCGCTGCTCGGTCAAGCTGACACCCTGGTCAATGGCCTTGTCTCCCCCACCGGCACCCCCGGCATGGTGAAGATCTCCACCGGCCCCCTCAGTAGTCAGCAGCCCGATGGCATCGTCCCCATCGATACCGCCATTGCCCTGCTCAAGGACATGGGGGGCAGCTCGGTCAAGTTCTTCCCCATGGGGGGACTCGCCTGCCGCGCCGAGTATCAGGCTGTGGCCGAGGCCTGTGCCCGCCACGGTTTCTGGCTGGAGCCCACCGGCGGTATCGATCTTGAGAACTTCGAGGAGATAGTGCGGATCGCGCTGGAGGCAGGAGTCGAGAAGGTGATCCCCCACGTCTACAGCTCCATCATCGACAGCGAGAGCGGCCAGACCCGGCCGGAGGATGTGCGTACCCTCCTCGCCATGGTGAAGGCACTGCTGGCATAGCAACCCCACAGGCACCGGTCCGATCACTGGGCGGTGCCTGGCTTGTTAATGACCCCCTTGTTAACATCGACCCACCATGCACGACAGGAGTCCCCACCCCCTCATGACCAAGCTGCCCCACCCCAGACTCCAGCAACTGCTCGCCCTGCTTCACGCGGAGCCCCTGCCACAGGAGGAGCTGGCCCGCCGTCTCAATGTGTCCACCCGCACGGTGCGCACCGACGTGGCGACCCTGAACGAGCTCATCGCCACCCGGGGCGCCCACCTGATCCATCAGCGGGGCAGCGGCTACCAGCTCAAGATCTACAATCAGGGACTGTTCGATGCGCTGCTGGCCGCCCAGGGGCAGGAGAGCCCTCTGCCTCGCACCAGCCGCGAGCGGGTGCTGCACCTCCAGGTCTTGCTGCTGACGGCGGAACAGGGGATCAAGCTCGACGAGCTGGCGGATACCTGGTATCTGAGCCGGGCGGCTTTGCAAGGGGACATGACGGAGGTGCGGGAGCGGCTCGCCCACTTCGGGCTCACCATCGACAGCAAACCCAGAGTGGGGATGCGCATTGCGGGAAGCGAGCTGGCGATCCGCGCCTGCCTCACCCAACTGCTCTGCCAGGAGCTGCTGCACCAGCATCCGCTCCAGAGCCTGTTGCCCACCCTCTGCCCCAGCAAGACGCTGGAGGTAGTGGGCAACCACATTCACGAGCAACTCGGTCGCCATCAGCTACGCCTGGCCGACGAGAGCCTGCAGCAAGTCACCGTCTACTGTGCCGTCGCCCTGCTTCGCCAGGCGTCTGGCCACGAGTTGCGCCAGTTTGCCAGCGACGACATCACCCCGCCCCTGGCAGTGGTGGCCCGCGACATCTATGCCGAGCTGCCGACCCTGACTTCACCGGTGCAGGAAGAGATCGCCTGTCTCGCCATCCAGATCCAGGCTCGCCTCACTGCAGAGACGCCCCTGCTCAGCCCGGCCATGGCGGCCGAGAGCGAGCAACTGACTGCACACCTGCTGGGTTACATCCACCAGCACTACCCCTATGACCTGCGCGGCGACCCGCAATTGCGAGCCGACCTGCAGACCCACATCGGCGCCATGCTGCTGCGGGTCAAATACCAGATTGGCAGCCACAATCCCCTGGCGGATCACATCAAGCAGTATTACCCCCTCGCCTACGACATCACCCTGGCGGCCATCTCTGAGTGGATCAGGCAGACCCCCTACCGATTGACCCACCACGAGATCGGCTACCTGGTGATCCACATCGGGGTCGGCCTGGAGCGCCACTACGACATCGGTTACACCCGGCGCCCCCAGGCGCTGCTGCTGTGCGATGCGGGCAACGCCACCTTCCGGGTGCTGGAAGCACGCATCCGGCGGGAATACCCCCAACTGCAGCTGACCACGCTGGAGTCGGTGCGGGACTATGAGGGACTGGTGCGAGTCGAGCAGGATTTCGTCATCAGCACCCTCAAGGTGAGCGAGAAGAATGCTCCCGTGGTGCAGGTCTCCCCCTTCCCGACCCAATACCAGCTGGAGCAGCTCGGCAAGCTGGTGCTCGTCGATCGCACCCGTCCCTATCTGCTCGACAAGTATTTCGATGCCGACCACTTCATGGTGCTTGATGAACCCATCAGCCAGGGGGTGCTGTTTGATCGCATCTGCAGCCAGCTTGAGGCGGAGGATCTGGTGGAGAGCGGATTCCGCGGATCCTTGCAGGAGCGGGAGCGGATCGTCTCCACCCTGCTGGGGGACGGCATCGCTCTGCCCCACTCCCTCGGCCTGCTGGCGCGCCGCACCCTGGTCTATACCGTGCTGGCCCCCCAGGGGATCGACTGGGGCAACGGCGAGAGCGCTACCCTCATCTTCGTGCTGGCCATCGCCAAGGCGGATTATGAGGAAGCCATGGGACTTTATGATCTGTTTCTGGCACTGATGAACGAAAAAGCCAGCAGAAGTCTGCTGGCTTGTCGGGATTTTGCCGCTTTCAAGGCGCTGGCTCGCAGCGCACCTTGAGCACGCCGAGGCGTATTACTCCTCATTGAAGCCCGAGGTGAACAGCGCCACCACGGCGGCCAGGGCCTCCACCTCTTCGGGGCCCTCCACCTGCACCTCCACCTGTTTGCCCTGGGCGGAGTCCAACATCAGCAGGCCGATCACGCTGTCCGCGTCGGCCTCGACTCCCTCTTCGTTGCGCAGCAGCACGTGGGCATCGAACCCCTGCACCAGCTCGAACAGCATCATGGCCGGTCGGGCGTGAATGCCTAACTTGTTTTTGACTTCTACCGAGGCGGAAACGGTCATCTGAGCATCCTGTGGATCTGTCAGGCGGGGTTTGAACGCTTGTCCAACGTGCGATGGCGGATCTGCACGTTCTTGCCAAGCAACCGGAATGCGCTGGCCAGCCGCTCGGCGATGAACACCGAGCGGTGTTGTCCGCCGGTACAGCCGATCCCGACGGTCACATAGCTGCGATTGTTGCGCTCCAGGTGGGGCAACCAGGTCCCCAGCATATTCTCGATCTGCTGGATGAACAGCATGACATCCGGCTGGCTGGAGAGGTAGTTGGCCACGGGCTCATCCTTGCCGGTGAAGGGCTTGAGCTCCGGGATCCAGTGCGGGTTGGGCAGGAAACGGGCGTCGAACACGAAGTCCGCATCCTTGGGAATGCCGTACTTGAAACCGAACGACTCGAACACCAGCACCAGTTCGTTCTCTTTCTTGCCGAGCACCCGGGTTTTGATGAGCTCGCTGAGATCGTGGATGCTGAGGTTGGTGGTGTCGATGCGCAGGTCGGCGGTCGAGGAGAGCGGTGCCAGCAGGTGGGTCTCTTCCCGGATCGCCTCGTCCAGCGAAAGCTTGTTGCGGGACAGAGGATGCAGACGACGGCTCTCACCGTAGCGTTTGAGCAGGGTCGCGTTGTCCGCATCGAAGAAGAAGCTCGAAAACTTGACTCGCCCCTCGTTGCGCACCTGGCTCAGCAGGTTCTCCAGCCTGTCTGCCTGGGCAGGCAGG
The DNA here is from genome assembly GCF_040908165.1 of Aeromonas sp. R6-1. NCBI lineage: Bacteria > Pseudomonadati > Pseudomonadota > Gammaproteobacteria > Aeromonadales > Aeromonadaceae > Aeromonas > Aeromonas sp. R6-1. The sequence goes on from NZ_JBFODF010000026.1 coordinate 274,890, forward strand.
TTGCGCACGTCGATGCTGACCGCCAGCTTGTCATACTGACACTCCACCGACACGATCAACTGGGGCAGCAGGTTGACCGGCAGGTTGTCCACGCAGTAGTACCCGAGATCCTCGAGCACCCTCAGGGCCACCGTCTTGCCGGAGCCCGAACGACCGCTTACTACAATTAACTGCATCTTGTCCCCTCACGCCAACGTGGCTGTGTCAGACCCGGCCTCAGGCCGACGTCATGATCTGATAGAGTTCTTCGTCGCTGGTCGCCTGGCGCAGCTGGCGGCAGACGGCCTTGTCACCCAGTTTGGATGCCATCAGGGAAAGAGTCTTGAGGTGCTGCTTGCACTCGCTTTCCGGCACCAGCAATGCAAAGAGCAGGTCAACCGGTTGATTGTCGATAGAATCGAAAGGGATGGGCTCGGAGAAGGTCATCAACACGGCGGTCGGCGCGAAGGCGTCGTCAATCCGGCCGTGGGGGATGGCGATACCGGCTCCGATCCCGGTACTGCCCATCTTTTCTCGCGCCAGCAGGCTTTCAAACAGGACCTGGCGGGAAGCGCCGAGGCGCTCTGCGGCCAGTTCACTGATGATCTCGAGCGCGCGTTTCTTGCTGGTACAAGGGACCGCACTCTTGGTGCAGTCCCGACTCAGTATGTGTTCAAGTTGCATAGTTATTTTTGATTTAACTTATCTTTGTGCTTGATGATCTGCCGATCCAGTTTATCCAGCAGGGTATCAATCGCCGCATACATGTCGGCATGCTGCGAATTGGCGAACACCTCTCCCCCGCTGACATGCAGCTTGGCTTCGGCGATCTGGTTCAGTTTTTCGACGCTCAACACCACGTGTACGTTGTTGATATGGTCAAAGTGACGCTCGAGTTTGGCAAATTTGTTGTTCACATAATCACGCAGAGCTTCGGTAATCTCGACATGGTGTCCGGTCAGGTTAATTTGCATAACGTCTTCCTTTTGTTTGCCTAAACCAGGCGTTTGCGCTGATTGGATGGCGGGATCAACAAGGATTCACGGTACTTTGCGATCGTGCGTCTCGCCACCATAATACCCTGTTCGGCCAGCAAATCCGCGATCTTGCTATCACTAAGCGGCTTGGCGGGGTTTTCCGCCGTCACCAGCTTCTTGATCAGGGCGCGAATAGCGGTCGATGAGCACTCTCCTCCTCCCTCCGTATTGACGTGACTGGAGAAAAAAAACTTCAGTTCAAAAATGCCGCGGGGCGTATGCATGTACTTCTGGGTCGTGACCCGTGAAATGGTCGACTCATGCATCTCCACCGCTTCCGCGATGTCGTTGAGTACCATGGGTTTCATGGCCTCTTCGCCGTACTCGAAAAAGCCCTGCTGCTGCTCGACGATGCAGCTGGCCACCTTGAGCAGGGTGTCGTTACGACTCTCCAGGCTCTTGATGAACCACTTGGCCTCCTGCAAATGAGAACGGATGAACTGGGTATCCGTGCTGCTGCGGGCATTGCGCGCCATGGCCGCATAGGCCTCGTTGACACGGATGCGCGGAGCAGAATCCGGATTGAGTTCAACCACCCACTTGCTGCCCTTCTTGACCACGGACACATCCGGGATCACGTACTGGGATTCACTCTGGATGATGCCGTTGCCGGGTCTGGGCTCCAGTTGCTGGATGAGATCCAGCACCTCCTTGAGATCGCTCTCCTTGAGGCGGGTCTTGCGAGCCAGGGTGCGGTAGTCGCGATTGCCGAGCAGGTCCATGTGTTCGCGGATCACCTCTCTGGCTTCGTCGAGCCAGGGCAGGTCCGGCGAATACTGGCCGAGCTGGATCAGCAGACACTCTTGCACCGAACGGGCGGCGATGCCGACCGGATCGAAATGCTGCACCCGCTTGAGCACGGCTTCGATCTCATCCAGTTCGACTTCTACCTCCTCGCTGCTGACTGCAGCCTGAATATCCTCAAGGGTGGCAGTCAGATACCCGGATTCGTCGATGGCATCGATGATGGCAAGCGCGATGGCAGCATCCACATCACTGAACGGGGTGAGCCGCATCTGCCACAGCAGGTAGTCCTGCAGGTTCTCGGTGGTCTCCCCCTGATAGACGCTGTCTTCCCCGTCATGGATGGGGCCTGCGCTCTGGGCCGTACCGGCCGAGTAGACCTCGTCCCAGGTGGTGTCCACCGGCAGTTCATCCGGCATGCTCTCCTGGGCCATGGCATCGCTGGAGTCGAGTTGACTGGCGTCCTGTGTCTCTGTCTGACTGGTTTCCTGCGCCTCGTTCTCCTCTTGCTCCAGCAAGGGGTTGTTGTCGAGCGCTTGCTGAATTTCCTGCTGAAGTTCCAGGGTGGAGAGCTGGAGCAGACGAATCGCTTGTTGTAATTGTGGCGTCATGGTCAGGGACTGACCGAGACGCAACTGTAATGTCGGCTTCATCTACGTCGGGATATCCTTATGTTCAGCGAGGCAGTCACCTAACAAAAATGAGGGGTGCCCCCTTACTATAGACTGAATTGATCGCCCAAATAGACGCGCTTGACCTGCTCATCGGCGAGGATATCGGCCGGCGCGCCCTCAGCAATCATCTTGCCGTGGCTGACGATGTAGGCCTTCTCGCACACATCCAGCGTCTCTCTGACGTTGTGGTCCGTTATCAGCACACCCAACCCGCGTTCTTTCAGATGCTGGATGATCTTTTTGATATCGATGACTGAAATAGGATCAACACCTGCGAAAGGCTCATCGAGCAGAATGAATCTCGGCTCTGCCGCCAGCGCCCGGGCGATTTCCACCCGGCGCCGCTCCCCACCCGAGAGGCTCTGGCCCAGGCTGTCGCGGATATGGGTGATATTGAACTCTTCCAGCAACTGTTCGACCTTATCCTCCCGCTCTTCGCGGCTCAACCCCTTGCGGGTCTGCATGACCCCCATCAAGTTGTCGAACACCGACAGGCGCCGGAAGATGGAGGCCTCCTGGGGCAGATAGCCGATGCCATTGCGGGCACGGATATGCATGGGCTGCAGGCTGATGTCCTGCTCGTCGATGGTGATGAGGCCGGCATCCCGCTGCACCAGGCCCACGATCATGTAGAAGGAGGTCGTCTTGCCCGCGCCGTTCGGACCCAGCAGACCCACGATCTGGCCCGTTCCCACCTCGAGGCTCACATCGCTGACCACCATGCGGCGCTTGTAGCTCTTTTGCAGACCCGTTGCTTTTAACACTGCCATGGCTGTTGTTTCCTACTTCTTCTGATCGGCGGGTTTGTCGAAGTTCTCCACCTGATCCGGCAGGAACACCGTCTTGACGCGCTGGGTGGGCCCCTTGCTCTCGGCAATCATCTTCTGCTTGACGATGTCGTAGCGAATGAGATCGCCGGTCACCTGGCTGTCTTCCTGCTTGAGCTGGCCATTGCCGGTGATGGTCACCAGCCGGTTCTTAAGCTCGTAGCGGATGCTGTTGCCATGGGCATTGACCGGTTTGCCGTTGTCCAGCACCTGGAAGAAAGTGGCTGGGTTGCCATACGCGGTCATGACCTCGGCGCCCTTGTCGCCGGAGCGGATCACCACCACCTTGTCGGCCTTAATCTTGATGGTGCCCTGGGTGATGATGACATCCTCGCTGAAGGTGATGCGGTTGTCCTGCATCTCGGCCACCTGCTTGACAGCATCCACATAGACCTTCTCGGCAAAGTCGGACTCTTTGGCATTCAGGGAACCGCACAGCAACAGGGCCGTGAGGGCCAGATTAACGTTTTTCATTAAAATAAGTGGCATGGCCTTTATCCAGTAACTCGAAATATTTACGTTCCAGGTGACCCTTGAGGCCAACGCCCTCGGTCTGGAACTCCTGGCCCACAATGCTGATGTGCTGGTTGCTTCTCATCCCCTGCGTCACCAGATCCAGCTCCAGATAGGAAGTATCCAGCGTGGAGATGAAGGACGCGGGCAGCAGACCGTCCAGATGCACCTTGTCACGGAGGATCACATTGTCATCGGTGTTGAGCACCCCGGTTTCGGCCGTCAGCTTCCATTCGGCCGCGCCCTTGTCATCGAACATGTAGACCACCGGCTTGGTGAAAGTGGCCTGCTCGAGTACCTGGTAGTACTCCGCATATTCGGATTCCAGCCGCTCGGTGCGCTTGCCCTGCTCGTTGAAACGGGTCGTCACCAACTCTCTGGCGGTGAAGTCCGGTTGAAAATTTTCCGTCTTGGTGGTCGGCTCGGGGACCAGCTCTATCTCCCCCAGCTGCCAGGCCGCCAGCGCAGCCAGAAACAGCAGGCCGAACAGCACAGTCTGTTTGTTCATCGCGACGCCTCGGGTTGATAGTCAGCCAATCCCTGGGCCTGCAAAATAAGGTCGCACACCTCGCGCACGGCCCCGACGCCACCGCCAAGCCGCGTCACCAGCTCCGCCTTCGCCAGCACAAGCGGATGGGCGTCGGCAACGGCGATACCCAGGCCACAAGCCTGCATCACCGGCAGATCGATAGTGTCATCTCCCATATAGGCGGCTTGCGATGCATCCAGCCCGAGCTTGGTCAGCAAGGCCTCGAAGTAGGGCAGCTTTTTGTCTGCACCCTGCACCAGGTGCTGGACTCCCAGACTCTGCATGCGATCGCTGACGATGCGGGAGTTTCGCCCCGTGATGATGGCAATCTCGATGCCCGCATTGAGCAGGGCACGCATGCCGGCACCATCACGGGTGCAGAAAGTCTTCAGCTCTTCGCCGTTATTGCCCATATAGATGAAGCCGTTGGAGAGCACCCCATCCACATCGCACACCAGCAGGCGGATCTGCGCCGCCTTCTCGTACTGGCTGCGCGTCACCGGACCATAGAGGGTCGGTACGTCTTGCATCAAATTACTCCGGCTTTCAGCAGGTCATGCATGTTGAAGGCACCCAGCGGGTGTCTCTCTCCATCCACAACCAACAACCCGTTGATTTTCCTGGTTTCCATCAGCTTGACGGCCTCGGCCGCCATCATCTCAGGCCCTACGGTAACACAGTTCACCGTCATGACGCGGCTGATGGGGGTGTGATGGATGTCCACCTGCAGGTCCAGAATGCGGCGCAGGTCACCATCGGTGAACAGACCGGCAAGCAGCCCTTGATCGTCCACCACCGCCGTCATGCCGAGCCCCTTGCGGCTCACTTCCAGCAGCGCCTGGCTGATGGTGGCATCTATCCCCACCTTGGGCAACAGCTCGCCGCTGTGCATCAGATCGCCCACTCGCAACAGCAACCGCTTGCCGAGGGACCCGCCCGGATGCGACAGCGCAAAGTCATCGGCGGTGAAACCACGGGCCTCCAGCAGGGCCACGGCCAGCGCGTCCCCCATCACCAGGGTGGCGGTAGTGCTGGATGTCGGGGCCAGACCGAGGGGGCAGGCCTCTTTCTCCACCTTGATGCACAGGTGCACGTTGGCCTCTTTCGCCATGGTGGAAGCCGGATTGCCTGTCATGCAGATGAGTGGAATGCCGCGGCGCTTGAGCACCGGCAGCAGGGCCAGGATCTCGTCGCTCTCGCCGGAGTTGGAAATGGCGATGATGAGATCCCCGGCTGAGATCATGCCGAGATCCCCGTGGCTCGCCTCGCCCGGGTGCAGGAAGAAGGCGGGCGTCCCCGTGCTGGCCAGGGTCGCGGCAATCTTGTTGCCGATATGACCCGACTTGCCCATGCCGGTCACCACTATCTTGCCGCCACAGCGCAGCACCATCTCGCAGGCGCGCTCGAACGCCTCGTCAAGGTATTGGTAAAGTCCATCAATGGCTTGTTTTTCTATGTCCAGCACCGCTCGGGCGCTGCGACGGAAATCGAACAATTCAGACACTTTTTCAGGCTTTACAGACATAAAGGCACAGCTCCGGGCCGAAATTTGCTGCGGGATTATAAAAAAGTCTGCCGAGATAAGCGAATCGGATGCGGAATGGGCGGTCATTGACGCAGGTTGTTACATAAAACTGTCGCGTACTTGGGGGGGAAACCCGCTCAATAGTTGTTCCTCGCTGTTGCTTAGACCTAGACTAGCCCATAAAATTCGCTCTTCATTTATACCGGATGGACAATTGTTTGAACGATGACCTGATCACCATCTCCGACCTGACCTTCAGTCACGGGGATCGGCTGCTGTACGACAGGATCAACCTGACCATTCCCCGTGGCAAGGTCACCGCCGTCATGGGTCCGAGCGGGATCGGCAAGACCACCTTGCTGCGCCTGATCGGGGGCCAGCTCAAGCCTGAGTCCGGTCATATCCTGTTTGACGGGGAAGACATTCCCACTCTCTCCCGTTCACGCCTGTATGAAGTGCGGAAACGGATGAGCATGCTGTTCCAGAGTGGCGCATTGTTCACCGGCATGACCGTCTTCGACAACGTGGCCTTCCCGCTGCGGGAGCACTCCGGCCTGCCGGAAGAGCTGATCCGCACCATCGTCATGATGAAACTGCAGGCTGTCGGTCTGCGCGGGGCGGCCAAGCTGATGCCGTCCGAGCTCTCCGGTGGCATGGCGCGTCGCGCGGCCCTGGCGAGATCCATCGCGCTGGATCCGGATCTCATCATGTATGACGAGCCCTTCGTGGGGCAGGACCCCATCACCATGGCGGTGCTGGTGAAGCTCATCAAGGAGCTCAACGATGCCCTCGGCATCACCTCCGTCATCGTCACCCACGACGTGAAGGAGGTGCTGAGCATCGCCGACTACGCCTACATCATCGCCAACCGCAAGGTAGTGGCACACGGCACACCGGAGCAGCTGCGCGAGGAGCACAATCCCGAAGTCGAGCAGTTCCTCAAGGGATTGCCCGACGGTCCTGTTCCGTTTCATTTTCCGGCAGGCGACCTGCTACAGGATCTGTGATGTTGACAAGTCAGATAAGCAAGCTGGGCCGCAGCGGTGTGCGTTTCATCAACGCCGTCGGCCGGGCAACCATCATGCTGTTTCATGCACTGGCAGGACGACCCCAGCCACGCAAGCACTTCCCGCTGCTGGTGCAGCAACTGTATGTGGTGGGAGTGCAATCCGTCGCCATCATACTGGTGTCCGGCCTCTTCATCGGCATGGTGCTCTCCCTGCAGGGTTACAACGTATTGAAGGATTTCGGCGCAGAGCAGAGCCTGGGGCCTCTGGTTTCCCTCTCCCTGCTCCGTGAGCTGGGCCCTGTGGTCACCGCCCTGCTGTTCGCCGGTCGTGCGGGCTCTGCCCTCACCGCCGAGATCGGCCTGATGAAGGCCACCGAGCAGCTCTCCAGCCTGGAGATGATGGCGGTCGATCCGCTGCGTCGGGTCGTGGCGCCCCGCTTCTGGGCCGGGGTCATCAGCATGCCGCTGCTGGCCTTCATGTTCAGTCTGATCGGCATCTTTGGCGGCAAGCTGGTTGGTGTCGACTGGCTGGGGGTGGACGAAGGCAGTTTCTGGTCCGCCATGCAGGCCTCCGTCGACTGGCAGGACGACATCATGCAGGGCGCTATCAAGAGCCTGATCTTCGCCCTGGTGGTGACCTGGATAGCGCTCTTCAACGGCTATGATGCCAAACCGACCTCGGCCGGGATCAGTCAGGCGACGACCCGTACCGTGGTTCACTCATCCCTGGCCGTGCTCGGTCTGGATTTTATACTCACCGCAGTCATGTTTGGATAAGGGAAAGATGAAGTTCAGCAAAGTAGAATTTCTGGTTGGCGCCTTCATGCTGGCTGGCATCGCGGCCATTCTGGCATTGGCACTGCAAGTGGCGGGATTGAGTTTCAAACCGGAAGGAGAAACCTATACCCTGCGCGCCCATTTCGATAATATCGGCGGCCTGAAAGTGCGCTCGCCGGTCAAGGTCGGCGGCGTCGTCGTCGGTCGTGTCAGCGACATCACCCTGGATCCCAAGAGCCAGGTCCCCATCGTTTCCCTGCAGATGCAGAAGAGTGCCGGCGAGTTCTCCGAGACCAGCACCCTCTCCATCCTGACCTCTGGCCTGCTCGGTGAGCAGTACATCGGTCTGGCACCGGGGTTCAGCGATGAGGAGATGGGCACCAGCATGCTCAAGGATGGCGACATGATCGAAGACACCAAGTCCGCCATCGTGCTGGAAGATCTGATTGGCAAGTTCCTCTACAGCCAGTCCTCTCCGGCCAACACACCCGCAACCAAGGAGTAACCATGTTCAAGAAGATCGCCCTGATGCTGGGTCTGATGACCAGCATGCTGTTCTCCCTCGTCGCCCGTGCGGATGTCAATACTTCGGACCCCTATGCCCTCGTGGATCAGGCCGCCCAGCAGACCTTTGCCCGCCTGAAAGCCGATCAGGCCCAGGTGAAGAGCAACCCCGATCACCTGCGCGTCATCATCCGCGAGGAGCTGCTGCCCTACGTGGACAACCGCTTCGCCGCCTACAAGGTGCTCGGCAACCAGATCAAACAGACGACCCCTGCCCAGCGTGACGCCTTTGTGGACGTCTTCACCGAGTACATGGTGAGCTCCTACGCCGACGCCCTGGCACACTTTGACAAGCAGACCGTCAAGGTCCAGCCCGGTAAAGCCGCCGAGAGCAACATCACCGCCGTCAACGTCAGCGTGAAAGAGGCCGGCAAGCCGGACATCTTCCTCGAGTTCAAGCTGCGCAAGAACAACAAGACCGGCGAGTGGAAAGCCTTCGACATGGTTGCCGAAGGGATCAGCCTGCTCTCCGCCAAGCAGAACGAGCTGGGCGGCCTCATTCGCCAGAACGGCATCGATGCGGTGATCGCCCAGCTGCGTGAACACAACGCCAAGCCGCTGGTGATCAAGTCATGATCCTGAGCGGTGACTTGCAGGCCCCGCAGGTCAACGATCTGTGGCAACGCCGCGCCGACTGGTGGCAGGACGACCGGCTCGAACTCGGTGCCGTCACTACCCTGGATTCCGCCGGCCTTGCCCTGCTGGTCAAGTGGGCCAAGGCGGCACTGGCACGGGGTGCCACTCCGACACTGGTGGGTGCCTCCAACGATTTCTATACGCTGGCCAACCTCTACGGGGTGGCCAGCCTCTTTCATTCAACCCCGCTCACAACTGAGGACTCATAATGCAAGTCTCTGAAATTGAAGCGATACTCCTCGAGGCTTTGCCATTGTCCGAAGTCCATGTCAAAGGGGACGGCAGTCACTACCAGGTGATCGCCGTCGGCGACATGTTTGACGGCATGAGCCGGGTCAAGAAACAACAGGCCATCTATGCCCCGCTGATGGACAAGATCGCCACCAACGAGATCCACGCTCTCTCCATCAAGGCCTATACCGACGCCGAGTGGAAACGCGAGCGTAAATTCCAGCTGCCCTCCTGATTTGGTAAAGAAGTAAACCATGGACAAATTCAAGATCACCGGCCCCTGCACCCTCTCCGGTGAAGTGACCATCTCCGGCGCCAAGAATGCCGCCCTGCCCATCCTGTTTGCCACCCTGCTGTGTGACGAAGAGGTTCAACTCTCCAACGTACCGCGCCTGAAAGACGTGGGTACCACCCTCAAGCTGCTGGAGATGCTGGGCGCCACCACCAAGGTCAACGGCAACGTGACCGTGCTGACCGGTGCGGTAAACAATCATGTCGCCCCCTACGAGCTGGTGAAGACCATGCGTGCCTCCATCCTGGCCCTGGGCCCGCTGGCAGCCCGCTTCGGTGCAGCAGACGTCTCCCTGCCCGGCGGCTGCGCCATCGGTGCCCGCCCGGTCAACCTGCATGTCCACGGCCTAGAGCTGATGGGCGCGAAGATCGTCATCGAAGAGGGCTACATCAAAGCCCGCGTCGACGGCCGCCTGAAAGGTGCCCACATCCTGATGGACATGGTTTCCGTGACCGGTACCGAGAACCTGATGATGGCCGCCACCCTGGCTGACGGTCGCACCGTGATCGAAAACGCCGCCCGTGAGCCGGAGGTGGTCGATCTGGCCAACTTCCTCAACGCGCTGGGCGCCAAGATCCAGGGCGCGGGCACCGATACCCTGACCATCGACGGCGTAGAACGTCTGCACGGTGGCAGCTACAGCGTGCAGCCCGATCGCATCGAGACCGGCACCTTCCTGGTGGGCGCCGCCGTGACCGGTGGCAAGATCACCTGCCGCAACACCGACCCCAGCCTGCTGGAAGCCGTACTGGTCAAACTGGAAGAGGCTGGCGCCCTGATTGAAAAGGGTGACGACTGGATCACCCTCGACATGACAGGTCGCACCCTGAAACCTGTCACCATCAAGACCGCCCCCTACCCGGCGTTCCCGACCGACATGCAGGCACAATTCACCGTGCTGAACGCGGTCGCCCAGGGCACCGGCATGGTCACCGAGACCATCTTCGAGAACCGCTTCATGCACGTGCCCGAGCTGGTTCGGATGGGTGCCGACATCGAACTGCAGGGCAATGTGGCCATCTGCCGCGACACCCAGCAGCTCAAGGGTGCCCAGGTGATGGCGACCGATCTGCGCGCCTCCGCCAGCCTGGTGCTGGCCGGCTTCGTGGCCGAAGGGGCTACCATCGTCGATCGCATCTATCACATCGACCGTGGCTACGAAGACATCGAGCACAAGCTGCAAGGCCTGGGTGGTCGCATCGAGCGCATCAAGGAATAAGCTGGCTTCACCATGAGCCGACGATAAAAAAGGCCCCCTCGCCAGGCGAGGGGGCCTTTTTCATGACTCCGAATGGCGGCACCCCCTTCTCCCCTTGCGGGAGAAGGGGCGGGGATGAAGAGGACAAGCAGACACCCTTTCCCCAAGGGAGAGGGGCAAGGGCTCAGGCAGTCAGCCGCTCCAGCTCGCCGATAAGCCAGATGGCCTCCTGGCGATGGGAGCCGCACACGTCCGCCATGGGGCGAAAGCCGCCGCACACCGCCGGGCGCTCCGGCTGGCCGAAGATCTTGCACCCCAGGTGCGCATCGAGCTGCACACAGGGCACACCGGCGGGCTTGCCGTCCGGCATGCCGGGAATGGCACTGCTGATGCTGGGGGCGATGCAGCAGGCACCGCATCCCTGACGACATTCCATGTGATTTTTCCTCTGTGGGGCACCGCAGTGTAGCAAGGAGTCCGGTTTCTCCTAAGCCTTATCCCTGCCCGGGCACCCTGGCGCCCTGCAGAGCGCAAAAAGCCCGGCAGTGCCGGGCTTTTTGCTGCGGGAGTCAGCACATCACAGGATGATGTCGCGTACCACGCTGTCCTTGCGATCCAGGAAGTGGATCGACTTGATACGACGGCATGAGAGTACGTGACTTGCCGCCACCGCCATCCTCCTGCTTACAGGATGATGTCGCGTACCACACTGTCCTTGCGATCCAGGAAGTGGATCGACTTGATACGACGGATGGTGCGCGATTTACCGCGGATCAGCAGGGTCTCGGTGGTCGCCATGACACCGTCGCTGGTGATCCCTTCCAGCAGATCACCCTTGGTGATGCCGGTGGCCGAGAAGATGACGTTGTCATTCTTGGCCAGATCTTCGAGCTTGAGCACCTTGCTCACGTCGATGCCCAGCTCCTCGCAGCGCGCGATCTCCTGTTCACCCAGGGCGCGAACCTCGGGGCTGTCACCCTTGACCTGGTGGCGGGGGATCAGGCGAGCCTGCATGTCGCCGTCCAGGGCGCGGATCACCGCGGCGGAGATCACCCCTTCCGGCGCGCCACCGATGCCGTAGAGCATGTCCACTTCGCTGTCCGGCAGACAGGTGAGGATGGAGGCGGCCACGTCACCGTCGGGAATGGCGAACACCCGCACCCCCAGGCCCTGCATCTCCTTGATCGCCTTGTCATGACGCGGCTTGGCCAGGGTGATGACGGTCAGACGGGAGAGGGGCTTGCCGAGCGCCTTGGCCACGGCCTTGAGGTTCAGCTCCAGGGCCTGATCGAGATCGATGGCGCCTCTCGCCTTGGGGCCCACGATCAGCTTTTCCATGTACATGTCGGGGGCCTTGAGGAAGGATCCCTTGTCGCCCACCGCCAGCACGGCCAGAGCATTGGCCTGACCCATGGCAGTCATGCGGGTCCCCTCGATGGGGTCGACCGCGATGTCCACGGCGTCGCCCTGACCCGTGCCCACCTTCTCGCCGATGTAGAGCATGGGGGCTTCGTCGATCTCCCCTTCGCCGATCACAATCTCGCCATCGATCTGGATCTGATTGAGGATGTGACGCATGGCCGCCACGGCCGCGCCATCGGCGATATTCTTGTCACCACGTCCGAGCCACTTGTAGCCAGCCAGTGCAGCCGCTTCCGTCACTCGGGAAAATTCGATTGCCAGTTCACGTCTCATCGCATATCCAACCTTAGGAGCTCGAAAACGGGCGGCATTCTACCACAAGGGCAAACCTTTGCGCGTAAAAGTGGCGACCAGCCACATAAATCCCGGTTTTCATCCCGCTGACATGGAACCGACACGGTTTGTTCATTGCACGGTCACCCGACTGTCATCTGTCACTTCTAGCATGGCCCCGTCTTTTAAAACAAAAGCTTGCAACACAAGGGATCATGATGAAAAAGCTGACAGTAGTAGCATTGGCTCTTACCGCCGCCTTCCAGGCTCAAGCCGTTGAAGTGTACAAAAACGAGAGCACCCTGCTCGACCTCTACGGCCGCATCTACGCCGGCCAGTTCTTCGGCGAGAAGAAAGAGCTGGACGCCAACGGTGACATCAAAAACGAATACAGCGACAAGCAGGGGGCCAACCAGTTTGTCCGTCTGGGCGCCAAGGTAGAGAGCGAGATCAACCCGGGTCTCAAGGCGCTGGCCCAGTACGAACTGCAGATGTACATCAACGACAGCGAGAAGACCGTCAGCGAGAACTCCGACAACCTGCGTACCCGTCTGGCGTTCGCCGGTGTCGGCGCCAACTGGGGAACCGTCACCTTCGGTCGCCAGAAGGGGGCTCCTGGCTTCCTGGCGGACTGGACTGATGTCTCCCTCTCCGATGGTTACGGCAACGAGGCACTGGGCGCCAAGACCGACACCTTCGCCACCAACCGCGCCGGCTCCGTGCTGAAGTACTCCGGCCTGTTCAACGGTTTCCAGGTAGATACCAGCTACAAGTTCGATGGCGGTGACACCGAAGAGACCTCCAGCAAGGACAGCGATGCCGCCTACGGTGCCGCCGTGGCCTACACCTTCCCGTTCAACCTCTCCCTGGGGACCGCCTACAACGTGGGCATCCGCGACAAGAGCGGTGAAGAGGATGCCAAGCTGTGGCTGCTCTCCGCCAAGTACGACAACAAGGCCCTCTACGCCGCCCTGAGCTATGCCGACGGCAGCGACTTCCTGGCCACCGGCAAGGATCACACCGGCTGGGAAGGGGCGCTGGGTTACAACTTCGAGAGCGGCTTCGGCCTGATGGCCCTGTGGAACAAGCAGAAGGTGGAGCAGGCTGGCAAGTCTGACTACGACTCCATCGACTACTACACCCTGGGTGCCCAGTACAAGTTCAACAAGAACCTGCGCGTCATCGGCGAGTACCGCATCAACAACCTCGACAGCCATGACAGCGGCAAGCTCAACACCAAGGATGACTTCCAGCTGGCGGCCCGCTACGACTTCTAAGTCGGCAACCACCTGACGACACGGCGCGCAGAGCACTCTGCGCGCCGTTTTTTATTGCGTCAGGCCAGGGATTTGTACGCCGACACCAGCAACAGCATGGGGCGCTCCGCCTCCTCCGCCAGGGCCGGGTTGGCCGCAATCTGCGCCGCCGTCGGCCCCCACTCCTCCACGCGGCGGATCTGGAACCCGGCGGCGACAAGGGCATTGAGGTAGGTGCCCAGGGTGCGGTGATACTTGATCACCCCCTCCGCCAGCCAGTTGCTGACCCGCTTGCCCTCCGCCTGATAGCCGTTGATGGGCCAGGAGCGGCGTCCCTCTGCATCCACCAGCCAGCCTTGCGGCTGCGGGCAGGTGAAGATGGGGTGCTCCACCGAGAACACCAGGCTGCCGCCAGCCACCAGCGCACGGTGGATCTCCGCAAACAGCGGCGCCACCTCGGGCAGGTAGTGCAGCGCCAGGGAACTGTAGATGAGATCGAAAGGTTCATCGGACAGCGCAAAACCGTCCAGATCCCCCTGCCGATAGCGGATGGTCTCATCCCGGGTCAGCTCGGCGGCACGGGCCAGCATCTTCGCGGAGAGATCGATACCGACCACATCGGCAGCCCCGAGATCTCTGGCTGCCCGGCAGAACCAGCCATAACCGCAGCCCAGATCCAGCACCCGCTTGCCGGCAAGATCCGGCAGCATGGCTTGCAGCGCCGGCCACTCCGGCGCCCCCGCCAGCCCGTGAAGGGAGCGTGGCAGTTGGGCATAGCCCTCAAAAAACCCTGGTTCGTCATAGATATTTTGTGACATTGCACTGTTTCCTCTTGAAGATGGTCAGCCTCTCTGGCCAACGACCCGGCCCTTGCCAAGCATACCCGTCGGTCATGACAGACCATAAAAAAAGCAGAGACCCGGGCGGGCCTCTGCTCTGTCTCGCACCCGCAGCCTGGCTGCGGGGCAACAAAAAAGGCCATAGACGAGGCAACGTCTATGGCCTTGGTTCAGTCGTGCGGCAAGGTCACGGCTCCCGCGAGGTAGCGAGATCCGGTCGTCACTGCACGATGAATGGATGGGAGGTCTGGGCCTCCACCGGCTCCGGACAATGCTTCATCGTGCGCAACTGTACGGAGTTCATTCGGGTCACTCGCTGATCCGAAGCATAAAGGGTCATGTCACTCACCCGGCCGGGCCGGTTCCATCAACACATTGAAAAATCTGGTGCCACTCTAGGGGACAGGAGTCTCAGAGGCAAGCCCGGCAGATCATGTTTGCCGACCCTCTCACCCCAGCTTCTTCTGCCAGAACATAGCCCGGCCCACCTCGGGATCGAGCTCATAACCCGCAAAGCCGCTGGCACGATAGGCAGCCTGGGCCACCTTGTTCCCCTCCAGCACCTCCAGGGTCAGCTTGCAGCAACCTAGCTCCCGGGCGAGCCGCTCCGCCTCCGCCAACAGCCGCTTGCCGATGCCCTGGCCGCGATGGGCAGGGTGCACCGCCACGTCGTGGATATTGAGCAGCGGCTGACAGGCGAAGGTCGAGAAGCCCTCGAAGCAGGTGGCAACGCCAGCGGGCTCCCCATCGACCCAGGCCAGCAGCACATGGGCACCGGGTCGCGCGGCCAGGGCGTCGGCCAGATTCGCCTTCACCTCGTCCGCCAGTGCATTGCCGCCCCCCATCTCGTCCCTGGCGTATTCGTCCAGCATCGCGATCAGCGCCTCGCCGTGGCGAGGGTTGTGCAGATCCGCCCTGATGATCTCGACCATGTTTATCTCCCTGTGTGTGCCGGATGGTGCGCCAAGGCGCGAGGCCACCATGGTAGCGTCCCCTCCGAACCGAACCAAGGTTCCCCCGGCCTTTTCCCCGAGGTTCCAGCCCCCTCAGTGCCTGCCGCCAATGATCTCTTTTTCTTGCATCTTCTCCTTGCAAGGCAAATGAAAATCAATATCATTAGCAACCTCTCGCGATGAGAGAAATCAATAATTACAATTAAATCAACAAGTTCAGGCCGATTGGTCGACAAAGAGTCACACCCAGATGAACCATTCCAACTCCCCGCGCGCCTTGCTGGGCGTCGCCTTGCTGGCGGTTTGTACCAGCCCCCGTGCCGAAGACGAAACCCTGACCGTGGTCGGCAAACGCAGCCAACATGAAGAGGTCGCCACCGCGACCCGTACCGCCACCCCGGCCAAGCTGGTGCCCCAGAGCATCGAGACCGTCAAGGCAAGCGAGCTGACCGCCTTCGGCCAGCCCACCCTGAGTGAAGCCCTGACCGGCATCCCTGGCGTCAACGCCAGCGGCGACACCCGTTTTGACGGCGTCACCATCCGCGGTTTCAGCGCCAGCAACGACTTCTACCTCGACGGCCTGCGCGACGACATGCAATACACCCGCGACCTTGGCAACATCGAGCGGGTCGAAGTGCTCAAGGGCCCCGCCGCCGTGCTCTACGGCCGTGGCAGCACGGGCGGCATCGTCAACCGGGTCAGCAAGGTTCCCCAGAAGGGGCAGGCCTCCAGCGTCAGCGCCCAGGTCGGCAGCTTCGACAGCCGACGCTTCGCCGCCGACCTCAACGGCGAGGCAGGAGAGCGGGTACAGGTGCGCCTGAACCTGGCCCAGGAAGACAAAGACAGCTTTCGCGACGACGTGACCAGCAAGCGCACCCTGCTGGCCCCCTCCGTCAACTGGGAGATCACCGACACCCTGAACTGGCTGGTGCAGTACGAGCGCAACGAGCACGATCGCACCCCGGATCGCGGCATTCCCGGCGTCGATGGTCGCCCGGCGGATGTCCCCATCGAGAGCGTCTACAGCGACACACGCCGCGACTTCATCGACGATGTGGCCCAGTCCACCCGCTCCCGCTTCACCTGGGACATCAACGATCAGTGGCAACTGCGCCAGCAGCTCGGCTACACCACCCTCGACAGCCAGTTCGACAATACCTATGTCACCAGCGTCAAGGGTGACAAGGTGACCCGCGCCCGCTGGCAGCAGGATCTCAAGGCCAGCAGCCTCACCAGCAACACCGAGGCGGAAGGCCAGCTGCAAACCGGCCCCATCGCCCATCGTCTGCTGGTGGGCCTGGAGCAGGGCTGGCAGGATCGCACCCCCAAGCTCTACCAGAACGCCAACCCGATCCCGGCAGGCAACCTCTATGATCCGGGCTCCCTGCCCACCTACGACGGCGCCATGAAACTCTCCAGCGATGCCCATCACAGGGTACGCGGTGTCGGCCTCTATGTGCAGGATCAGCTCAGTCTGGGCGACTGGCACCTGCTGGCAGGCCTGCGCCGCGACGACTTCACCGTCACCAGCCGCCGCAACGACCTCGACAAGGAAGAGACCCTCTCGGTCACCAGCCTGAGTCCGCGCCTGGGCCTGGTGTGGAACCCCATCGAGGAGCATGCCTTCTACACCTCCTACAGCAAGACCTTCACCCCGGTGGGCGGTGAGCTTATCGGCATCACCCCGGGGGACAAGAACAACAACCTGGATCCCCAGCACACCCGGCTCTATGAAGGGGGCGTGAAGAGCGACTGGCTGAACGGCCGCCTCGCCACCACCCTCTCCCTCTACCGGCTGGAGATGTACAACAAGCGCAGCAAGGATCCGCTGGATCCCACCCGGGTGATCCTCACCGGTCTGCAGCGCACCGACGGCATCGAGCTGAGCGCCCGTGCCCAGCTGACCGACGAGATCTATCTGCGCGGCGGCGTCGCCATCCAGGATGCCGAGCAGGTCAAGGCAGACGCGGACCTGCAAGGCAAGCGACCGATGAACGTCTCCCGCCAGAACGGCCAGCTGTTCGCCGGCTACCAGAGCGGCAAGCAGGGCTGGTTCGGCGAGACCGGGATGACGGCGGTGGGGGATCGCTTCGCCGACAACGCCAACACCACCACCTTGCCCGGTTACGCCCGCTTCGACGCCCGTGCCGGCTATCGCTGGCCCCAGTGGGAAGCCCAGCTGAGCGTGGAGAACCTGACCGATCACGACTACTTCGTCAGCGCCACCAGCGCGGCCCAGATCATGCCGGGCACGCCCCGTCAGCTGCACCTGACCGCCGCCTACCGCTTCTGATCCTCCCTGTTTACCGACCCCTCTGGCCAGCGTTCGCTGGCCAGATTGTTATGAAGCACCGAACGATGACACGCAGAAAACTCCCCCTGCACAACAACAAGTGGGTGCGCCGCATCCACGCCTGGGCCGGCTTTGCCACCCTCACCCTGATGCTGCTCTACGGCCTCACCGGCCTCTGGCTGCAACACAGGGCCGTGCTGCCCCTGCCCGGTCCCCACACCGCCAAATCGAGCGAAGAGATAGTACTGAGCACGCCGCTAGCCAGCCCGGATGAATTGAAAGCCCTGCTGCAACAGCGTTATGCAGACATGTTCGAGGAGGGGCGACCCCAGATCACCCCGCCCCAGACCCTACCCACACCATCCGGCGCCCTCACCCTGCCGGCCCGCTGGGAGCTGCGCGGTGTCACCCTCAGCCAGAGCGTGGCCGCCAGCTATGTGGAAGGCACTCTGCTGGTGCGTACCGAGCTGCAGCAGGCCAACTTCGCTGCCAGCCTCAACCGGCTGCACCGTGGCATGGGCACCGGCCTGCCCTGGCAACTGGTGGGAGATCTGGCGGCCCTGGCCATGCTGCTGCTGGCCCTCACCAGCCTGCTGATGTGGAACAAGCTGCACGGCCCCGCCGATCGCGGCATCACCCTGCTGCTGCTGGGCGCCCTGATCACCGTGCTGGTGGCCCTGCTCTAGCCCTTTTACCGACACCAAAACGGGATCCCGCTCCCGGCGGCGGTAACCTTGCCCGCACCTCGGGTAACAAAGGGTAACCGGCCGCCGATGGGGGTCACAGTTGGCGACCAGGCGGCTGGATAGGGAGCACCTGCGGCTGATAGGGTGCGCCCAGCTCCCGAACGCCACGAGGAATCATGCGCATCTCCAGCATCGAATGCGGGCGAGTGGTGGCCATCCTGGCCGTGATGACCATCCATCTCTCCCCCTTCAGCAACCCCTTCGACCCCGCCCTGTGGGACGGCACGCCCTACCCTCTGGTCGGGACCGTCATCAACCAGCTCTGCCGCTTCGCGGTGCCGCTGTTCTTCCTGTGCGCCGGTTACTTCTTGCAACCCGCCCTCGCCGCGGGCCACCCGCTGACGGTCGCACTGCGCTACTGCCGACCCCTGCTGGGGCTCTGGCTGGCGTGGAGCCTGCTCTACGTGCTGATACCCTTCAACCCGCTCGCGGCGGTGAGCGAGGGCTACCTGCCCGCCATGGCAGGCCAGTGGCAGATGCAGCTCGGGGATCATCTCAACGTCTGGTGGGTGGGCGGCATGATCCACCTCTGGTTCCTGCCCGCCCTGATGGTGGCGGTGCTGATCCTGGGGCTCTGCCAGCAGGCCCGCCTGCCGAGGCTGGCCCTGCTGCTGGGAGCCCTGCTCTACGGCCTGGCCCTGATCGGCGGCTCCTATGGCCCGCTGCTGCCGGGGGGCGAGTGGGCCCTGCTGACCCGCAACGGCCCCTTCTTCTCCTTGCTGTTCGTGGCTCTCGGCGCCGAGCTGCGCCTGCGTGCCTGGCAGCCGGACGCCAGGCGCTGCGCCCTGATGATGATGGCGGGGATGGGGCTTTATGCCCTGGAGGCCGCAGGTCTGCTGCGCATTGCCGCCGTCCCCCTCGCTCGTCACGATTTCCTGCTGGGTTCGCTCCCCTGGGCGCTGGGGCTGTTCGGCCTGCTGCTGGCCAACCCCGCATGGGGCAAAGGCAGCTGGCTGGAGCGCCAGGCCCCCAAGGTGCTCGGCCTCTACTGTCTGCACATGATGCTGGTGGTGTGGCTGATGATCTTCGGCCCCCAGGGCAAACAGGTGTGGTGGGAACTCCTCAAGGTACCCGCGCTGCTGGCGCTCACTCTGCTCGGCTACCGACTGCTGGCGGCCACCGCCCTCAGCCGCTGGTTGCTGCGGGCTCGCTAGAAACAGGCCCCTGACCAGCCAGCAGATCAACGTGGTTCAGCGCAAAATCGTGCATCTGCTGGAGCAGGGGGATCAGGGCGACGCCAAGCGGGCTCAGACAGTACTCCACCCTGGGCGGTACGTCGGGGTAGAGGGTGCGGATGATGACACCGTCGCTCTCCAGCTCCTTGAGCTGGGCGGTGAGCACCTTCTGGCTCACCTCGGGCAGGCAGCGGCGCAAGTCGCCAAAGCGCAGGGTCTGTTCGCGCAGATGAAACAGAATGGCCGGCTTCCATTTGCCGGTCAGCAGGCGCAATACCTGATAGGCGGGACAGGGCAGTGAGGGCACGGTATGGCTCGCGAGTGGTTACTTTGCGGTAACTATGCCACGAAAATGTGCCTTCTTGCAGCCAAGATGCCGGCTTCCTATGATGCGGATTCCGTCAATCAACGCCCACGAGAGGTTTATCATGCCCAGCCTGCTGCAGATCCATTTCAACTTCCCCGCCGAGATGATGGGACCGGCCCTCACTGCTGCGGCCATGCCGTTGGCCGACTCCATCACCCGGGAGCCCGGCTTCATCTCCAAGATCTGGACCGAGAACCCGCGCACCGGCGAGGCGGGCGGCATCTATCTGTTCGAGGATGAGGGGAGTGCCCTCGCCTACGCCACCATGCATGAGCAGCGGGTGCTCGCCATGGGCGCCAGCGCGGTGCAGTACAAGGTGTTCGACGTCAACGAGCCCCTCAGCCGCGTCACGCGCGGTCTGGTGTGATCTCCTCGCCCAGCAGCAACCGGTAGCAGGTATCCTGCTGCCAGATGAAGCCCAGCCGCTCAAATAGCCGCTGGCTGGGCAGATTGTCCGGTTCGATATCCGCAAGCAGGGTGATGATGCCAAGCTGGCGGGCATAGGCGATCAGGGCGCTCAGCGCCTCCCCCATCAGACCTTGTCCCCAGTGGCTGCGGGCCAGCATGCAGCCCACCTCCGCCTGGCGCAGGCTGGCGCCGGCCGCAAAGCTGTGCAAGCCGCAGGTGCCCACCAGGCGGCCGCTGCCGCGTAACACCAGCCCCCACTCCAGCGACTCGCCGCCAGCCAGCAACCGCTCGACGCTAGCCAGCATCTGCGACACGGTGGCAAGGGAGGGAAACGGCGGCTCCCCGACGAAGCGCATCACCAGGGGATCCCCGTAGATGGCGAAGAGATCGGCAGCATCCCGCCCATCGAAGGGGCGCAGTCGCCCCCTTGGGGTCAGCAGTACGGGCAGTTCACGGGGCAGGGATGGCACGGAGTCGTATCGCCTTGTCTGGTCAAAGGAGTCCCATCATGAGGCTCAGAACCTCAGGGTCAAGCCGATATTGGCCTGCCACTGGGTGATCAGCTCCCCTCGCACCCGAAAGGCGCAGATCTCGGGGTTGCAGAGAAACTGGCTGTCGTCGTTGACCAGGGCACCATAACCGCGCACCTCGGCCCGCACAGCCAGATGTTCGGTCAGGCGCGGCTGCACCCCGAGGGCCAGGGACATGGAAGGGGCCGTCTCGCTGTCGTAGGCATCGAAGCGGGTGACCCCTATCCCGGCACCGATATAGGGGGCCATCAGGTGGTCAGAAAGGGTCAGGGCCCCGGCAAACTGCAGGGTGTCCACCGTCAGCCTGTCGGGCAGTTCGGGGGACACCCGGGTCGACTGGTGGCTGTAGAGCAGCTCCACCATGCCGGGGTCATCCACCTCCCTGCTGATGAAGAGCCCCCAGCTGCCGGAGCGCTCCCCTTGCAGGGTGTCGATGTCGCTCCCGTGCGGCGTGGGGGCCGGCTCGTCCATGGCCCGAAAGTCGATGGCCGAGCTGTATCCCGCAAAGGGAGTCAGCTGCCAGCCCGTCGCCGGGGGCTCGGCTGCCCAGCCCGCCAGGGGCAGCAGCAGCCCCGGCACCATCCCCATCGCTCCTCTCATGTGCTCATCCTTTGGTGAAAAGACCTGCGCAAAGCATATCAGAGCGCCCGTCTCCCACACTGGACGGGGGCTGTACCAGCCCCATTGCCCCGCTCCCGATGGAAAAATCTGTGCTCCCCGGGGTTATTCATCCGGGATTAACCTCGCCCCCGTAAGCTGGCGGCGCCACAGCAGTGGCATCAACAGACGAGGATCTCAGGAATGGTTGCCGCGCAACTCAACGACCCCCAAAGCACGCTCTCCGATACCCTGAGGGCCACCGCCCACGCCATCGAGGAGAGCCACATCAGCCTGCGCCAGATGCTGGCCCTGGTGGGCGAACAGGGCATGCTGCTGTTTTGCGTGCTGCTCACGGTTCCCTTCCTGCTGCCGGTCTCCATTCCCGGCGTCAGCACCCCCTTTGGCCTGCTGATCCTCTTCATCGGCATCGGCATC
Source organism: Aeromonas sp. R6-1 (assembly GCF_040908165.1). Taxonomy (NCBI): domain Bacteria; kingdom Pseudomonadati; phylum Pseudomonadota; class Gammaproteobacteria; order Aeromonadales; family Aeromonadaceae; genus Aeromonas; species Aeromonas sp. R6-1. Next base: position 296,722 of record NZ_JBFODF010000026.1, read on the forward strand.
ACCCTCAACCGGGTGCCCTGGCTGCCCGCCTTCCTGATGGAGCGCCGCTTCGCCGCCGAGCACCTCAAGCCGACCCTGCACAAGGGGGCGGATCTGCTGGCCCGCATCGACCGCTTCATCCGCCCGCGCCTGCTCATCCTGACCGGCAGCGTGACCATCAACCGCTGCAACGGCCTTCTCATCATGCTGGCCGCTCTGCTGCTGATGCTGCCGCTGGGCGCCATTCCCTTCACCAACGCCATGCCCGCCTGGGCCATCCTGCTGCTGGCCATCGGCATGTTGCAGCGGGACGGTCTCTTCGTCGCCCTCGGCTATGCCCTGGTCGCCGCCACCCTGGTCTGGTTCAGCGCCCTGGCCATCGGCCTGCTGATGGCGGGGCAGAACATCTCGACGCTGTTTGGCTGAGACGGCGCCAAGACGCAGATAAACGAAAGAGGGCGACACAGTGTCGCCCTCTTTCGTTGCAGGCCAGGCCGCTTTTCAGGGATCCCCCGCGTGGGCCACCCGGTTGCGCCCGCCCCGCTTGGCCCGATAGAGCCACTCGTCCGCCCGGGCCAGCACGGTGCCGAGATCCTCGCCCGGCCGGATCAGGGTGGTGCCCAGGCTCACGGTCACGGGGGCCGGATCCGGCGCCAGGGCCGCCACCGCGGCGCGGATCCGCTCCGCCACCTTCAGCAATATCCCCTCGTCTATCTGCGGCAGCAGGATCAGAAACTCCTCGCCGCCGCTGCGCACGAAGAGATCCTCCCCTCGCAACTGGGCGGAGACGCACTCGCAGACCCGGCACAAGACCTTGTCACCGGTCTGGTGGCCGAAGCGATCGTTGATCTGCTTGAAGTGATCGAGATCCAGCATGATGAGGCCGGTGAGATGCTGCCCCTGCACCCTGTGGTGATACTGGTCGAAGAAGAAGTGGCGGTTGTAGAGGCCGGTGAGCTGATCCGTCTCCCCGAGCCGCTTGAGCCGCTGTTGCAGCTCGTGCTGGCGGGTGATGCTGCGGGTCATCCAGGCCACCGCCCGCTTCCCCTCATATAAAGAGGGCAAGGGCGCTATCTTGCCCTCGAAACGCTGCATTCCCTGGGGCCCGGCGTCGGCGTCGATGCCGTCCACCTCGGCAGGGGAGAGGTCATACTCCACCACCTGCACCTGGCCGCTGGCGAGGGCCTGAGCCACCTGCGCCATCACCCACTGCGCCTTGTCCTCGGGCAGCACGTCCAGCAGTTGTCTGCCGATCAGCGGGTTGCCGTTCTGGTAGGACTGCTGCTCCATCCCGCCGATGTACTCGATGTAGTAGCCATCTTCGCTGAGGATGAAGACGGGATCCGGCAACTGGGCCATCACTTCGTAGAGTTGTGCCACTGAGAGCGCCATCCGAGCTCCTTGCTATCCGTGGGAGTGGGTCCCTGTACTCCTGTTATACAAGACTCATGGAGTATCGCACAGGGGCAGAAAGCTGCCTGCCGGGCGGGAAGGATGCGGTCGGTGACGTGTTCACCGGACAAGCCTCCGGCAAAGTGAATGGTAGCAATCGGGGATGCTGTCAGAACCAGAATTGTCAGACAGTCAGGAAGGTTTTTTTGCCCTCAGGCAGTGCGACATGCCAACCCCTGTGACGTCAGGGGCGCCACAGGGGCATTCCCGCCCCCGGACAAGGGGGGCAAGGCCGGATCCCGGTCAAGAGGGATCCGGCGAGCCGACATCAGCGGGCTGCGGATCGACTGGCATTCCAGAGCAGTTCGCCGCTCTTGAGATCCATCAGGCTCATGGCGAGCCGGTAGCGGCCCCCTTCAGAGAGGAGATCCCCGTAGAGCATGTAACCCGCCCCGGTCTGGCGACCCAGACGCACCAGGGAGGCGGGGTTCATGCCCCCCTGCTGGTATTCGAGCTGACCCGTGATGGCCGCCACCTGGCCCGGGTCTGCGAAACGAAAGCCGCTATTGGCCTGAATGCGCTGGATCATGGCCACCGCCAGGGGCTGGGTGCTGAAGGCTTCACCTGTACCGTTCTGGGGCGCCATCAGCAGCAGTACCGGGCTGCTGCCCGCCAGTGCCTGCACATCGGCGGCCTTCAGGAAGTCATCGGCCAGGGCGACCGCCAGCCCCGTCGGTGCCACGGGTTTGGGGGCAGGCACCGGCTCGGCCTTATCAGGCTCGGCCACGGGTTTCTCTGGTTTGGTCACCGGCTTGTCCGGCTCGCCGACCGGCGCAGGCGTCCCCCCATAGGGATTGACCGCACATCCGCCCAGCAGCAGGGCACCCACCATCAACAAGGAACGCAGCTTCATCTTTTCTCTCCGCCAGAAGTGTGCAAGGCGCACTTCGTCCATCATCCACTTTGACGGAGCCAGACTCCGCCGCCCCTCCATGCTAGAGACAAACCCTCCCCGGGTCGATGCACACATGGGCAGGGGGCGACAGAGACTGGCGAAGCGGAGGGCACAAAAGGGTGGCAAGGCTCCACCCGATTCCGTTAGGGTAGCCTGAGACCCGATTCCAGAGGCGCCCACATGCACGGACCCGATCCCGCCAACCCCCACCCCATGAACGGCTTCCCCCAGGTGTGCTTTATCAAGAACACCATCAAGGGACCCAATATCGAGGTGGGTGACTACACCTATTACGACGATCCGGAGGATGCGGCGGGCTTCGAGCGCAACGTCCTCTACCACTTCCCCTTCATCGGCGACAAGCTCATCATCGGCAAGTTCTGCGCCATCGCCCGCGGGGTGAAGTTCATCATGAACGGCGCCAACCACCAGACCTCCGGCTTCTCCACCTACCCCTTCTTTATCTTCGGCAACGGCTGGGAGAGCGCCGCCCCCGCCCCGGGCAGCCTCCCCTACAAGGGGGATACCGTCATCGGCAACGATGTCTGGATAGGCTATGACGCCCTGATCATGCCAGGGGTCAAAGTCGGCAACGGCGCCATCATCGCCGCCCGCTCCGTGGTCACCGGCGACGTGCCCGCCTATGCCGTAGTCGGTGGCAACCCGGCGAAAGTGATCCGCTACCGCTTCGACGACGACACCATCGTCCGTCTCAACGCCATCGCCTGGTGGGACTGGCCGGTAGAGCAGGTCAGCCGCAACCTGCCGCTCATCAGCGGCGGCGAGATAGCCGCGTTGGAAGCGGCAACCCGTTAGAGACAACCACCATCAAGCAGGAAGCACTATGCAACTCACCCCACCCCAACCGCCTCAGGACGATGAGATCGAAGCGCTGCGCATTGGTCTCTCGGGCTACAACAAGGATCACGCCGGCACCCATCTGCGCGAGCGGATCGCCAGCTTTATCAAGGATGAAGAGGGCAAGGTTCACGGCGGCATCATCGCCGACATCAAGTGGGGCTGGCTGCACGTCGACTGGCTCTGGCTCGACGAACGCATCCGCCGCGACGGCTGGGGCGGCCGCCTGCTCGGCGCCATGGAGCAGTACGCCCAAAGCCAGGGCATCACCAACTACCATCTGGAAACCACCAGTTTTCAGGCCCTCCCCTTCTACCAGAAGCAGGGTTACGAGGTCTTTGGCCAGCTGCCCGATATGCCGCCGGGGCATATCAGTTACTTCCTGAAAAAGCAGGACAAGTGATGACACTCCCGCGCCTTGCCAACGCCAATATCGTGATCCGCCCGTTCGAATCTGCCGATGCCGACGAGTTTGTCCGCGCGGCCCACGAATCCATCGAGACGGTCGGCAAATGGATGAGCTGGTGCACTCCCTCATTCAATCGGGACAAGGCGCTAGGGTGGTTTGCCACCTGCGATCAGGATCGTGCGGCGGGACGCGCCTTTGATATGGGCATTTTCTGCGCCACCACCGGCCAGCTCTTGGGTGGCGCAGGTATCAACCAGCTGTCGCCCCATCATCGCTACGGCAATATCGGTTATTGGGTGCGCCAGTCCCGCCAAGGATGCGGTATCGCCCGACAGGCGGTCGCCCTGCTCCGTGACTTTGGCTTTCAGCAGTTGGGACTATTTCGGCTGGAGATCGTGATGGGAATTGGCAACAGCGCCAGCGAAGTCGTCGCCATTGCTGCTGGTGCCACCTTTGAGTGCAGGGCCAGAAATCGCATTTTCCTTCATGACCAGCCCCTTGATGCGCATATCTACTCGCCTTTTCTTGTGCCATATGTTGGCTAACAGGAGGGAGCAAAATTTATTTGTAGCCTATTTTTGAGAAATTTAATGTCTTTTTGCAGTCAAGCCCCCTCCCCAGCTCCATTGTTGCACAGCATTAATAACAACATTCTCTCAAGTGAAAATAAGGTTGCGGTGTATCACACTTTCACACACGAAGCCTCATATAGAGCCCCCTTCATGGTATATTAGCCTTTGATTTAATTAACATTTTACTGCTTGTGTGACTAATAAAAATCAACATATTGGTAGGTTATTATGAGTAAATTTATTGTCCAGCAAATAACTGGGAAGGTAAAAGACGTTTTCGCCTCTAGCATTGACATCTCGGATTTAAATCAAACCAAGGATAAAGGTTTTGAAGATAAACTAATATCGCGATGCTTGGCTGCATTTGCTATCCATAACATCGGTGGAGCAAGTATTTCTGAAGCAGGTAAGGCTGTTACCGATGGCGGTGATGATAATGGTCTTGATGCAATATTTTTTAATAAATCAACAAAGAGACTAACTATAGTCCAATCCAAATATATAAAAGATGGTTCATCAGAGCCTTCTGCCGATGAGCTTCGAGCATTTCGTGATGGTATCCATGATCTATTGGATGGTAAACTTGATAAGTTCAATAGCAAAGTCAGAGAAAAGAAAGATGAGATTTCCGCTATCAGTCAATTCGGAACAAAATGCGATATAGTTCTAATATATACAGGGAAAAGCGAGTTAGCAAAACATGGTTCTGAAATACTCTCATCTCTTCTTCAAGGACTTAACGGTGAAGATGCAAGTGATGACACCCCAGTATTTAAGATCCATAAGTTGTCAAAAGATGTCATTTTTGAAAGCTTGTCAAAAAATGAGCGTACAAGATCGGTGAACTTAACATTTCATCTAAAGGAATGGGGAAAAGTTGAAACACCTTTTAAAGCATTCTATGGTCGTATCTATGGCTCTAAAATAGGTGAGTGGTGGGAGGACCATGAAGATAATCTCTTGCAAGACAACATTAGAAAAATGCTGGGCGACACAGAAGTAAATCAAAACATAGCACAAACAGCAGAGCTCAACCCCGAGCACTTTTGGTACTTCAATAACGGAGTCACAATATTAGCTGAAACTGTAGAAAAGAGTACAGAGAATCGCGACAACAGAGATTTTGGCTATTTTTCCGCAACTAATGCAAGTGTCGTCAATGGAGCTCAAACAGTTAGTGTATTGGGCCGACTTGCAAAGAAAGGAGTTGATCTTTCTAAACTGGAAGTACCTGTGAGAATAATTTCATTGGCGGGTCAGGAGGGATCAATAAAAAAGGATATAACTAGAACCAACAACACTCAAAATACTATCTTGTCTAAAGATTTCATAGCACAAGATCCTGTGCAAGAAAGCTTACAAAAACAAATGTCTCTCTTGGGGTATGAGTATCAAATAAAAAGAGATGACTCCTTCATTAGCAATGAAAAGAGCTTTGATTTAGATGAGGCCATAGAAGCCCTCACAATTCTCTCACTGCAATCAAACTATGCTGCAATATTCAGAAAAGAGGTTGGTAGATTTTATATCTTAGATCGCTCTCCATACAAGTCTCTTTTCAATAGCTCTATTTCCGGCTACAGAGTAGTTAACGCAATTAACTTCAAGAGACAAACCAGTAGCATATTAAAAGATCTGAATCTATCACTTCCTTTAGATCAAAATATAGGTAGAAAGTCTCAGATCTACTCCAATGGTTCAGTCCTTGTATCTCAACTTATTCTTGAGGCTTATAAGGCTGGGGACAAAATAAATTCTGAAATTATTGAGTGGGATAACAGCCTGCTGAGGGACTATGCAATCTCCATCTCCGAAGGAATATACTCACACTGTGAAAGAAACTATCCAAATAGCTATCTTAGAACCTTGTTCCAAAACACTACAAAATGTGAAGACCTGTATAAGAACTCTCAAACAACAGTCCAATATAAATAATGTATAACTCACATAATTCATCAGCTGTGTAGTCATTGTAGTAGGGGTCAATAAGTAATGTGAATTGCACCGATTATCATAAATAAGCCATGTATTGGCAGTGAAATGTACTCCGCTTTTTGCACCCTACGATTACCCTGAGGTTATGGTGGGCACGGTTTTGGTTCCCCCTCCAATCCGCCGAGGGGAAGGGGCAAGGTCAGGAGCGCCATCAGGGATGATGGCGCAGACGCAGCTGGCACAGGGATGTGCCATCTGCGGCGGTCCGTCCGACCTTGCACCTTATCCGAGGGAAACCGCGTAGCGGTCGGATTGGCGGGGGTGGCCTTTCTTTTGGTGACTTTTCTTTGGCCACGCAAAGAAAAGTTACTCGCCCAAGCCCGAAGGGCGGGCGAAACCCCTTCGAGGCCAGCGGCCTCGCGTCCTGCACGGCGAAGCCGAGCCGTCTACCATCCCCAAAAAATGCAAAGCGGACGATTACGCCTACCGGCTAATCGACCCTACGATTGCACGGCGCAGCCGTGCCTGCTTGCCACAGGCACGGAGTCTGGCTGAACACCTGGATGCCACCGGCAAAGAGGGGCGTGGCCGCCCCTATCGGCCCAAGAAGGGCTCCCAATCCTTGAACACCGGCTGCAACCCTGCCTGCCGCACGGCGGCGGCCACTTCCCCCACCGGGCGGTCGTCGTGGATGGCGAACTGCTCCAGCTCCTCTTTATCCCCCTCGGCATAGCCCCCCGGCTGGGTGCGCGACTCGGCCGACATCTGGGTAATGCCAAGGCGCACCGCGCCGTTGCGAAACGTAGCCGACTCGCGGGTGGAGAGGGACAAGTCCAGCGTGGGCGAGAAGAGGCGCCAGGCGCAGATAAGCTGGGCCAATTGGCGATCCGACATGACCACGGCAGGCTCCAACCCCCCGGTGCAGGGGCGCAGGCGCGGGAAGGAGAGGGAGTAGCGGCTCTGCCAGTGGTGGCGCTCAAGCCAGCTCAGATGCTCGGCGACAAAGTAGCTGTCGGCACGCCAGTCCGCAGAGAGACCGATGAGCGCCCCCAGCCCGATCTTGTCGATACCGGCACGGCCGAGCCGATCCGGCGTGGCGAGGCGCCATGCGATGTCCTGCTTGTTGCCGCGCAGGTGATGGCGGGCATAGGTGGGGGCGTGGTAGGTCTCCTGATAGACCATGACCGAATCGAGGCCGAGGGTTTTCAGCTCGGCGTATTCGTCCTGAGAGAGGGGCTGCACCTCCATCCCCACCGTGCTGAAGTGACGGCGGATGATGGGCAACACCTGCCGAAAATAGGCGAGCCCCACCTTGTGCTCGTGCTCGCCGGTCACCAGGAGGACGCTGTCAAAACCGCGCGCCTTGATGGCCAGACACTCGCGCTCAATCTCCTCGCTATTCAAGGTCTTGCGCTTCAAGCGGTTGCTCATGGAGAAGCCGCAGTAGGTGCAGTCGTTGGCGCACAGGTTCGACAGATAGAGGGGCACATAGAAGCCGATGGTGTTGCCAAAGCGCTGGCGCGTCAGCCGCTCGGCCTCGGCCGCCATCTGCGGCAAAAACGCCTCGGCGGCCGGGGAGATCAGCGCCATAAAGTCCGCCAGGGTGCGGCGGGAGGTAGTCAGCGCCCGCTCTACATCGGCGGCGGTCTTGGCGCGGATCTGCATGCCGATATCGTCCCACTCCAGCTCCCGCCATCTATCGAGAAAACTCTCCGACTTTCTCTCAACCCCCTCCCGGCCTCCCCCTTCACAAGGGGGAGGTGTTAATCCGCCCCCCCGCTCTCCTACTTCACAAGAGGGCGGAGTCGACACTCCCTCCCCTGGCAAGGGGAGGGTCGGGGTGGGGTCATTGGCATGCTGACTCATAACGCCCCCAGAAAATCGGTAAGCGGGCTGGAGGCTTGGGCCTGCAGGGCGCGGGCGCCGAGGCCTGCCTTATAGGCACTGCGCCCGGCAGTGCAGGCCAGCGCAAAGGCGCGGCCCATGGCGATCGGGTCGCCGCTCACCGCGATGGCGGTGTTGACCAGCACGGCATCGGCGCCGAGCTCAAAGGCGGCCGCCGCATGGCTCGGTGCACCGATGCCCGCATCCACCACCACGGGCACATTGGCCTGCTCGACGATGATGGAGAGAAACTCCCGGGTCACCAGCCCCTGATTGGAGCCGATGGGGGCGCCCAGCGGCATCACGGCGGCGCAGCCCGCCTCTTCGAGCCGCTTGCAGAGCACGGGGTCGGCACCGCAGTAGGGCAGCACCACAAAGCCCTCTTTCACCAGTTGCTCCGCGGCTTTGAGCGTCTCGATGGGGTCGGGCAGCAGGTAGCGGGGATCGGGGTGGATCTCGAGCTTGAGCCAGTTAGTCCCCAGCGCCTCGCGGGCCAGGTGGGCGGCAAATACCGCCTCGGCGGCGGTCTTGGCGCCGGAGGTGTTGGGCAGCAGCTTGACCCCGAGTTGTCGAAGAGGCGTGAGGATATCGTCGTGGGTCTTGCCCGGTTCGAGGCGCTTGATGGCCATGGTCACCAGCTGGGAGCCACTTGCCTCGATGGCGGCGGCCATCAGTTCCGGGCGGGCAAACTTGCCGGTGCCGGTGAAGAGGCGCGAAGAGAAGGTGTGATCGGCAATCTTGAGCATGTCAGCCTCCGGCCACTGCGATAAGAAGAGATGAGGCCCCGCCGCAAGGCAGGGCGCTCGAAGATGGGACTGCGAGCATCATGGGTCAGCCTCCCGCGATGGCGGTGAAGAGGTGAAGTTCATCCCCGTCATTGAGACGGGTCTCGGCCCAGCGGCCACGGGGCAGCACGGCGCCGTTGAGGGCCACCGCTACCCCCTGAGGAGGAATCTCCTGCACCGCCAGCAGCTCAGTCAGGCGCTGGCCGGTGGGCAGCGTCAGCTCGATATCGTTCAATCGGATCTTCATGGTTAATTCTCCAGGGCCGGGTGGGTGCTGCCGCAAACCGGGCAATCGGGGTCGGGAGCCAGCGTGAGGGTCTGCCACTGATGGGTCAGGGCATCAAAACGGCGCAATGTGCCCGCCACCGTGCTCGGCATCCCGAGCAGCAGTTTCAGTGCCTCCAGCGCCTGCAAAGAGCCCATCACCCCCACCAGCGGGCCGGTGACGCCGCTGGTCTCGCAGCTTTCCCTGATCTCGGTATCCAGCGGATAGAGGCAGGCGTAGCAGGCGTGATCGCTGCTGGTGCGCGCCATCAGCTGCCCCTGCCAACCCACTGCGGCGGCACAGACCCAGGGCTTGCCCTGAGCCACGCAGGCGGCGTTGATGACCTGGCGGGTGGCGAGGTTGTCGCAGCAGTCGATCACCAGATCCACCTCGGCCACAAACGCCGGCAGGCTGGCGGCATCGAGCCGCTGGTTGATGGCAATCAGCTCCACCAGCGGGTTGTGTTGGCTAAGGCGCTCGCGGGCCAGTTCGGCCTTGGAGTGGTTGACCGCCTCGCTATCGAACAGGATCTGGCGCGGCAGGTTGCTGGAATCCACCGTGTCACCATCGGCGAGCCACAAGGTGCCTACCCCGGCACCGGCCAGATAGAGGGCCAGCGGCGAGCCAAGCCCGCCGAGACCGACGATCAGCACGGATTTATCCTTGAGCCGCGCCTGACCCGCCTCCCCCACTTCCGCCAGCATCAGCTGGCGGCCGTATCTCAGGTACTCTTTGTCACTAAGAGAAGCGGCATCAGAGCGCATGTTCTGCCTCCCGTATCACGCTGGCCGAGCACGGCTCATCCCCCGCCCCCACGGCAGCGAGCAGCCGCTCGGTCGCCCCCTGCCAGTCATCGCTCGCCGTGATGGCCGAGACCAGCGCAATGCTGCCGACCCCGCTTGCCTTGACCGCCGCCACCCGCTCCTCGCTGATGCCACCGATGGCCACCGTGGGCCACTGCGCCATCAGGGCGCGGTAGTGGTGCAGCCGCGCCAGCCCCTGGGGGCGCGAAGGCATCGCCTTGGTGTTGGTCGGGAAGATATGGCCCAGCGCGATATAGGAGGGGGCAAGCTCGCGGGCCCGCATCAGCTCGAAGTAGCCGTGGGTGGAGATGCCAAGGCGCAGCCCGGCCGCCTGAATGGCGGCGAGATCGGCGGTCTCCATATCCTCCTGCCCCAGATGCACGCCCCAGGCACCCGCCTCGATGGCCTGCTGCCAATGGTCGTTGATAAAGAGCCGCGCCCCATGGCGTCGACCGAGCGCGACCGCATCACGAATGGCCGGCGCCACCTCTGTGGCGGGCAGATTCTTGATCCGCAGCTGGATGGTCTTGACCCCGGCCCCCAGCAGGCGTTTGAGCCACTTGACCGAGTCCACCACCGGATAGAGGCCGAGGTTGTGTTCGGTCGGCGCAAAGGGGCCATCCGGCAGACGGGCGCTGCTTGTCTCATACAGGCCGAAATGGCGATCGAGCGGTGAGCCTGCCAGCACGGCGCGGGGGAAGTGGGCAAGGTCGGCGGGCCAGCCCAGATGGGCGATGGGCCCCGGACCTGCGCCCACTCCTTGCGCCGCCGCCAAGCCCTGTTGCAGGTAGGCCCGCGCCAGGGTGATGGCGTCCTCCACCGGATAGTCCTGCGCCACCACGGCTGCGATGGCGCTGGCGTAAGCGCAACCGGTGCCGTGACCGTGGCGGGTATCGAGGCGCGGCGCGGCGAGCCAGAATTCGCGGCTCTCGTCCTGGTAGTAGTCGAGGCAGAGATCCCCGCCCCATTCAAGGTGGCCCCCCTTGACCAGCACGGCGCGGGCGCCGAGTTCGCACAGCCGCCGGGCGGCGAGGCGCACCAGCTCGGGACTGGTGGCGGGCAGGCCGGTCAGGGCTTCCAGCTCGGGACCGTTGGGGGTGATGAGCGACAGACGTGGCAGCAGGTGCTCGCGCACCGCCACCAGCATGCCGGGCTCCGCCATGGGGGTGCCGGTGCTGGCGATGGCCACCGGGTCGTAGACCACGAAGGGAGCCTCGACGGTCGACAACCTGCGTGCCAGCACCTCCACGTGCAGCCGGGTCGGCAGCAGGCCTATCTTGATGGCAGCGGGTGGCAGATCCAGCCCCAGGGCATCGATCTGGGCGGCGAAGGTCTGCATCAGCACGGGGTCGACCATCTTCACCGCCACCGAGTTCTGGGCCGTGATGGCGGAGATGACGGAGCAGCCGTGCACGCCGAGGTCATGCATCGTGTGCAAGTCGGCCTGAATGCCGGCCCCGCCGCCGGAGTCGGACCCGGCGATGGTCCAGACCACGGGGCGGGCCTGCGTCACGGCGGACAGGTCGGCGGGGCTGACAGCCCCGCGCTCGCTGCTCACGCCTCCTCCCCTGCGGCCTGCTTCAGGGTCGCCGCCTGATGGTAGATCTCGCCGCCGGTCTCCTTGAAGGTTTCAGCCATGCGGGCCATGCCGCTCTCGACCTCGGCCACCACCCGCTCCTGCTGACCGTCCATGCCGACCAGCTTTATCTCTACGGCTTCCAGTTTCGCCGCATAGTCGCGCACGTCCTGGGTGATCTTCATGGAGCAGAACTTGGGCCCGCACATGGAGCAGAAGTGGGCCACCTTGCCGGACTCCTGAGGCAGGGTCTCGTCGTGGTAGGCGCGGGCGGTGTCGGGATCCAGGGCCAGGTTGAACTGATCCTCCCAGCGGAACTCGAAGCGCGCCTTGGACATGGCGTTGTCGCGGATCTGGGCGCCCGGGTGGCCTTTGGCAAGGTCAGCGGCGTGGGCGGCGATCTTGTAGGTAATCAGCCCCTGCTTCACGTCCTCCTTGTTGGGCAAGCCCAGGTGCTCCTTGGGGGTCACGTAGCAGAGCATGGCGCAGCCGTACCAGCCGATGAGCGCGGCGCCGATGCCGGAGGTGAAGTGATCGTACCCCGGGGCAATGTCGGTGGTGAGCGGGCCCAGGGTATAGAACGGCGCCTCGTGGCAGTGCTCCAGCTGCTCGGTCATGTTGCGCTCGATCATGTGCATGGGTACGTGGCCGGGGCCCTCGATCATCACCTGCACGTCGTACTCCCAGGCAATCTTGGTGAGCTCGCCCAGGGTGCGCAGCTCGGCGAACTGGGCCTCGTCGTTGGCGTCATAGACGGAGCCCGGACGCAGACCGTCACCCAGCGACAAGCTCACGTCGTAGGCGGCGCAGATCTCGCAGATCTCGCGGAAGTGCTCGTAGAGGAAGTTCTCCTTGTGGTGCGACAGGCACCACTTGGCCATGATACTGCCACCGCGCGAAACGATGCCGGTGAGGCGCTTGGCGGTCATGGGCACGAAGCGCAGCAAGACGCCTGCGTGGATGGTGAAGTAGTCCACCCCCTGCTCGGCCTGCTCCAGCAGGGTGTCGCGGAACAGCTCCCAGGTGAGGTCTTCAGCGATGCCGTTGGTCTTCTCCAGCGCCTGATAGATGGGCACGGTACCGATGGGCACCGGGCTGTTGCGCAGGATCCACTCGCGGGTCTCGTGGATGTAGCGGCCGGTGGAGAGATCCATCACGGTGTCGGCGCCCCAGCGGGTGGACCACACCAGCTTCTCCACTTCCTCTTCGATGCTGGAAGTGACCGCCGAGTTGCCGATGTTGGCGTTGATCTTCACCAGGAAGTTGCGGCCGATGATCATGGGCTCCGCTTCCGGGTGGTTGATGTTGCTGGGGATGATGGCGCGACCGGCGGCCACCTCATCGCGCACGAACTCGGGGGTGATGTTCTGGGGCAGTCTGGCGCCAAAGCCCTGACCCGGGTGCTGGGTGCGCAGGAGCTCGGAGCGCACTCGCTCGCGGCCCATGTTCTCGCGGATGGCGATAAATTCCATCTCGGGGGTGACGATGCCTTGGCGGGCATAGTGCAGCTGGGTCACCCGGCGGCCCGGCTTGGCACGGCGGGCCTTATGTTGCGAAGAGTGCAGATGTTCGAAACGCAGGTGATCCAGCCCCTCGTCCGCCAGGCGCTCCTGAGTGAAGGTGGAGCTCAGCCCGTCCAGCGCGTCGGTGTCAGCACGCTCCAGCACCCAGGCTTCGCGCAGGCGCGGCAGACCACGGCGCACGTCGATGGGGGCGGCCTCTTCCCCATAGGGGCCCGAGGTATCGTAAACCGGCACCGGCTCGTTGGGCTCGAACTGGGGAGCCTCCTTGGTGCCGCCGACGAAGGTGTCGGCCAGCTGGATTTCCCGCAAAGGCACCCGGATGTCAGGGCGAGAACCCTGGATAAAGATGCGGCGGGAGTTGGGGTGAGCCATCCCCTTGAGGTTGTCGATAAAGGTCTGGGCGCTGGAGCGCTGCTCGCGGCGGCTGGATTTGGTGGTATCAGATACATTGGTAGACATAGCAAAACTCACATTAACTGGTTGAAGTTATGGGTGTTTGCTTGTCTGGAGTTCGAGGAGAAGATGAACTTGCGGCGGGGTGTGCTCGGGGGAGTGAGCCGGGCATGGATCTTCACTGCTCTGCCGTCCCTCTGCCCTGTGTGGCAGATCCGCAGGCCTGACGGCCCGGCGGGACAACCTCCCCCTGTGCGCCTGTGCCAGCCAGAGGCGGTCTGCCTCCAGCTGGCGGGAAGGTGTGCCTTCCCCGGCGCGGTAACCCGCAAGTTACCCTTGTTTCCCTTCGCAGGTCTTAACCTGATCAGGTTCCACGGATCCCGAATTAACGGTCTCAGCTTAGCGTCGTTCGACGGTCAGCACTCCGACAAGATGTGCGCCAGTATAAGTGGGGAAATTTAAAGTACAAGCCATTAACAAGGGGAAAGGGAGAGAGGTCTCACTCTTCGGCGTCGAGAGGATCCTCGGGGTCAGGAATGAGGATGTCGGTGAGGCGGCCCTCTTCATCCCGGCTCAGCACCAGGCGGCGACCCGGTTGCAAATCGGCGGCGCTGCCGTTGATCCAGCGAGTGTCAGCATCAAACACCAGCACGCCGAGATCCTGTAGCAGCAATGCCTGCTGATTATGAGTGAGCAGTCGATCCTCCGCCCGCCGCCAACTGGCCCCGAGCGCCGGATCCGGCGCCCCGTCGAGCACCCGGATCGTCTCGGCGACGCCGTAGCGGCTCTGGATCGCGAGGTGCATGCCGGGCACGAGCCCGTCCGGCTGCGCCACGCCGTGCAGTTCGGCACTGCCGAGCTCCAGCTCAGCCCCCTGGAATTGCAGGCGCACCCCGTCGTTGTGCTCCAGCTCCACCAGCCAGAGCTCGGCGTCGTCGGCAAGGGTGCAGAAGGGCAACAGCAGCAGGCAGAGTGCGGTTCGGGTCATGGCAGGCGGTCCGGGGTCACGGGGTGAGGTTTAACTATGGCCCCGGACGGGCAATTTTTCCCGGTCCGCCCTGACCGGTCAGTCATCCTCCCGGCACTGGCTCAGGCGCATGCCGTCAAACTTGCACTCCAGCTCCAGCCAGCGTCCCTCGAACGGGGAGAGGCTCCCATCCGAGGTGACATAGCCCCAGATCCGCCCCCCTTCCACCGGCCCTTCCAGTTCCATCTCGTCCTCCTCTTCCAGCGCCTCCACCTCGCGAACGAGCCGCCGCGCCCCTGCCGCCGTCTCCTGCACGACCCCTTCCAGATCGACCCAGGTCCCGCCGAGATCGTCCTCATCCAGGCCATCCTTGAAGCGGGTGCGCTCATCGATCACGAAGGGAATGCCATTGACCATCAACTGGCCAAGCTGCCAGGTGGTGCGGCCCGTGAGCTTGAACTCGGCCGCCTGCACCAGACCAAAAGGCAATAGAATCAATAACCAGAAGGCGCGGAGAGACTTCTTCATCGGGGATCCTCGGGGTTACACTGGCACACAGGATGACCCATCCGGTGTGAAATGGCCGTGAAATAGCGGCGCAGACCAGGAGATCAGAGCATGAAAATACTGGTGGTGGAAGACAGTCCCCAGGTGGCGGAGACCATCATGGACTATCTGGCGCTGGCCGGGCACAGGGTAGATTGCGCCTATCACGGCCAGGCGGCCCTGCAACTGCTGGCCCAGGAGCGCTTCGACGTCATCATCATGGACGTCATGATGCCGCGCCTCGACGGCCTGCGTACCGTGGAGCGGCTGCGTGCGGACGGCATCGCGACCCCGGTGCTCTTTCTCACCGCCCGTGACAGCCTGGAGGACAAGCTGGCAGGCTTTCGGGCGGGGGGCGACGACTATCTGGTCAAGCCGTTCGCCATGGAGGAGCTGGAGGTGCGCCTGGAGGCCCTCAGCCTGCGTGGCCCCAGAGGGGACATGGGCGTGCTCTGCTTTGGCGATCTGACGGTGGATCCCGCCAGCGGCCGCGCCACCCGCGCCGGGGTCGAGCTCAAACTCGGCAAGATCCCGTTCCAGATCCTCACCCTGCTGGTGAAGCGCGCCCCCCAACTGGTGACGCGCCAGGAGGTGCTCGACACCGTCTGGGGCGACGAGGAGCCCGACTCCGACGCCCTGCGCAGCCACATCTATGCCCTGCGCAATGTCCTCGACAAGCCCTTCCCCACCCCCATGCTGGAGACCCTGCACGGCCAGGGCTACCGGCTGGTGACCCCATGACGAACCCGACGCAGCCCCTTGCCCCCGGCCTGCCGAGCCTGCGCCGGCGCCTGGTGCTGGCGCTGGGAGGGGCCGGTCTGCTGCTGCTGGTGATCCTGAGCCTGCTGATGGTGGTGGCCGAGAACAAGATGGAGGAGCTGAGCCTGCGCCACTGGCTGGAGGCGGAGGCAACCCGCTATGACGACGACTGGTTGCGCCTCGGAATGGCGGCCCCCGCCCCCAGCCCGCGCCAGTTCTCCAGCTACTGGACAGAGGCGGGCCGCCTGCCCGCCTGGCTCAAGGCCTACCAGAGCCCAGGCTTCTTCGAGCATCAGCTGGGCCGGGAGGACAAGCACTTCCTGGTACGCGCCCACCCCTCGGGTCAGGGGCTGCTCTATCTGGTGTTCAACGACGATGCGGACGACTACCTGGACCCTTACGAAGCCAAGCTGCATCTGGTGACCCGCCTCATCGGCCTGGCTCTGCTGCTGGGGAGCCTCGCCTTCGGCATCTGGCTGGTGCGTCACATCACCAGGCCGCTGGAGCGGCTGCGCCAGCGGGTCGCCCACCTGACCCCGGATCAGGGGGACTTCGTGCCCGATGCCCCCTGGCAGGAGCTGCGAGAGATAGAGCAGGCGCTGCTGGCGGGCAAGCACGAGGTAGCCGCCGTGTTTGCCCGTGAACAGGAGTTCAGCCGCTTTGCCAGCCACGAGCTGCGCACCCCCAACATGGTGATCCAGGGATCCGCGGCCCTGCTCGGCAAGGTGAATGACCTGCCCGCCCCGGCAGCCCGCGCCGTCAGCCGCATCCGCGCCGCCGCCGACGAGATGGCCCTGCTCACCGAAACCTTCCTGCTGCTGGGACGCAAGGAGGCCGTGGAGCGCCCGCCCCAGCAGGTGGCGCCGCTCATTCGCCGGGAGCTGACCCGCCTCGCCCCCCTGCTGCAACGGGAGACGCTGGACATTCGCCTGCAACTGGACGAGGAGAGCGAGGTGCAGGCCCCCCTCTCCCTGCTCGCCATCGCCCTCGGCAACCTCTTGAAAAACGCCCTGAGCTACGCCGAGGGGCACATCGAGATCACCCTGCACGAGCAGGTGCTCACCATCAGCAACCCCACCGCCGCCGCGCCGGATCAGATCCTCGGCTACGGCTGCGGCCTCACCATCATCCAGCGCATCTGCGAGAAGCTGGGCTGGCAAATTGAGACCCACCTGGTGGAGGGGGTCTTCAGCGCCCGGCTGGTGATGATCCCCGGCGCCCCCGGGGCGGCATAGCCCCCTCATTCCCGGCCCTTCTGCCCGGCTGTTCAACACAGTGGGAGAAGGGAGACAGTTCCCGGCAAGCCCGCTGCCTTCCAGCCCACCCTCCAGATAGCAACAAGGCGCCCGAGGGCGCCCTGTGTTTACCTGTATGACACTCGTTTGGGGCTCATTCCGCCGGCTTGTGCTTGCGGCTCGCCTTGAGCTCGAGGAACTCGATGATCTTGCCCGCCACGTCCTTGCCGGAGGCGGCTTCCACCCCCTGCAGACCGGGGGAGGAGTTCACTTCCAGCACCAGCGGGCCGCGGGCGCTACGCAGGATGTCCACCCCGGCCACGTCCAGCCCCATGATCTTGGCGGCCTGCACGGCGGTGGCACGCTCTTCCGGCGTGATCTTGATGGCTTCGGCGGTGCCGCCCCGGTGCAGGTTGGAGCGAAACTCCCCCGGCTGGGCCTGGCGGCGCATGGCGGCCACCACCTTGCCGTTGACCACCAGGCAGCGGATATCGGCGCCGTTGGCCTCGCGGATGTACTCCTGCACCAGGATGTTGTTGTTGGTCTGGATAAAGGCCTCGATGACGCTCTCCGCGGCCTTCTGGGTTTCGCACAGCACCACGCCAATCCCCTGGGTGCCCTCCAGCAGCTTCACCACCAGGGGGGCGCCCCCCACCATGGTGATGAGATCCGGTACGTCGTGGGTGCTGTGGGCATAGCCGGTCACTGGCAGGCCGATGCCGTGACGGGAGAGCAGCTGCATGGCGCGCAGCTTGTCCCGGGAGCGGGAGATGGCCACCGAGCTGTTGAGAGCCATGGTGCTCATCATCTCGAACTGGCGCAGCACGGCGGTGCCATAGAAGGTGATGCTGGCACCGATGCGCGGGATCACGGCGTCATAGCTCTCCAGCTCCCGTCCTTCGTAATGGATGGAGGGGCTGTGGGAGGCGATGTTCATGTAGCAGCGCAGGGTGTCGAGCACCTCGACCTGATGCCCACGGGCCCGGGCCACCTCGACCAGACGGCGGGTGGAGTAGTTGTTGGGCTCACGGGATAAAATGGCAATATTCATGGAAATGGCAGACCTGATAATCGGACTGGAGAGTATAAGGTGCCATGAACGACTGGCAACGCCAATCCTTTCCCCTCACCATGCGTGGTTCTGCAAGAACAGGCAAAAACCGAGAGTGCCGCACTCAAGAACGGACCGTTCTGCAAGACGGCGCCAGCCACCAGCCCTCATGCCGGATGGCGCCAGCGACGTCAATGGGGGCCGCGCAGCCCTTGCTGCAACTCAAGCAGCAGGGCGACCTCCTGCAAACGGCGCGCCGTGGTGCCGGCCCAGCCTCCCAAAGGCACGGGGGCCAGCAGGGTCTGGGCGATGCAGTGGCGATAGAGGGGCCCTTCATGTTGCCAGCCCCGCATCCCGTCGACGTCGTGATGGTGCAGCCACTCCAGGTTGCCGCAGCGAAGCAGCTCGATGCGCCGCCCGTCCTTGAAGTGCAGGCAAAGCCCCTTCTTCTCCACCCTGGGACCGGCATACTTGTCGAGCCAGAGGGTCAGGGGCACCCCTGCCGCCTCGCCGCGCAGGCAGGCCCGCCCCTCGGCGGTCTCCAGATCCCCGCGCCGGATGGGCTGCCCCAGCCGGTCGCAGACACCCTCCGCGATCAGGTGCAGGCGGTCGTCCCCACCCAGGGCCACCAGCAGCTCCCGGATCATCGCCAGCAGATGGGTGCCGATGTCGAGGATCACCCCGTCTGGATGGCGCAGGACCCGCCGATCCGGCTCCCCGGTGGCGAAGTTGAGGGCATAGGGATGCCCCGCCTCGTCCAGGCCGCAGGGTTCCAGCAAAAAGCCCTCCACCGCGCTGATATCGGCGAGGGTGGCCAGCCCGACCCCGGCGCCCTCTGGTTCCCGAGGCTGCCAGCCTTCATCCAGTTTGCCGCTCAGCAGCAACTGCTGGACGGCATTGCGGGCCATCCAGTGATCCAGTGCCAGCACCCTGGCTGCGACCTCGGGGTCCGCCAGCAGGGCGTGCAGACGATCGTGCTGGGCCAGGGTGGCCACCACGGGTTTCTCCACCAGGATGAGGGGAATGGCGCTGGCCAGTGCCTGCTCCAACACGGGCAGATGCAGCAGGGAAGGCGTGGCGATCACCAGCCGATCCAGGGGTTCGGCCAGCAGGGCTTCCAGGGTCGAGGCGGACATGACGCCGGGCAGGGTGATGGCGGGATCAAAACCCCATATCTCGGTATTTTCCGCCAGTGCGGCGAGTGCAGGCAGATAGGCTGTCTGCACCACGGCCCCCAGACCGACAAATCCAATCTTCATGGTAACCTCGATATGGGTGCGTACCCGGCGCCTGCCCCGCACCGCGTGAGGCGGGGCAGACGGGGATCAATGCAGGTTGGGCCCCAGCCAGCGTTCGGCCTCTGCCAGGGTCATCCCTTTGCGCTGGGCGTAGTCTTCCACCTGATCGTGCTGGATCTGGGCCACGGCGAAATACTTGCTCTCAGGGTGGGAGAAGTACCAGCCGGATACCGCCGCCCCCGGCCACATGGCGTAGGACTCGGTGAGCTGCATACCGATGGCCTGCTCCACCCCCAGCAGCTCCCAGATGCTCCCCTTCTCGGTGTGCTCCGGGCAGGCCGGGTAGCCCGGAGCCGGACGTATCCCCTGGTAATTTTCGCGGATAAGCTCTTCGTTGCTGAGCGCCTCGTCCGGGGCATAGCCCCAGTGCACTTTGCGCACCTGCTCGTGGAGGTATTCGGCAAAGGCCTCGGCGAGGCGATCGCACACCGCCTGGATGAGAATGGCGTTGTAGTCGTCGTGGTCCGCCTTGTAGGCCTTGGCGATGGCCTCCTCGCCGATGCCGCCGGTCACCGCGAAGGCGCCGATCCAGTCGGGCTTGCCGCTCTCTTTCGGCGCCACATAGTCCGCCAGACAGTAGTTGGGGAAGCCCTGCTTCTCGCTTTGCTGGCGCAGGTGGTGCAGCACCTTGCGCACCTGGGTGCGGGACTCGTCGGTGTAGACCTCGATGCTGTCCCCCACGGCGTTGGCGGGGAACAGGCCGACGATGCCGGCGCAGCGCACGCTCCGATCTTTTTCCAGCTGGTCCAGCATGGCGTTGGCGTCGGCGTAGAGGCGCGTCGCTTCCTCCCCCACGACTTCATCCTCCAGAATGCGGGGGAACTTGCCCGCCAGCTCCCAGCTCAGGAAAAACGGCGTCCAGTCGATGTAGGGGCGCAGCACTGAAATGGGCACGTTTTCGAAGGTCTGCACGCCGGGCTCCCGGGGCTTGGGCGGCTCATAGCCCACCCAGTCCAGCTGATGGCGGTTGGCGCGGGCATGGGCCAGGGAAACCGGCTTGGAGCGCGGCTGCTTGCGGGCATGCTGATCCCGGGCAATCTCGTACTCCTTGTCGATGCGGGCGACGAAGGCGGGCTTGAGCTCCGGGCTCAGCAGGCTCTGGGCCACCCCCACGGCGCGGGAGGCGTTGGAGACATAGACCACGGGCTCGGAGTAGTTCTGCTCTATCTTCACCGCGGTGTGGGCCTTGGAAGTGGTGGCACCGCCGATGAGCAGCGGCAGCTTGAACCCCTGACGCTCCATCTCCTTTGCTACGTGCACCATCTCGTCCAGGGACGGAGTGATGAGGCCCGACAGGCCGATGATGTCGGCGTTCACTTCCCGGGCCGTCTTGAGGATGGTCTCGCAGGAGACCATGACCCCGAGATCCACGATCTCGAAGTTGTTGCACTGGAGCACCACCCCGACGATGTTCTTGCCGATGTCGTGCACGTCGCCCTTGACGGTGGCCAGCACGATTTTGCCGTTGCTGGAGCCGCCGGACTTCTCCGCCTCGATGTAGGGTTGCAGGTAGGCCACCGCCCGCTTCATCACCCGGGCCGACTTCACCACCTGGGGCAGGAACATCTTGCCGGCGCCGAACAGATCGCCCACCACATTCATGCCGTCCATCAGCGGCCCCTCGATGACGTGCAGCGGCTTCTCGGCCTGGGCGCGCGCCTCCTCGGTATCCTCCTCGATGAAATCAGTGATCCCCTTGACCAGGGCGTGTTCGAGCCGCTTGCCCACCGGCCAGCTGCGCCACTCCTGATCCCGCGGATCCTCCGCCTGGGCACCCGCGCCGCGATACTTCTCTGCGATGGCCAGCAGCGCCTCGGTGGCGTTGTCGTTGAGGTTCAGCACCACCGCCTCGACCTTCTCTTTGAGCTCGGCCGGGATGTCTTCGTAGATGGCAAGCTGGCCCGCGTTGACGATCCCCATGTCCATGCCGTTCCTGATGGCGTGGTAGAGGAAGACAGCGTGGATGGCTTCGCGCACCGGCTCGTTGCCACGGAAGGAGAAGGAGACGTTGGAGACGCCGCCGGAGATCATGGCGTGAGGCAGGTGCGTTTTGATGTCCTTCACCGCCTCGATGAAGTCCACCGCGTAGTTGTTGTGCTCGTCGATGCCGGTCGCCACCGCGAAGATGTTGGGGTCGAAGATGATGTCTTCCGGCGGGAAGCCGACGCGGTCCACCAGAATGCGGTAGGCGCGCTGGCAGATCTCGAACTTGCGGGCCCGGGTATCGGCCTGGCCCACCTCGTCGAACGCCATGACGATGACGGCGGCGCCGTAGCGGCGCAGCAGTTTCGCCTGCTCGATGAATTTGTCCTCCCCCTCCTTCATGGAGATGGAGTTGACCACCGGCTTGCCCTGCACGCACTTGAGGCCCGCCTCCAGCACCTCCCACTTGGAGGAGTCGATCATCACCGGCACCCGGGCGATGTCCGGTTCCCCGGCGATGAGGTTCAGGAAGCGCACCATGGCCGCCTCGGCGTCCAGCATCCCCTCATCCATGTTGATGTCGATGATCTGGGCGCCGTTTTCCACCTGCTGCTTGGCGACATCGAGGGCCTCGTCGTAGAGCCCCTCTTTTATCAAGCGCTTGAACTTGGCCGAGCCGGTGACGTTGGTCCGCTCACCCACGTTCACGAACATGGAGTCCGCCGTGATGATGAGAGGCTCCAGGCCCGACAACCGGCAGGCTACCGGCAGATCCGGCAGGGCGCGGGGCTTGATGCCCGCCACGGCGTCCGCCATGGCGCGGATGTGGGTCGGGGTGGTGCCGCAGCAGCCGCCCACCAGGTTGAGGAAGCCGCTTTGGGCCCACTCGCGGATATGCTCCGCCATCTCGACCGCGTCCAGATCGTACTCGCCAAACGCATTGGGCAGACCGGCATTGGGGTGGGCGCTGACATGGGTCTCGCTGATGCGGGACAGCTCCTCCACGTACTGGCGCAGCTCGTCCGGCCCCAGCGCACAGTTGAGGCCGAAGGAGACCGGTTTGACGTGGCGAAGGGAGTG
The DNA here is from genome assembly GCF_040908165.1 of Aeromonas sp. R6-1. Lineage (NCBI taxonomy): Bacteria > Pseudomonadati > Pseudomonadota > Gammaproteobacteria > Aeromonadales > Aeromonadaceae > Aeromonas > Aeromonas sp. R6-1. Next base: position 318,910 of record NZ_JBFODF010000026.1, read on the forward strand.
GTAGAAGGCCTCGGTGGTCTGGCCCGAGAGGGTACGACCGGAGGCGTCCGTGATGGTGCCGGAGATCATCACCGGCAGGCTGTAACCCAGCTCCTCGAACACCAGGTCCACCGCGAAGGCGGCCGCCTTGGCGTTGAGGGTGTCGAAGATGGTCTCGATCAGGATGATGTCGGCACCGCCCTCGATGAGGGCGTGGGTCGATTCGGTGTAGGCGGCCACCAGCTCGTCATAGGTGACGTTGCGCTTGCCCGGGTCGTTCACGTCCGGCGAGATGGAGGCGGTACGGTTCGTGGGGCCCAGAACCCCTGCCACAAAGCGCGGTTTCGCCGGGTCTTTGGCGGTCCACTCGTCCGCCACGGCGCGGGCCAGGCGGGCCGCCTCCCGGTTTATCTCGGCCGAGAGCGCTTCCATCTCGTAGTCCGCCATGGCGATGCGGGTGGCGTTGAAGGTGTTGGTCTCGAGGATGTCGGCCCCGGCGGCACAATACTGGTCGTGGATCTCGCGAATGACGGCGGGACGGCTCAACACCAGCAGGTCGTTGTTGCCCTTGATGTCGGTATGCCAGTCGGCAAACCGCTCCCCCCGATAGTCCGCCTCACCGAGTTTGTAACCCTGGATCATGGTGCCCATGGCCCCGTCGATGATCAGGATCCGCTCCTTGAGACAGGCTTCCAGCCTGGTTGTGACATCCGCTTTCTTGTTCGACTCTCTGCTCGACACCGCTCGTACCCCTTACATCCATGCAACTGCGTGATGCCCATCCTAGCAGCAATCAAATTAAATGGAAATCTAGCCGTCTATCTGTCCGTGACAACGATTAAATATAACCATAAATGGGTAATGAGCATGATCTAACCCGGGAGTACCCTATGCCCGTCCTCAAGAGGGATACGTGCTTGCTGTTTACCAAAGAGAAAAATAACTATGAGCGTCTACTACACACTCTGCTTCCTGGCAGCGTTGGCGATCTTCATCGCCTTTGCCAACCAGTATGTTGTGAAGATCCAGACCACCATCGCCATCACTGCGGGCTCCATGCTGATCTCCGCGCTGCTGGTGCTGTTTGGCAAACTGGGTTGGTTCAATCTGGAGCCTCTCGCCATCAAGACCATGGAGAGCATCGACTTCCAGAACTTCCTGTTGAAGGGGATCCTGGGCTTCCTGCTGTTCGCCGGCGGCCTTGGCATCAACCTCAAGGCGTTGCGTAGCCAGAAGTGGGAAATCACCATTCTGGCCATAGCCGCCACCCTGCTCTCCACCTTCCTCATCGGCTACGGCTTCTGGTTCATCGCCAAGCTGCTGGGCTGGGATGTGCCGCTGGTCTACTGCATGTTGTTCGGTGCCCTGATCTCCCCCACCGACCCCATCGCCGTACTGGCCATCGTCAAGAAGATGAAGGCGCCACCCCAGATCGCCATCCAGATCGAGGGGGAATCCCTGTTCAACGACGGTGTCGGTCTGGTCATCTTCGCCACCGTGTTTGCCGTGGCCTTTGGCGGCGTGGAGCCCACCTTCGGCAGCGTGGCCGGTCTGTTCCTGCATGAGGCTCTCGGCGGCATCCTGTTCGGGGCCGTGCTGGGTCTCATCGCCCACGTGATGATCAGCGCCACCGACGACGGCTCCCTGGAGCTGCTGCTGACCCTCTGCATCCCGACCGCGGGCTTCGCCTTCGCCAACATGATCGGCGTCTCCGGCGCCCTGGCCATGGTGGTGACCGGCATCATGATCGGCAACTGGACCCGTCATTCCGGCTTCTCCGAGCAGAGCCAGCACCACCTGGATCACTTCTGGGAGTTGATGGATCAGTTCCTCAACGCCCTGCTGTTCCTGCTGATCGGTCTGGCACTGGTGCTGCTGGATCTGGCCTGGCGCGACTGGATCCTGCTGGTCATCGCGGTGCCGCTCTGCCTGGCCGCCCGCTTCATCAGCGTCTCCCTGCCCTATGTGACGTTCCGCAAGTTCCGCAGCTACAACACCTTCTCGGTGCGCATCCTCACCTGGGGCGGCCTGCGTGGCGGTCTGGCCATGGCCATGGCCCTGGCACTGCCATCCGGTGTCATGATGATCCCGGAGCACAACGTCGATCTGCGCCAGGTGATCCTGGTGATGACCTACTCGGTGGTGATGTTCTCCATCGTGGTACAGGGCATGACCATTACCCCCATGATCACCGCCGCCAAGAAGGCCTGCGGCGACGCCTGAGCCCGTCCCTGACCGGCAATGAAAAGGGCTCCCTCGGGAGCCCTTTTGTCACCCCCGTGGCCGTGAAAAACAGGGAATGACTGGGTGAACGCACAATTAGTGTTTGCTTTTTACACATTTCGAGGAGAGAATGCGCGCCGGCTAGTTAATCAGCCCTGATTATGTTCGCAATGCTTCACCTCACGATGAATCCTGCCAGTACCCGCATAACCTTCTTCTGATTTACTCGCCTTGAGAACCGTTCAGGCTGTCTGCCTGCGTTGCCCGGCTCTCACGGTGCAGACCCGATCTGCCCACTCCCAAGTAGCATCATGCATCCGCATGGTCCTTGGCGCCTTCCTTGAAAGTGCAGACGCCCCTGAACCGGGCTGGGTATTCCTGCGCGCTCGTCCGCCATCGTGCTGACCGCGCCCATTGACCTGACATTTGCCAATACAAGGAGCAAACACTTAATTTATATAGAGAAATACCATGATGAAACACGTACAGATCCGCAAACCCCTGCGTCGCAGCAAACCCATCAACCTGCCCGTGCAAGAGCACGACGACGATGCGTTCCTGATCCAGTTCAGCACCCGCTTCAGCGGCGGCTTCGCCATCTCCTGTGATGGCATCGCCGGCGAGTTCTCCATCGAAGAGCTCAACTGACTTTGCCTGCCCACCGGCAGCGCCCGATGCAGACAGGCCGCAACTCACGGCGGCCTCCTTGCCAGACGTCATAGTCTGCATGGCCCCGCTCCCAGAGCGGTGGCTAGACTCCGCAAGTCTCCTTGTCCGGCGCCTCCAGCAGCAGGCACTCCTCCTCGCCGGCCCCCAACCTGACCCGTTTGCCCTGACTCAGCCCCAGCTTGGCGAGTAGCCGGACCGAGCGCTCATTGCCCGGGGTGACGATGGCGACCACCCGCTCGATCCCGAGCCGTTCGCGGCCATCTGCCATGGCCGCCCGCGCGGCTTCGATGGCATAGCCCTGACCACGCCAGGCGGGCAGGAAAGCATAGCCGATGTCTTCACAGGGCAGGGTATGGCGCTTGATCAGACCGCAGATGCCGAGGCTGGCCCCGTCTTCCCGCCGCACCACCAGATAGAGTCCGTGACCGTGGCGGGCATAACTGACCGCAGGCCCCTGCTGGATGTAGTTTTCGGCATCCGCCAGGGTACGTACCCCGCGATCGCCGATGTAGCGGTGAAAATCGCCATCGTTGAGCAGTTCGAGAATGAAGGGGGCATCGACAACGGTCAGTTCGCGCAGTTCCAGGCGCTCGGAGAGGATCATGGCATGGGCTCGTTCGGCAGAGAGAGTGTCCAAGACTGCTCCCGCCCCGCCCCCTTGGCAAGTCCCGGACGATATTTTCGCCCCCGGGAGCCGCGTCCCCGCTATACTGCCCACCCCATGGAACAGGCAGGAGAACGGCCATGACCGATACCCCCGAATTTTTTGATGAAGAGACACTACTGGAGATGGTGGAGAACCAGCTCGCCGACGGCCACCCCCTCCAGGTGAAAGCCACCCTGATGCGCCTGGTGATGAAGGGCACTCCGCGGGAAGAGGCGCTGCAATACATCGCCTGCGCCCTGGGCGCCGAACTCATGGCCATGGAAGCCGAACAGGGCCCCTTCAACCTCGTCCGTTACGGCGAGTTTCTCGACAGCCTGCCCGAGATGCCCTGGGCCGAATGACCCGGGCCGATTAGGCAAGCCCCGGCGCCAGCCATTATCATTACTGCCACCACCAATGACGGGAGTATGGGGATATGCGCTGGCAAGATCGCCGTGAGAGCAACAATGTGGAAGACCGACGCCAGCAAGGCGGCGGCAACGGAGGCGGCGGCCTGCCCATCGGCGGCAAGGGGCGCCTGATCCTGCTGGTGGTGGTCATGGTGGCGGGGTACTACGGCGTGGACCTCGGCCCCCTGCTGCAGGATCCGGCCCCGCAGAGCCAGCCCCAGCGTCAGAACTCGTCCCAGGCTGCCAACGATCCCCTCGCCCGCTTCACCTCGGTGATGCTCGCCTCCACGGAGGACGCCTGGGGCCAGATGTTCCAGCAAAGCGGCAACCACTATCAGGCCCCCAGACTGGTGCTCTATCGCGGCGCGACCCGCACCGGCTGCGGCCAGGGGCAGTCGGTGATGGGGCCCTTCTACTGTCCGGCCGACAGCACCGTCTACATCGATCTCTCCTTCTATCAGGACATGCGCGACAAGCTGGGGGCCGACGGCGACTTCGCCCAGGGCTATGTGATCGCCCATGAGGTGGGCCACCACGTGCAGAACCTGCTCGGTATCTCCACCAAGGTGCGCCAGCAGCAACAGGGGCTGAGCCAGGTCGCCCAGAACCGGTTGTCGGTCAAGCTTGAACTGCAGGCGGACTGCTTCGCCGGGGTCTGGGGCCACTACATGGAAAAAGAGCAGGTGCTGGAGCGCGGCGATCTGGAAGAGGCGCTCAACGCCGCCCAGGCCATCGGCGACGACAGGTTGCAGCAGCAAGGTCAGGGCCGGGTCGTTCCCGACAGCTTCACCCACGGCACCTCGGCCCAGCGCCTCGCCTGGTTCAAACGCGGTTTTGACAGCGGCAAGCCCGCCAGTTGCGACACCTTCGCCGCCCGCTGAAGGGGACAAACGCAAAGGGGCCGATTCCTCACGGAGCCGGCCCCTTTCCTTTCTCACCCGAGGGGGTCTTCCCTCATTCGGGATCCTCCGCCAGCAGATCGGTGAAGACGAAGCCGTCCCGCAGCACCGTCTCCCCCACCCGGATAGGCAGGGGATGCAGGAACATGGGACCGTCCCAGGCCAGGGTGTGGAACTCCCCGTTCTCGCCGCAGGGGTCCACCCCGGCGGGCAGGGCCGCCAGCAAGGCCGGGCCGAATTCATGACCACCTAACCCGGCGTCCAGCTTGCCCGGATCCAGGGTGCAGACCCTGGCCTTGAGCCCGGCGTCGATCATCGCCTGCGCCAGCTCGGTCGTGTCGCTGCCCCAGAGCGGGAAGAGCGGCGTGATGCCGGTCCCCGCCAGTTGCCGCTCCCGATAGGCGCGCACATCCTCAAGAAAGAGATCCCCGAACGCCATGTGGTAAATGTCCTTGACCTGCACATCGGCGATGAAGCCCGTCATGATGCGTCCATACTCCTCGTTGCTGCAGGGCCAGGGCAGGTCGATGGTGATCAGCGGCAAGCCCACGCACTCAGCCTGTGTCAGCAGCAACTGCTTGCGCACCCCGTGCATGGCCACCCGCTCGAACGCCTGGTTGAGGGTGGTGAACAGCCCCACCACCTCGATGGCCGGATCCTGGCGCAGGCGATGCAAGGCCCAGGCGCTGTCTTTTCCGCTGCTCCAGGAGAGCAGTACCTTTTTCTTCGTCATGATCTCTCCAGCTACTTGCCGCACCGTGCTGCAAGACAGTGTTGCGAATTGTGCGATTTACATTGCGGGACACAAAAGCATACCCTCGTGGGTGAGCGTATCCCCGCAGCACACCGGGGAGAATAACTAAAAAAACGATGGGAAACATAAGGATATGAGTAAAGTCAGCACATCGCACGACCACGGTCGCCCCCTCAATCGACAGGATTACAAAACCCTGAGCCTGGCGGCGCTGGGCGGCGCCCTCGAATTCTACGACTTCATCATCTTCGTCTTCTTCGCCGTGGTCATCGGCGAGCTCTTCTTCCCGGCCGACATTCCCGAGTGGCTGCGCCAGTTCCAGACCTTCGGCATCTTCGCCGCCGGCTACCTGGCTCGCCCCCTGGGGGGCATCATCATGGCCCACTTTGGCGATCTCATCGGCCGCAAGCGGATGTTCACCCTCAGCATCATCCTGATGGCCTTGCCGACCTTGCTGATCGGCCTGCTGCCCACCTACGCCGTGCTCGGCATCGCCGCCCCCCTGCTGTTGCTGCTGCTGCGGATCCTGCAAGGGGCCGCCATCGGCGGGGAAGTCCCCGGAGCCTGGGTCTTCGTGGCCGAACACGTGCCCGCCCGCCGGGTCGGTGTCGCCTGCGGTACCCTCACCGCAGGGCTGACCGCCGGCATCCTGCTCGGCTCCCTGGTGGCCACCGCCATCAACCGTGGCATGAGCCCGGGCGATGTGAGCGACTGGGGCTGGCGTCTGGCCTTCGTGCTCGGCGGCGTGTTCGGCATCGTCGCCATGTACCTGCGCCGCTGGCTGCACGAGACTCCGGTCTTCGCAGAGATGCAGGCCAACAAGTCCCTGGCCGAGGAGCTGCCCCTCAAGACGGTGCTGCGTGAGCACAAGGGCAGCGTCGTCGTCTCCATGCTGCTGACCTGGCTGCTCTCCGCCGGCATAGTAGTGGTGATCCTGATGACCCCGACCTATCTGCAGAAGGTCCACGGCATCAGCCCGGCCGATGCCCTGACCGCCAACTCCCTGGCCATCGTCGCCCTCACCCTGGGCTGCATCGTCTATGGTCGCCTGATCGATGCCATCGGCAGCGGTCCTACCTTCATCCTGGGCTCCCTGCTGCTGGCCGGCGCCACTTATACCTTCTACCACAGCCTGGCAGCCGGCACGGATCAGCTGGTGCCCCTCTACATGCTGGCGGGCTTTGCGGTGGGGATCGTCGGCGCCGTGCCCTACGTCATGGTCAATGCCTTCCCGCCGGTGGTGCGCTTCTCCGGGCTGTCGTTCTCCTACAACGTGGCCTACGCCATCTTCGGCGGCCTCACCCCCATGCTGGTCACCCTCTGGATGAAGGAGGACGTGCTGGCCCCCTCCCACTATGTGGTCAGCCTGGCCGCCCTCGGTTTCGTGCTCGGCATCTGGCTCTGGCTGCGCCAGCGCGGCCAACGCCAGGCCACCCCGCAGGCCGCCTGATCCTTCCCAAGCAAGCCCCGCACTGTCGGGGCTTGTTCTTTGCGGATATCATCGACCGGGTGGCGGTCCGCTGCGGACCTGCCAGCTCACCCCAATCCGTCCATCTGCCCGAGGTCCACTATGTTCTTCCAGGTCGTCTTTCTCGCCTTGCTGGCCCTGCTGCCCATGGTCAACCCGCCCACCACGGCCACCCTGCTGCTGGGATTGAGCAAGGGCATGTCCCGCGAGCACATTCGCCGCCAGATCAACATGGCCGCCCTCTATCTGTTCGCCACCCTGTGCGTCAGCTTCTTCATCGGATCCTCCATCCTGGATCTGTTCGGGATCTCCATTCCCGGCCTGCGCCTGGCCGGTGGCCTCATCATCGCCTTCATCGGCTTTCGCATGCTGTTCCCCTCGCCAAACCAGTCTGCGGGGGTCGAGGCCAACCAGAATATCGCCTTCGTGCCCCTCACCATGCCCAGCATGTGCGGACCCGGCACCATGGCGCTGGTGATCAGCGGCGCGGCCCAGATCGCCGAGCTGCCGGCCGACACCAACCGCTTCGTCATCTATGCCGCCATGGTGACCGCCTTCGCCCTGATGAGCCTGATCAGCTGGGGCGTGCTCAAGCTGGCAGATCCCGTGTGCAAGATCCTCGGCGCCACCGGCATCGACGCCATGACCCGCATCATGGGCTTCCTGCTGGTGTGCATGGGCATGCAGTTCTGCATCAACGGCATCAAGGAGGTGGCGCAGGATCCCGTGTTCCACGGCGCCCCCGCCCCCCAGGTTCAGCATCATGTGCCGGCTGTAGGCACGCCCGGCATGGTGGCACCTGGCCCCTGAGTCGGCGGACATGGGGTTGGGTTGTTTTTTGTACAGTACGGGTTCAGCTTCCGGGAGCTACAGTAGCCACGCCGTCAAACCACCACTCCGGAGATAATGAGATGGATAAGATGCTGACCGAAATCCGTAGCTACAGTCTGTTTCATGAATACCTGAACATGGCGGGAGCCACCAGCCCGGCCAATGCCACCCAGGAGTGGGAGTACAAGAGCGCCAACCGTCTGGTGGCCAGGATCAAGCAGGATCCACAGGGCAAGACCCGCTACTACATAGACGCCCGCGCCATCTCGGCCAACTGAGCCCCGAGCCCCCATTCACCACCCCGGTCCGCTGACCGGGGTTTTTATTTTTGTGCCCAGAGAGAGCAAAACCCCGGCACTGGGCCGGGGTTTGATTGCATCGGGTGAGGCCGCTGCGCGGCTAACCCGACCTAGGAAGTGCCGCCCACGGTGAGCTGATCCAGCTTGAGGGTGGGCTGGCCGACGCCGACCGGCACGCTCTGCCCCTCCTTGCCGCAGACCCCGACTCCGCGATCCAGCGCGAGATCACGGCCCACCATGGAAACCTGGCTCATCGCCTCGGGGCCGTTGCCGATCAGGGTCGCCCCCTTGATGGGCGCGGTGATCCTGCCATCCTCGATGAGGTAGGCCTCGGAGGCGGAGAAGACGAACTTGCCGGAGGTGATGTCCACCTGGCCGCCACCGAAGTTGGGGGCGTAAATGCCCTTCTTCACCGAGGCGATGATCTCCGCCGGATCGTACTGACCCGCCAGCATGTAGGTGTTGGTCATGCGCGGCATCGGCAGGGCGGCGTAGGATTCGCGGCGGCCGTTACCGGTGAGCGGCACGCCCATCAGGCGGGCGTTCTGCTTGTCCTGCAGGTAACCCTTGAGAATGCCTTTCTCGATCAGCACGTTGTAACCCCCCGGCGTCCCCTCGTCGTCGATGGAGACGGAGCCGCGCCGACCCGGCAGGGTGCCGTCATCGACGATGGTGCAGTGTTTGGAAGCCACCTGCTCGCCGATGCGCCCGGCAAAGGCGGAGGAGCCCTTGCGGTTGAAGTCCCCTTCCAGACCGTGCCCCACCGCCTCGTGCAGCAGCACACCGGGCCAGCCGGCACCGAGCACCACCGGCATGGTGCCGGCCGGGGCGTCGATGGCCTCCAGGTTGACCAGGGCCTGGCGCACCGCTTCGCGCACATAGCCAAACGCCCGGCTCTCGAGCCCGTCCAGCTCGAGGAAATGGTCGTAACCGAAGCGGCCACCGCCACCCGCGCTGCCGCGCTCACGGCGATCCCCCTTCTCGGCGATGACGGTCACCGAGAGGCGCACCAGGGGGCGCACGTCGGCGGCCAGGGTGCCATCGGTGGCGGCCACCAGGATCTCTTCATAGACCCCGCTGATGGAGGCCATCACCTGATTGATGGCGGGATCCAGGCTTCTGGCGAACTTGTCCATCTGCTCCAGCAGGGCAATTTTCTGCTGCTTGTCGAGGGTCTGCAGGGGATCCAGCGCCGGGTAGAGCAGGTTTGCGTCGGTGCGAGCCCATGCTTTTACCTTGCCGTGAGCACCGGTGGCGGCGATGCCGCGAGCGGCAGTCACCGACTGTTGCAGCGCCAGCAGGCTCAGCTCGTCCGAGTAGGCGAAACCGGTCTTCTCGCCGCTGACGGCGCGCACCCCCACCCCCTGATCAATGTTGTAGCTGCCATCCTTGACGATGCCGTCCTCCAGCATCCAGGACTCGTGCCAGCTGCGCTGGAAATAGAGGTCGCCGAACTCCACCTGATGGCTCATCAGGCTGCCGAGCAGCTGTTGCAGCCGCCCTTCGTCGAGCTCGTTCGGGGCCAACAGGGAGGCACTAACCTGGCTCAATAGACTCAAATCTTTCTCTCCACTCTCATGCGAGATGTCGTAACGGTTAAATCCACGGCCGCGGGCTCACAGCAGGCGGGCGTGTTGCAGCACCGGCATGGTGCGTTTCAATTCATCGATCAGGGCCCCATCCAGCGGCGCCAGCACGGTGCCCTGCCCCGACGCCCGACAGGCCAGCACCCGGCCCCAGGGGTCGATCACCATGCTGTGGCCCCAGGTCTGGCGCCCCGTCTCGTGGGTGCCCCCCTGGTTGGCGGCCACCACGTAGCACTGGTTCTCGATGGCACGGGCCCGCAACAGGGGCTCCCAGTGCGCCTCGCCGGTGACGGCGGTAAAGGCGGCAGGCACCAGCAGCACCCGGGCACCGGCCCGGGCCAACTGGCGGTAAAGCTCGGGAAAGCGCAGATCATAACAGATAGAGAGGCCGAGGGGACCAAAGGGGGAGTCCACCAGCACAGGCTGATCACCCGGGCTGAAGGTCTCCGACTCCCGGTAGCGGCCGTGATTGTCCGCCACGTCCACGTCAAACAGGTGGATCTTGTGGTAGTGCCCCTTGAGCTCGCCGTCGGGATCGAACACCAGGGTGCTGGTGTGGATGTGGTCGGCACCGGCGATGGCGGTGGGCATGGCCCCGGCCACCAGCCAGATGCCGTGGGATTTGGCCCAATCAGAGAGTTGCTGCTGGATTGGGCCATTTCCCAATGGCTCTGCCCCGTCCAGATACCCCTGCCGCTCGCCAAAGAGGGCGAAGTTTTCCGGCAGCAGCACCAGCAAGGGGCGCTCTCCGGGCAGACTCGCCAGCTCGGCGGCGATCCGCTCCCGGTTATCCTGCCAGGTACGACCCGATATCAACTGCATGGCGGCTAGCCACATGACGCGCTCCTTCTGTTGGGCGAGCCGGTGACACAAGGCCTTCTCCGCTCGCAGGGCAATATCCGCACTCTTCTGTTGGGCGAGCCGGTGGCAGAATGCCTTCTCGGCTCGCGGGGCAATATCTGCACTATGAGGGGTTTGGCGGTCGGGGGAAAGTCCCCCAGCCCGGTGCGTGCCCTCAGCGCTGACCCGAGCCCTGATGCTTGGGATTGAGCAGGAAGGGGGTGACCTCCTTGGCGGGCAGGCCGGGCGCCACCGCATCCACCGCCTCCTTCTGCTGCTGGTTGAGCTTGATGCGGGCGCGATCCCGCCCCGCCTCCACCAGCCTGGGGGCGTCCAGCGGGCCGGAGACCCGAAAATCGATGCGGGTCACCACGTCCACCACGGGCTCCAGCAGCTTGGAGAGGGCCAGCACATAGAGCCCGGTGATGGGAGTCAGGGAAAAGGCCGCCACCACCGGCAGGGTGCCCCCTAGGTTCGGGGAGAAGCTCAGATCAAAGTCGAGCCGCCAGCGCACCAGATCCGCGATGCCCTTGCCCCGCAGGTTGCCCGCCGCCCCTTTCATGTAGAAGTCGTTGTTCTCCACCACCCCCTGATTGACCTTGGCGGAGGCGGACATGGACTCGAAATAGAAGCCCTTGTCGAAGACGTCGCGAAAATCGAGGCGCAGCTTGCGCATCAGGGAGTCGAGGCTCAGCAGGGAGAGCAGTCGGGCCCCCTTGTCGTTGACCTCCCGCAGGGTCCCCCCCTCCAGCTGGTAGTCGGCGCTGCCCGCCAGGGTCGGCAGGCTCAGGCGGTAGGGCACGTCACGCCAGTTCAGATCCAGCGCCAGCTTGCCCGGGGCATCCCCGATGGGCGAGGTGTAGCCGAGCCGCTTGAGCAGCAGCTCGCTGTTGCGGGTCTCGAGGTTCACCCTGGCACGGGTCTGCATCTGGCTGCCACGGGCCAGCCACTCGGCGCTGCCGCGCAGGGTGCTGCCCGCCAGGCGCATCTCCAGCCCCTTGAGATCCAGCCGGTTGGCCCCGGGCAGCAGCTCCCCTTTCACCTCACCAAGGGGCAGCTCGCCGAAGCGGCAATCCACGCAGCTGAAGGTGAGCCAGGGAATGGCATTCATGATGGCCCTGTCCTGGCGCTCATCGGGATCCGGGCTGAGATCGGTCCCCTTGCCGGACCAGTAGATGCGGGCAAACTTGGCATCGATGGGGCGCCCATCAGCCACCGGCACCCGCACCACCCCCATCACGTCGGGGCTGTCGATCATCACCTCGGTGGCCTGGTTCACCGGCCCCAGGGTGAAGTGCACCGCCTTGAGGCTGGCGCTGCCGATGTCGGCACGGGCCAGTTGGCCATCTACCCACCACTCCTGGGGCAAGAAAGCGGGACCCACCACCGCATTGTCACTCGGCGCCGTGCCAGCAGGCAGCCACTGCTTGAGACGTGCCAGCCAGCCGGCTACGTCCGCCTGCTGCTGGTTGATGGCGAGCAGCATGGGCTTGTCCTGCATCACCCGCGCCCCGGGCTGGCCGATATTGACCCGCACCCGGCTGAGATAGGGCACGCCGTCGCCGTACACCAGGCGGCTCTGCATGTCGATGTCCGCCCCCAGCACGGCGCGGATGTCGGCGCTGCCATCCCGCCCACGGGCCGTCACCTTGAGGGGCAGCCGGGTACCCGCCGCCTTGGTCAGGGGCACAGGCAGATCCAGCCCCATGCCCTGCAGGTTGGAGTCCAGCGCCAGCTGGAAACTGAACGCCTTGTTCTCGGGCAGGGTCAGCCCCAGGGTACCGGACCAGTTGCTGCGCCCCTGGAGCATCTCGAGGGCCGGTATGTCCCGGCGCTGGCGGCGGCTGTCCCACTGCCCCTGGAACTTGAGGTCGGCCTGATAGCCGTGGGGCAGTTGCCGCCCCTGATAATCCAGGGTCAGCGGCTGGTTCCACAGGCTGGCCTTGAGGTTGTGAATGCGAGTCTGCTCGTTGTCATACTCGAGCGTCCCTGCGACCCCGTCGAGGGGCAGGTCCAGGGAGGCGATCCTCACCTTGTTGTCCTTGAAGCTGGCTTCCCCGCTGGCCTTGACCTCCCCCTCGCCATCCAGCGGTATGTCAAGCTTCACCGTGCCCTTCATGGGGCCGCGGATCTCCACCTCCCGCAGCGCCTGACCGACGGATCCCCCCAGCGGCGAGTCCTGCAAATAGTCGCTGATGGCCTTGCCCTCGCCCTCAACCCTGGCATCCACGTAGAGGTGAGCCCCCGGATAGAGGTCCGGGATCCAGGCGTGCACCGAGTCGGAGCTGGCCTTGCCGAGCTGGGTGGCGCGGCTGTTCATGTCGAGGCTGGCGTTCTGGAACAGCAGATCGATCTGCAGGTCGGTCAGCGGCTGCCAGCCCGGGAAAAACTCGTAGGTGGCCTGTTGCAGCGGCACCGCCACCTGGAAGACGCCCTTGCCGTTGTCGTAGGGGAAGTCACGGAATTCGCCGTACCAGAGCAGGTCGGCCCCCTTGGCCTTGCCCCCCTTGATGGCACCGCTCAGGTAGCTCACCAGCCCCTCATCCATCACCGCCAGGGGGTAGTAGCGATCCGCATGGGCCGCGTTCTTGACGTCGATGCGCCCGGTCAGGGCGAGGAAGGGGTGCTCGAACAGCTCGAGGCGAAACCGGCTGGCGAGGCGCAGATCCGGGTTGTCCAGGGCAATGTCCTGGCCATAGAGCACCCAGCCTTGGGGCGCCCGCCACCAGTCGAGGGCCGCACTCAGGCTGTCCACCGGGATGGGTTCCTTGAAGTGGCGGGCCGGATCCACCTTGCCCTTGCCCAGGGTCAGGCGGGCACGCCCCCCGTTCGGGGTCAGCCAGAAGTCACCGTCCAGCTTTTGCAGGCCGGGCACATCATGCCAGGCCCGGGTCCCGAAGCCGCGCAGTTCCCCCTGCAAAGAGAGCCCCTGCCAGTCCCCGTCGGCTTGCAGGACCAGCTCCTGCAACTGGCCCCTTGGCCGGGTGCGCTTGAGGGTCTCGGTCAGCTCGGGATAGAGGCCGGAGACCAGCTGGCTCAGGTTGGCAATCTGGTCGAGATCGATGGCGGGCACATAGCCCTGGATGCGTGAGCCGATGCGCTCGAGCTGCAGGCGGCTGTGCAGCCAGGTGGCGCCATCGAGCTTGAAGGTGACGTCGTGGCTGGCGAGCTGCCACGCCTCGCCGTCCCGGCGCAGCTGGATCTTGCCCCCCTGCAGGTCGAGGCGGTGCGGCTCCCCCTTGATCTCGTCTTTCCAGATCAGGTGGTTGTTGCCAAAGGCCAGCAGGGAGTTGCCGAGCCTGCCCTTCTCGAACTCGCTCCAGAGCTGGAAGTCGAGCTGGCCGCTCACCGGCGGCGCGCCGGCGTGGATCCTGGCCAGCATGGGGCTGATGTCCAGCTCTCTGGCCCCCAGATAGAGCTGGCCCTTGAGGCGGTCGAGCCGCACCTCTGGGGCATCCACATCGATGATGAGGTCCAGGGTGCTCTCCCCCACCCCGTTGATGAGATAGGCCTTGCCGACCCCCTGATGCCGCTTGCCGCGGTTCTGCCAGCGCAACTGGGCGATGTCGAGGGCGCGCACCTCCCCCAGTGCCGTGGTGAGGCTCAGGCGAGTGTCGTGAATGTCGAAGGTGGAGAGCTGGGTCAGCAGGAAGCGCAGCAGGGCCTCCTGCTGGTTCGCGCTCTTCCCGCTGACGGGGGTGGCGGGCTGGGTCATGTCCAGCGCGATGTTGCCGTCGCTCAGGATCAGCTGGCCAAACACCGGTCTGAGTTCGTTGAGGGAGCGCCAGAAGTCGAGGTGGGCCCACACCTTGCCAAGGCGCAGGGAGAAACGCCCCGAATCGGGGGCGATGGCCAGTCCTTCCAGCCCGATGGCCGGGCCGCGGGGAGTCCAGTCCAGCCCGACGTGATCCACGCTCACCTCGAGCTGGCTCTCCCCGAGCAGAGTCCCTATCACGGCCGCCCGGTGCTGGTTGAGCAAGGGGCCGCCCAGTCGTACCACGCTGACCAGAACGGCCAGCAGCACGAAGAAGACTCCGAGGGCCAACCAGCCCCGACTCAGCCAGCGGTAGACCAATTACATCATCACCACATCGAACTGTTCCTGCCCACAGAGCGGCTCGGAGACCACCCTGACCTGCTTGCCGATGAAGACTTCCAGCTCCGCCAGACTGTGGGACTCCTCCCCCCGCAGGTAATCGGCCACCGAAGGAGCCGCATAGACGGTGAACTGATCCGCGTCGTAGGCGCGGTTGACCCGGATGATCTCCCGCAGGATCTCGAAGCAGACCGACTCCACCGTCTTGACCCGGCCGCGCCCCTTGCACTCGGGGCACTCGGCGCAGAGCACGTGCTCCAGGCTCTCCCGGGTGCGCTTGCGGGTCATCTCCACCAGCCCGAGCTGGGAGAAACCGTTGACGTTGGTCTTGGCCCTGTCCTTGGCAAGCGCCAGCTCCAGGCTGTGCAGCACCCGGCGGCGGTGATCCTCGGACTGCATGTCGATGAAGTCGATGATGATGATGCCGCCGAGGTTGCGCAGGCGCAGGTGACGGGCGATGGCGGCGGTGGCCTCGACGTTGGTGTTGAAGATGGTCTCTTCCAGATTGCGATGGCCGACGAAGGCGCCGGTGTTGATGTCCACCGTGGTCATGGCTTCGGTCTGATCGATGATGAGGTAGCCGCCGGATTTCAGCTCCACCTTGCGCTCCAGCGCCCGCTGGATCTCGTTCTCCACGTCGTAGAGATCGAAGATGGGCGACTCGCCGGAGTAGTACTCCAGCTTGTTGGCGAGCTCGGGCACGTACTCCTCGGTGAAGCGCTTGAGCTGATCGAAGCTCTGGCGGGAGTCGACCCGGATCTTGTCGAGCTCGGCACCGACGAAGTCACGCACCACCCTGAACGCCAGGCTGGGATCCTCGTAGAGGATCTTGCAGGGGGGGTACTTCTGCTTGCGCTCGAGGATCTTGCGCCACAGACGCTTCAAGAAGGCGGCGTCCTGCTCCAGCTCCTGCTCCCCCACCCCTTCGGCGGCGGTGCGGATGATATAGCCGCCCAGTTCGTCCACATAGCCGGCCACGGTGCGCTTGAGGCGCTCGCGCTCCGCCTCGGATTCAATGCGCTGGGAGACCCCCACGTGGGCACTGCCCGGCATGAAGACCAGATAACGGGATGGCAGGGTGATGTCGGTGGTGAGGCGAGCCCCCTTGGTACCGAGCGGGTCTTTGACCACCTGTACCATGATGTCCTGCCCCTGGCGCACCAGTTCGGCGATGTTGCCGGCCTGGAACTGCTCCTTCTCCTTGATCGCCACACACTCGGTATGGGGCACTATGTCGGAGGCGTGCAGGAAGGCGGCCTTGTCCATGCCGATGTCGACGAAGGCGGCCTGCATGCCGGGCAGCACGCGGCTGATCTTGCCCTTGTAGATGTTGCCCACGATGCCGCGCTTGGCCTGACGCTCCACATGCACTTCCTGCAGCAGACCGTTCTCGACCAGGGCGACCCGGGTTTCGGAGGGGGTGACGTTTACCAGCAGTTCTACCGACATAAGTTACCTTGCCTTTCTAGTTTTGAATTCTGGCACGACGAACAACGGGTAACTCAGCAGCGCACTGCTGACGAGAGGATTACCGGGTCTGCTCGAGGTGCTGCTTGATCAACAGGTCCGTCTCCAGCAGGGGCAGGCCGACCACGGCACTGTAGCTCCCCTCGAGGCGACTGACGAATTTGCCGGCAATGCCCTGGATAGCATAAGCGCCCGCCTTGTCGCACGGCTCGCCGGTGCGCCAGTAGGCTTCGATCTCGGCCTCGTCCAGCTTGCGAAACGCCACGTTGGTGGTGACCAGCCGCACATCGCATCGCTCCGGGGTGGCCAGGGCCACCGCCGTCATCACCTGGTGTACCCGCCCGGAGAGAGCTTCCAGCATGTCCTTGGCGTCCAGCAGGTCGGAGGGTTTCTCCAGCACCCGCTCCCCCAGCACCACTATGGTGTCGGCCCCCAGCACAGGCAGCGCCGTGGGCGCCGCGGCCACACCGGCCATGGCCTTGTCGCGTGCCAGCCGGCAGACGTAATCCTGGGGCTTCTCACCGTCGTTGCGCAGCTCCGGCACATCCAGCTTGAGGACCTCGAAACGGTAGCCCAGGCGGGTCAGAAGCTCGTGCCGGCGGGGGGAGCCCGAGGCGAGATAGAGTTGCAGTTCGTTGTGCTTGTTCATACTTCACTCAATGAGACGATGCGCAGTTACAATGCGTTGTTTTTATTCACATTCACTTGATATTGAAGCGACGCCGCACCTTGCGCAAGACCATAAAAATCCAGGGCCATATTAACATCGTCGTCAACGTCGACCAAAAGTAGGCGAAGTTGAGGCTGGCCCGGCTGAACAGATGCTCCGCCCAGAACACGGTGATCTTCCCCACCAGGGAGAGCAGACCGATGATCAGCGCCTGCTGCCAGAGGGAGAAGTTGCGGATCTTCTGGAACTGGAAGGCCGCCAGGTAGGTGGTGATGGCCATGGCCATGGCCCGCACGCCGAGGGTGCTGCCGAGCAGCACGTCCAGCAGCAGGCCCGCCACCCAGGCGGTGCCGACGTTGGTCCGGTGGGGCAGCGCCAGCGCCCAGTAGATGAGCACCATGGCGAGCCAGTCCGGACGGAAGGGTTCGAATTGAAAGGGAAGCGGCAGGATGGAAAGGCACAGGGCCAGCAGGATCGAACACCAGATCCAGATCCTGCCGCTGGCGGGTTGCAGCATCAGCGCGTCGCCCCCGCCGCCGAGGTTGCCGTGGCCGCCGAGGCGCTCGCCGCAGGCTCAAGGGCATCCTTGTCGTGTACTTCCGGTTTCTTGTCGGTCCACAGCAGCAGCAGGTAGCGCAGACGGTCCAGCGCCACCAGGGGCTTGGCCTCGATCTGGGCGAAGGGCTTGCCCTCCACGTAGTCGGAGCGGGTCACGGTCGCCACCGGATAACCTTCCGGGAAGCGGCCGCCCAGGCCCGAGGTGACCAGCAGATCGCCGACCTGGACGTCGGTGTTGCGGGGCAGGTTGCGCAGCTCCAGCTTGTCCAGCTCGCCGCTGCCGGAGGCAATGGCGCGCAAGTCGTTGCGCAGCACCCGCACCGGGATGCCGTGGCTGGAGTCGGTGATGAGCAGGACGCGACTGGTGGTGGAGCCCACGTGGAGCACCTGGCCGACCACCCCCTGATCGTTGATCACCGGCTGGCCGTTGTAGACGCCATCCAGCGCCCCCTTGTTGATCAGCACCTGATGGCTGAAGGGGTCGGAATCCACCGACAGCAGCTCGGCCACCATCTTGCGGGACTCCTTGTGTACCGGCGACCCCAGCAGCTCGCGCAGACGCTGGTTCTCGTGCTCCAGCTGATCCATCTTGAGCAGGCGCGAGCGCAGGGTGAACAGTTGCTGCTCCTGCTGCTTGGTCTGCTCGATGAGATCGGCGCGGGTCTGCACCTGGGTCGACATGGTGTCGAGCAGGGTGCCGGGGGCGTTGGCGATGTATTGCAGCGGGCTCACCAGGGAGCTCAGATAAACGCGGACATGGCTGAACACACCGAAGCGGGAATCCGCGACGATGGCAGCGACGGAGATGATGACGGCGAGAAACAACCGTAACTGAAGCGAAGGGCCTCTACCGAAGATGGGTTTCATGGGTCGTCAAAAAAGAGCCGGCGCTCGGCCGGCTTTGGGTCTTATTCGTAGTGGAACAGATCGCCACCGTGCATATCGATCAGCTCCAGCGCCTTGCCACCGCCACGGGCGACACAGGTGAGGGGATCTTCAGCCACGACGACCGGGATGCCGGTCTCTTCCATCAGCAGACGGTCGATGTCCTTGAGGAGGGCACCACCACCGGTCAGCACCATGCCGCGCTCGGAGATGTCGGACGCCAGCTCGGGCGGGGATTGCTCCAGGGCCACCATGACGGCGGAGACGATGCCGGAGAGCGGCTCTTGCAGCGCTTCCAGGATCTCGTTGGAGTTCAGGGTGAAGCTGCGGGGCACACCCTCGGCCAGGTTGCGACCGCGCACTTCGATCTCGCGCACCTCTTCGCCCGGATAGGCGGAGCCGATCTCGTGCTTGATGCGCTCGGCGGTGGCTTCCCCGATCAGGCTGCCGTAGTTGCGACGGACGTAGCTGATGATGGCTTCGTCGAACTTGTCGCCACCGATACGCACGGACTGGGAGTAGACCACGCCGTTCAGGGAGATGATGGCCACTTCGGTGGTACCGCCACCGATGTCCACCACCATGGAACCGGTCGCTTCGGAGACCGGCAGGCCGGCACCGATGGCGGCAGCCATGGGTTCATCGATCAGGTAAACCTCGCGGGCGCCGGCGCCCAGAGCGGATTCCTTGATGGCGCGACGTTCCACCTGGGTGGAGCCGCAGGGTACGCACACCAGCACGCGCGGGCTGGGGCGGAAATAGTTGTTGTCGTGAACCTGTTTGATGAAGTGCTGCAGCATCTTCTCGGTCACGTAGAAATCGGCGATCACGCCGTCTTTCATCGGGCGAATGGCAGAGATGTTACCCGGGGTACGACCCAGCATCTGCTTGGCGGCATGACCGACAGCAGCGACCGATTTGGCGTTCCCGCGCTCTT
The DNA here is from genome assembly GCF_040908165.1 of Aeromonas sp. R6-1. Classification (NCBI taxonomy): domain Bacteria; kingdom Pseudomonadati; phylum Pseudomonadota; class Gammaproteobacteria; order Aeromonadales; family Aeromonadaceae; genus Aeromonas; species Aeromonas sp. R6-1. The sequence goes on from NZ_JBFODF010000026.1 coordinate 338,127, forward strand.
GGCGAATGGCGACAACTGAGGGTTCGTTAAGGACGATCCCTTGATCTTTTACATAGATCAGGGTGTTGGCAGTTCCCAAGTCGATCGACAGATCGTTGGAAAAGACGCCTCTGAGCTTTTTGAACATGGCTACGGGAAATCCTAAGAATTTGGAGGTGCAGAAAACCGGCTAACTTTACCAATGCCCACCCCAATGGGCAAGCGCTCAAACTGTCGCCAATCAATCAGGCGCGACAAAAATGCGAGTCATCACTCACCCGCTCAGGCCGACAAACACTACGAAACAAGGAGATAAGACGCCACTGTACAGCAATGCGTCTATCTCCCCGTGTCAGCCCGGGTGTCAGGGCATCACTTCGCGGCGATAAATAATTCTGTCATTACCCCGATCCCGGCCAAAAATGGCCATGCCCTCCAGACTGTCTGGGTCAGACAACCAGAGCGGACGCCGTCCAGGTTGCTGCTCTGACTCCGGTTGCTTGCTCAGATCGATCTTGAACGGAATGCGCACCGCCCTGTCCGGGGCAGCGAACTGTATGGAGATGACACCATCCTTCGCGCTCGCCACCATGGCGCCAGGGGCAACCGGGCCAAGACCGAGCCGGATCCGGGTGTTGTCATCCAATATCAGATCGCCACTTCCCTGATCGAAACGCTGGCTGCCATCGGTGAACTCGATGCCCCCATCTTGCAGGGAAAGGCGGGTACATTGATCAGCTCCCATGGCATGCCAGGCGCCCGCCTCGTGATATTGCAGTTGCAGCGGCACCGCCAGCCCGGCCGTTGCCACCCCTTGGCGGGTACCTGCCTGCACCCGGCCGAAGTACGCCTCCATGGGCACGTCATCGATCAGCCTGGCATTGCAGCCAGCGCCACTGCATGACCCCGGCTGCCCGTCGTTGAAGTCGGGATTGGCGATCAGGGTCTGCTCACCATCGTTGTCCTTCATATAAAGGCCAAACGACAGGGCCCGGTAGGGGCCATCTGGCTTGCCATCGGAGCGGCGAGCAAACTCGGTCGGCCCGTTGAAGTCGGCCTCCCCTGCCACCCAGGGCAGCGGTCCCAGGCTGCGTAACCGGGCGGAGAGCGACACCCCGTCCTTGTTGTTGGCCGCGCTCAGGTAGGCATCCCCCTTGGCAAACGCCTCCCTGTAGTTCAGGGTGGTCTCGCCAAACTGATTGCGGGCCTGGATCTGCAACTCCGCCAGGAAGGGTTGCCCCATATAGGAAAACGCCTCGCAGGCGGGGACTATGTTGCCACTCACCAGATTGAAGTCCACCGGGATGAAACGCCCCACAGGCACGCTGCTGGCGGCGGGTATGGTGTAGCCAAAGTAACCCAAGGTCGGTGGCGTCGCCGTCATCCGGAACACCCCGACTTCGTTGACCGACTGGCCGACGGAGTTGAGGTTGCTGTCCTTCTGGTTGGAGTGGTCGTAGCTGGACGTGCCGACCACCGCCCCTTCCCCTGGTTTGGGCGCCACCAGCTCGCTGCCGAGCGCAATATTGGCCAGCGCGAAGTTGGGGGTCGCCAGGTTGCCGCTGCACAGGTCCTTGTCATCATCCGCTTGCCAAGCCACCCCTTTGATATTCAGCTGGAACGCCTCACCGGTCTTCTTGAACACCGGACAACTGGCATCCCCTGCCGCGCAGGTCCCCTCGGTAGGCGTGATGCAGAGCCCGGCCGGGCGGCTGACGAACAGATCCGACCCCGTCATCACCAGCCCTGCGGTATCCCCGCTGCCATCGTGGCGGGCATTAAGCCGCATCTGGCCTGCATCCGGATAGCGAACACTCTTCAACGTCGCCTTGCCTTGACCATCGAAGGTCAAATTGAGGGTTGTCGCCGCTGGCGAGACTACATTGGCGGCATAAGTCGAAATCGTCTTGCCATCTATCGCCATCTGACTCCCGGTAGAATTGTCATTCGGGGTGACATACGTTCCCCAGAAGCCGACCGAACGCTCACCGGTAAAACCGGGGACACACTGCTGGGTCGCATTGTCCTTTTTGACGGCACTGATCACTACATCTTGGGGCCTGTTGGCCAGGGTATCCGGCACATTGAACAGGAAGCCGCTGTCGGCAAAGCTCAAGGTACAGGCGGCGGCGCTCAGGGCGCCGCTGCCCGCCCGGCAAAGCGTCTCGCTAAGCGGCTTGGTGGACGGCGTCGAACCGCTCACCCCTACCGTCATAGCGCTCGCCAGATTGTTGCGCAGCTGCAATTTGGCGGTGCCGTTGCTGAAGGTCACGGTAGCGGTGTTGCCGTTGTAGCTCACCTGGCTGTCGGCTATCCAGCCGTTGCTGCCATTCTTGAGAGGGGTCAGGATGGCGCTCACCGGGTCCGTGAACAGCTGGCTGCAACTGGCGTTGGCGCAGGCCCGAATGGTCAGAGTCTCGGGGTTGCAGGTCAGGGCCTGGCCTGAGTGATCGAACTCGAAGTGATCGATCTGGGTGCCCACCGGATTGGATTTGAGGGCGCAGATACGGACGTTGTCGATCTGGTGGGCGTTGGTCGCATCCCCGGTCGAGCCAGTCAGGGACAACAACAGATTCTCGGGAATGGCTGCCTGGCCACTCTGGGCGGCAGCATTGAAGCTGTCGATCAGAGTGCTGTAACCCCCTCCGGTATTGCGCTCCACCTTGACCAGGGACTGGCCGGTGATGCGCGAGTCTATGGTCAGTCGATAACGGTGGGGGCGATTGCTGTCCGAGCCGCTGTCCACGGTCGGCGACAGGCAGTTGCCGTTGGCGTTGTCGGCGCCGTTGTTGCAGGTGCCCTTGAGGTAGTTGTAGCCGCTGGTACCGGAACCCGATCCCCGTACCGCTACGGACTGCTTGCGCCGCCCCTTGTTGACACTGCCACCTTCGCCGGAGAAGTTGCCGTACTCATCTATCCCTACCCCAAGCCAGCCGCCGGCAAAGCCATTAGCTTCTGGCTTGAAGCCATACCCGAGGGGCCCGCCGAAGGCGCCGGGCTGGGGGGTCACTCTGGCGTCGGAGAGCACCACCGCCATGCCGTCCGCCCCGTTGCCACCGTGGGCATAGTGGTCGAATTCGATGGTGACCAGGTTGTTGGCGGCGGGGAAGAGCCGCTGGTAAGTCGCAGAGGTGGATTGCTTGGGGCTGGCCTGGGTCATGCCGAGTCGGCCATTGACGATGGCGGGGGTAAAGTCGCCGCTGCTGCGGGCCGCCACCCAGTCGCTGCTGAGGGTGCTGGCGGAGAAGTCATCGCTGAAACAGGTCAGTGGGTCTTCACACATGCCCGGCCAGTCGCCGTTGAAGGGCTCGTGGATCACCTGGCTGTTGTTGGTCATGGAGACGTTCACCGCCGACACGGCGCCGGTCAGCACGGCCTGGCCACTCATGGCCAGATCCCCGGCGTTCACATAGAGAATGGCGTTGAGTTTGGTGTTGCCGCTCATGGTGACCTTGCCGAAGTGATACATCATCAGGTCGTTGGCCTTGCCCCCCGCATTGACCTCCATCTGGTCGCTCAGGGCCAGATCGCTTTTGATGTACAACCTCGCGGCACTGCCGCTGTCAAAGATCAGCTTGTCGTTCTGGCCGAGCTCCATCTTGTCTATCCAGTGGTTGCCGCCACGAAAGTAGAAATTGATGTTGGAGGTGCTCTGGTGTTTGAACGTCTTGAGGTAGCGGGCCTGCAGATACCCGTTGATGGTGCCGTTGCCGCTCACCTCCAGGGTCTGGTGAAGCAGAAGCGTCAGATCGCTGCGACTCCCTGCAGCGGAGATCCGGCTCTCGTTTTCCATCTTTAGCCCATAGACGGCGAGGGAGCTCTGTCCCTGGAAGGTCATGGCACTGTTGCTCTTCATCCCCAGGCTTTTGATGAACCAGTCCCCTGCCCCCATGAGCACGCTCTGGCCACTGGTAGAGACCTCCATGGTGACCTTGTCCAGGTAGTGCGGCTGGAAGACGGCGGTCCCGGTATTGCCATTGCCCGAGACCTCAAGGGTGCTGTAGACGGTGACCCTGGCGTCATTGAGCTTGCCCTGACCAGTCACCGTCAGATCGTTCACATGAAGGTCTCCCGACCCGGTGACGCCACTGTTGTAACCATTCTTGATGGTCATCTTCTGGGCATAGACGGTCGCACCGTTGAGGTTGAGCATCGCCCCTTCGCTGATAGACAAGGTATCGAAGCGATAGGTCTGGCCCGATTTCAGGGTCGCCACGCAGCTGTTGCCCCCCCACGAGGCGTTCTTGTAGTCACCGGCAGCAGGAGAGATGGCCCCGTCGCAAGCGAGATCATTTTTCCCGCTGTAGGAGGGGAAGCCCCCCGGGTTGGCCGGAAATGCGTCGGGGTCGCTGATGAAGGTCACATCCTTGAGCACACTGGCAAGGGCGCCGCTGACGTTGCAATTGGAGACCCAGGTGCCGTTGTTCCAGAAGCCACCGTTGTTGCAGTTGGCGTTGGGCTGGATTTTTTGGGTCAGGAAGGGGTAACTGGCCCCCACTGTGGTGCTGATGATCTTGCTTTCATTGTTCATGCTCAGCACGCCGGGGGAGGCGTGGCTCTGCACCGGGAAAAGGAAGGCTTCTGTACACTGGCTGGCGGCCTGCACCGAGGTGGATCCCAGCAAGATCCACAACAGGGCGCCGCGAAGAGGCTGGCTGGACTTCATGGGGTCTGGCTCCTTGGCAGGGGGCTCATGGCGTCGCTCCATCAAAGGCTTCCGCCACCAGGGTGCGGCTGACGGCAAAATCGGGGTTCGGGCCGCTGCCGGCATCGGGCTGGCCACAGCGCCCTTCGCTGCTGAATCGGTATCCGGTCTGGGTCCCTCCGGCCGCACTCACCGTCACCCTGTTGCAGGTGATGCTGGCCTGACACCCGGCAAGCCCGGGCTCGGTGAAGTCGAGCGCTATGGGGACGCACCGGCTGGCCTGCCCCTGCCACTCCCCATTGGGATAGAGCCGGTACAGTGCAACTTCGAGCCCGCTCTGGGCCGCCATCAGGGCACGCACGCCGCGCACCTCCACCGTGTGCTTCTCGCTGCTGTCCACCAGGAAACGCCCCATGGCCGCCGCCAGCAGGGCCATGATGACGATGACAAAGAGGGCGATCAGGATGGCGCTGCCCCGCTGGGACCTCACCATGGTGGGAGTGTCAGGGCACATTGAGGGTCTCCAGCTTGTGATGGAAGACGACGCGCTCGTCGCGCTGCTCGAACTCCAGCCGCAGCCCCACCTCGCTCTGGTTGAAGGCGGCGGGTTCCCGATAGAAGTAATAGGCGGCGGGACGAATATGCTCCCCCATCAACCGGGTGGTCTCGCTGCTGCTCAGGGTGTCGTCGAGGGACTTGGCCATGCGCCAGAGGTTGCCCCCTCTCACGCAATAGAGCACCTGCTGGTTCGCAAAATAGATGCGCTGGCCCGGGGAGTCCTTGGCGAGCGCACCAGCCAGGGTCAGCGGCACGGCCCCGGAGACGGGAGTTCCTACCTCGGTCACTCTGGCAGTGCAACGCCCCTGCACACACCCCTTGTCCAGCGTGATGGTACTGCCAGAGGTCGTGTCAGGCAGCGGATAGATGATGGCCGTATCTTCCTTTGCCGGCATGGTGACAGGCTCGACGATGCGAAGCACTGTGCTGCTCGCCGTCTCCAGGTAGCGGCCAGCGGTAGCGATGGGCCAGAACCGCAGACAGGCCCCCTGCTCCTGGGCACCGCCCCCTTCGTCCTCGACCCGCACCGAACCGGGGACGGCGTCACGCACCTCGCGATTGAGCCGCTCCAGGGCGAAACGGGCATCGCTCATCAGTTGCTCGCGGCGGCTGGCATCTCCGTAGATCTGGGTACCGATGCCGATAAACTGGCTGGAAAATGTCGCCATCACCCCGAGCAGCAGGATCACCATCACCAGCTCCACCAGGGTGAAGCCCCCCTCACGCCCGGGTCGGACGCGGTCACGGGCGAGTCTGGCACATGGGTGTTCCCACGCGACATCACGGGAATGTGGCTTGCCCATCAGTAGTTCCCCCGATAGAGGCCGAAGACCAGCTCGCTCCCGTCCGGCAGGCGCACGGTCAGGGTGATGCGCTTGCCGATGGACTCAGCCCCCTCCCCCGCGCTGCCAAAGAGGGTATCCGGCACCACCGCGATCTTCACCTGGTAGCGTCGATACTCCTCCTCGCTGCTCGCGGCCGAGGCCTGAGTAAAGTAGCTGGCGTCCACCCAGCGGCCTGCCGTGTCGAAATCGTCCACGTCGTTGAACCCGTAGGGGCGGGTTTCGCCACTATCGGGGCCATAGTCGGCGCTCGCCGTGCAGGGGGGATAGGTGAAGGCGGGCACACCGGCCGTTTCGCCACAGCGAAAACGGCCGCCGTTGTGATCGGAATGCTCGTCGAAAGACTTCTCCAGCATCTCGCCGAGAATGCGCTGGGCGAGCTGGGCGGCGCGTACCTGCTGCACCGGATCCACCGCCTGGGGTGCCTGATTGATGAGAAGCCCCAGGACGCCGGTCAGGGCGATGGCCAGCAGCACAATACCGACCACGAACTCGATCAGGGTGAAGCCGCACCGGGCCTTAAGGGAGGGCATGGATATAACCTTCCGGCTCGATGCGCAGCCGGGCGCTCTCCTGCCCGCTGCTGACCGCCAGTTCGCAGCCATTGATGCAGCCAGGCCACAGGGGCCTGCCGCTGCGCTTGTCGAAATGGAATGTCCCCTGGGGGGAGAATTGCAGGTTGCCGGACGCCTGCACCAGGCGCCCGCGACTCTGCTCATTCCCACTCCAGCCCGAAATGGGGGCAGGCGCACAGCTCGCCCCGGTCAGATGGCCAAAACGCCCCGCCTCCAGCACCAGCTGGGTGCAGCGCGCGTCCCCTTCCTGCATGTTCATGGTCTGCACCAGCCGCAGCCGGGCCACCAGCTCATCGCGCAGGGTATGGGTTTCAAAGCCGCCTTTGCCCAGCCACTTGGGCACGGCAAAGGCGGCCAGAATCCCGAGCAACAGGATTACGATAACCAGTTCTATCAGGGTGAAGCCCTTGTTTCTCGGCATTTGCTTGCTCATTGAATAATGAAAAAGCGAGGCCGAAGCCTCGCTTGTCAACACGTATTACTTACAGTTTTGCAACTCGGTTTTGAAAGGAACAGTATCACTGGTTGCGGCTGTGTATTTTACGGTACAAGTATTGCCACTGGTATTAGCAGGGGCAAAAGTTGACTCGAGAGCAGTTGCGCCAGAAGCTGCAACCCAGCCGTCCAGGGTTACAGCAGCGGAAATGGTATCAGCGGTCGGGTAGCCATAGATAACCTTGACACCGGTCATTCCATTCAAGTCAGTACCACCTGCCGCAGATGCCTTTTCCTGCCCATTCAGAGCTGCCTTGCTATAGACCAGATTGGCAGCGCTGGACAACGCTGCCTGCACGCCCTGCGCGGCAGACTTCTTGGCATCATCCTGCAGATTCAGGAACTTGGGCGCGGCGGTGACCGCCAGAATGCCCAGGATGATGATCACGATCACCAGTTCGATCAGGGTAAAACCCGCTTGCTTCTTCATTACGTTTTCCTCTGTTTATCAATTGATATTGGTAGTCACCTGGCCGGAGGCCGGGCGGTAACTGAAACTCATGAACTCATCCGTGCTCCCTTGCGGGTCCTGATAGCGCCCATCACTTCCCTTGCTCAGGCTGTTGACCAGATAGTAACGGCAGACCGAATCCAGTCCATTGTTGCTCACCGTGGCATAGAACTTCAGGTCATTGCCGCTACCGCGTACCTCGTCAAAGTTGGCGGTCGCCTTGGGAGGATTTTGCAACAGGCCCTCCCAAATATTGAGACAGCGGGCCGCCGTCAGGCTGGCCGGATCCACATCGGGCGTGCCGCTTGCTGCCGTGTCCATGGGATACCCGGGAGAGAGCTCGCCATTGCTGACCTGGCTGTCGGTCGGCGTGGTCAGATAGAAACGCGAGCCGTCATAGAGCACGGTGTTGAGTCCATCCTGCCTGGCACGCCCCTCGGCCTCCCACTGGGCCCGCACCAGGGACACCCCGGTGGCGAAACCGCCGGACACCCCTTCCACGCTCGCCTTCTTCGCCTCGTCGGTCACATCGAGAAAACGGGGCAAGGCGGTGACGGCCAGGATCCCCAGGATCACGATGACGATCACCAGCTCAATCAGGGAAAAACCGGCCATCTGACCGGGCCCCTGGCCGGGTATCACTCTCTTTGTTGCCATGCTGCCTCCGTAATGTTCCGCATTATTTCATGCAGATAGAAAAAAATCATGTCGCCGAGACGCTAGAACGATACTGTTCAAGATTTGTTCAGCAAACTGCCGTCGGCGAAGCGATAGATCAACCAGTTAGCCTCCCAACCAAATTCGCATCCCTCCCCATCCGGGCTAGCCAGCACCTGCAGGGTGGGCATCGACAGCGCCTCCTGGCCGAGCAAGGCCGACCAGAGCCCGCGGCAGTTCTCGGACGGTGACTGTAGCGGCAACACCGCCAGCGGCCAGCCTCGCCCATCGAACTGCCAGGCCCGCCCCTCTGCATGGAGCACGGCGGGGCGCCGCTCATCGAGCCAGCGCCCGTGCAGCCGCTGGACCCGCTCGGCAAACTGCTCCCCCAGCAGGGTCAGGCTGACCGCCAGCGCCGCTTCCCTGTGGCTGCGATAGCTCAGGGCCAGGGTGGCAAGGATGACCAACAGCAGGATGCAGGCGATCAACCGCCTGTAGCCTCCCAGCCAGCGCTCATCCTGCTCGGACTGTCTGCTCATACCTCTCCCGCATCCTGTTTGGCAGTGAAAATAGCCCAGCTCATCACTGCCCCCGCACCGCTCTCATCATGTCCCCCACCAGGAGGAGTGAAGATACCGTCTATTGACCACGCACGGCCCGCATCATGTCCCACATGGGCGTAAAGATGCCGAGCGCCAGCACCAGCACCATGACGGCCACTATGCCGATCAGGATGGGTTCGATGCGGGCGGTGAGGCTCTTGAGGTCGTAATCCACCTCCCGCTCGTAGTATTCGGCCGCCTCGTGCAGCAGCTCGTCCACCTGGCCGGTCTCTTCCCCCACCGCGATCATCTGCATCACCAATGGGGTGAACAGGCCGCTGACGCCGGCGGTGCGCAGCAGGCTCTCGCCGCGCTCGATGCCGCCCCGCATGTCGCGGATCTGTCCCGCCATCCAGGCGTTGTCCACCGCATCGGCCACCAGGGTCAGCGCCGTGTTCAGCGGCACCCCGGCCTTGAGCATCATGGAGAAGCTGCGGGCGAAGCGGGCCAGCAGGGAGCGCTCTATGATGGTGCCGACGATAGGCAGCCTGAGTTGCCATCTGTGCCAGGTCAGCCTGCCCTTGGCCGTGGCGACCCAGCGCCGCCAGCCGACGACGGAGCCCACCAGGATGGCGAGCAGCAGCCACCAGTAGTTGACGAAGAAATGGGAGGTGGCGAGCAGGATCCGGGTCGCCAGCGGCAACTCCACCCCGAACTTGGCGAACATGCCG